>JBEKOT010000126.1:0-9063 GCA_049521495.1 Syntrophorhabdales bacterium | reverse complement strand
ATATTATCGTTTCCGGCTCGCTGGCCTACGACAGGATAATGGATTTTCCGGGATATTTTTCCCAGCACATTCTTCCGGAAAAGATACACGTCCTGAACGTCTGCTTCCAGGTGAACGGCGTCAAGGAAAAATTCGGCGGCACGGCGGGCAATATCGCCTATTCTCTTACGCTGATGGGTGAAAAACCGCTGATCTCGGCCTCCGTCGGTGCTCTCGACTATCACCGGTATTTTCAATGGCTCGAGAAGAAGGGCATCTCGACCGAGCACATAAGGATCGTAGACGAGGAATTTACGGCCAGCGCCTACATCACCACCGACAGGGCCGACAACCAGATCACCGGGTTTAACCCCGGGGCCATGAAATATACCTCCAGCCTCGATTTCGACAAACTGGCGCCGGAGGAGACCTTGATGATCGTATCTCCGGGCAATCTCGAAGATATGGTGCGCTACCCGCGGCTTTGCAAGGAGAGGGGCATCGATTACATCTTCGACCCCGGACAGTCGCTGCCTATGCTCGACAGTGAAGGCCTGGCGGAGGCGATTACGGGATGCCGGGTCCTCATCTCCAACGACTATGAAATCGACCTTATCACGAAGAAAGTCCGTATGGGCAAGGGAGACCTTATCGAAAGGGCCGGCGCCGTCATCGTCACAATGGGAGAGCTTGGCTCCAAAGTCCTCACCCGCGACGCCGAAACAGCCATACCCCTCGTGAGGGCAAGGCAGGTTCTCGATCCGACGGGGGCGGGCGATTCGTACAGGGGCGGCCTGATGACTGGTCTCGTCAAAGGGATGGAGATTGAAGAATGCGCGCGCATGGGAAGCGTCTGCGCGTCCTTTGCAGTCGAGTGCTACGGCACGCAGGAGTACTCCTTCACCACGGACGAGTTCAACGATAGGCTAGGGGCTTGTGGTTGAATGTCGGCAGATGCCTTCTACTCTCCATTCTGAGGCAGGCGGCGCTTGTCGGTCTTAAAACAGCTTCCCTTCGTCCGCTTCGCGTAGACCTTCATTTCGGAGGCGGCTTCGGCGACCTCCCCGTAATGAGAGAACTCCCTGTTTCTGTTGGTGGTGATGCCGATGGAAAGGGACATTACGGGGAACGACTTGGCGTTGCCCTGCCTGTCGAGGGCGACTATGCCGGCCGTTTTATCGGCTGCGTCGTAGAACGTGGAGATGATGCGGTCGAAGGTGGTGACGATCTCCGAGGCGGCCGCGTCGATGAGGTCGGCGTCCATGATGAAGATAAAATCGTCCCCGCCTATGTGCCCGACGAAGCTCCCCGACGGCTGCTTGTTCTTGACGATGTTCAAGATGAGCCTTCCCGTCATCTTGATCACCTCGTCTCCACGAGTAAACCCGTAATGGTCGTTAAAAGGCTTGAAATTGTCCAGGTCTGCGTAGCCGACGGCAAAGACCGCGTTCTTCTCGATTAGCTCCTGTATCGCCCTGTTGATGGAGATATTGCCGGGAAGCCGGGTGAGGGGGTTCACCTCCACTACGCGCTCGGCCCGGACGATGCAAAGCTCGGCGCGCGCCCGGAGATCCCTCTCCATCTGCGACTTCCAGACGTAGTCCTCGATGTGGGCGTGTTCCCAGCGGGGCAGGTCAATCGAATCGTCGATCAGCGCGAGGGTAGGCAGGTGAGTGAAAATCGGGTCAGCCTTCAGTGTATTCAGCACATCGAGGATACGCGAGTCGTCGATCGCGAGGTCGATAATGAGAAGGTCCGGGATGAGGGAGTAAATGTAATCGAGGCCCGACCCTATGTTGCTGAAGGAGATTGTCCGGCAGAGTCCCTCGAGGAGCCTTTCCGTTATGGCGATGAGCGCGGCGTCCCGCGAAATGTGAACGGTGTTTTTCACTCCAGCATCCGAATGCCTTCAGAACGAACCGCCCGACTATCGGGGCACGTCGGGATCAAAATTCCGCGGCTTCTTCCAGCAGGTCCTCGGCCTCCTTCAGGATCTCTCTGATATCGGCCTCCGAAAGGCCGAGCAGTTTCCATGCAGAGGGGTGGAGCGCCGGCACCCCGGAATCGCCTGCAAAGCCGAACCCCCTGCCCCTGATAAGGATATCGCTAAAATGCACTACCGCCGTCTCGAGAGGGGCGACCTTCGAGAGCTGGGGCTTGTGGTGGTACCCGATGACATCGATAATGGATTGCGGAAAGCTCCATTGTTCCGCAATCCAAGCGCCCACCGTCGCATGGGTCGTGGAAAAGAAGTCGCCTTCAACCTCGTATACGGTGACGTCTCTCTGCCGGGCCAGTTCCATCGCCTTGGAGTACTCCTGGGGGAACTGGAGCAAGAGGACGACTTTGCCGATGTCATGCAGCAGACCGAAGACGAACGTTTCCTCCGGGTCCTTCAACGCTTTTTTCCTCGCGATGATGCGGGAAACGATGGCGCACCCGAGAGAGTGCTCCCGGAGGCCCATCATGACCTGCTGCATCAGCTCGAAAACGGTGACGCCGACCAGGAGACCGCGCACCACGCCAAGGCCGAGGAGGAGCACAGCCTGGTTCACCGATGATATCCGGCCCGGGAAGCCGTAAATCGGCGAGTTCACCATTTTGAGCACTTTAGATCGTGGCGAGGTTATGTACCCCCTCTACTCTATTTTTCAGGGTTATCAGGTCCATGGCACTCGTAAAGGCTCTCTATATGCTCCTTTAGCAGTTTTTTGATAACCCCCATGTGGGCAGCCTTCTCCACATTCCTGAAGCGCCTGTCGAGCTCTGCCAGGACCTCCTCGGCAGGGGGAAGCGGGACGGCCTCCCCTTGCACGTGCACGGCCTCAACGCCCATTCTCTGTATTTTCTTGATAAGGGCTTCGGTAAGCTCGGTATTCTCGCTGAGCATCACCACGCCGCCTGCGTTTACCAGGGGACGGGTGAGCTTCATTCCGGGGGTTAGATTACTGGCCGGTACTAGTCCCACCTTGCGCCTTCTTCACGCTGACCGCCATTATACCATATAGTCTCTCCCGTCCGAAGGAATAAGTGCTCCCCCCTCCTCACGGCAGCCCCCGCCGCGATTCCGGCGTGCCCTTCTCCGCCCCTTCGGGCCCGCGCTCCCGGTCGGGCAACGTGCTCTCGGGCGCATTCCCCTTTTCGGGGGCAGGGGTCGATGACACCGAAAGGGTGGAGGCGTGGCGGACATCCGAAAGGATCGAAAGGGCATGGTTGACGGTAAGGACCGACTGGGCGAAAGTCGCACTAGCCAAGAGGACGAAGAAAAGAAACAATGCTGTGACCGCGGCCGCTTTTGCCCTGAATTCCACTAGAACCCTCCTCATTTAGGAAAAAGAAAACATAAAATTCCAGCCCATTATAAAATTGTCCGTCGGGATAATCAATGAAATTTTTCCCTTTCGGCGGCTATTCCGCCGTTTCGGAGCTGAAAATCTCGCAGATGTACCTGTACGCGGAAAAGAGACTGAGAAAAACGGATATATAAATAACGACGAGGCCTATCGTGTGGAACGACCAGGTGAAGCCCAGCGGAAAAAAGACGTACAAAAACTCGGGGCTGATGGCGACGGGTATGGTGTGAAAGGGCCGGCTGAAAAGGACGCACGCGATCCCTACGATCTGCAGCGTCGTCTTCATTTTTCCGGTGAAAGACGGGTAGATCGTCACGCCCTCGAGCGCGTAGAATGACCTGAGGCCGTTTATAAGGAACTCGCGGCTCACCATCACTATCGTCACCCATAAGGGCACGAGCCGGTAATAGGAAAGGGTAATCAGGACGGTCGATATGAGAAGCTTATCCGCGATGGGGTCCAGGTAAACGCCCAGCCGCGTTTTCATGCTCATGCGCCTCGCGATTAGCCCGTCGAGACCATCGGTGATCCCGGCAATTACGAAGAGAACGCAAGACGCAAAACGGAGCTGCTCGCTCTGCATCGATATGAGGTAAATTATGACCGGTATGAAAAGTATTCTTACGAGACTCAGCCTGTTCGGCAGCGTCCAGACCGATGTTGTTTCATCCCGGCTTTTCATGGAGATTCTTTTAATCTACTGTAATAGAGCTTGACCCTCTTTATATAGCTGATCGTCTCGTTTATCGGGGGAACGGCCATGTACTCCATAACCTTCTGCGGCCCGGCATTGTATGCAGCGAGGACCAGCTCGAGGTCTCCCTTGAAAAGCTCCGATAGAAGCTTGAGATACCTCGCTCCGGCCTGGATGTTCTCCTCGGGGTCGAAAGGGTTGCGAAGCTCCAGGTCGTGGGCGGTATGAGGCATGATCTGCATTAGGCCGCGGGCGCCTTTTTGTGAGACGGCGGTCGGGTTTCCGTTGGATTCTGCCAGCATGACCGCCTTCACCAAAAGATAATCGAGGCCGTTTGCCTTCGAATGCTGCCTGATGAGGTGGTCGTACGAGCTGTTGCGAAGGGCCGCCGCCGTAGGATTGAGCGTTCCGCCCTCGTTTCGGTCATGGATCACTATGTGGTAGCCGTGGCCCGGGGGCCTGATATTGGTGAGGTGATACACGCCCTGCTGGTCGTAATAACCGTAGATCCCGGCCGCGACGGTCAGCGGGGCGGCCATCATCATAGCGGCTAGGAAAAAGAGCAACCTGAGCATACAGTCCTTATTGTCGTAGAATAATGGCGAATTGTCAAGCCTGCAGTTTCTGAAGGCCCGGATACGAACGTCTGAAATAACCTCCGGCCGCTCGCACCATTTTCTTCCGCTTCCAATGGTAGCCGGGTACCCGCCGTCCACAGGCGGGTGGCAACCGAACTTACCCGACGACCCACCCTTCGGGCGGGTGCCCCGTGCTCCTTCTGCTCAAATCCGGAACTCGCGACTATTGTGGGTATCTCGTTTGTCTGGTGGTGCGTGGAGCTATTTAGAAGCTCTTGCGTTTACCTCGCCACAAGGTCCTCGCCGCTCAGACAGCCGGATTTGTCCACTTCTCACTATTGTTTCGTTCTTCTATGGAAGTGCACCTCTCCCTGCGGGTGTGCTGGATGTCTTAAGCTGGGTACCCGTGGCAGAGCCCCTTGCCCTGCGTGGTACAGGCGCGACCCACGGGTAGCAACCAAGTCCTCCCGCGATGGTCGCGTAAGAAAAGGCCCTCCCGTCCGGGGAATTATTCACACGTTCTTAACCCTGCTTTCGTTTCCCCACGCGCCGGGAAAAGATAGAATAGAACCGCCGTCAGTCGGGGATAAAAAGGGGTTACACGGGGGCCTGAGCTATTTTCGATGGATGACGCGAAGTCGGGAAGGCGCCCGCCGGAGCATACATAGGCGGGCACCCGCGCTCCTCGGCGGTGGCGCGGGTCGCAAGTGAGGACGGCGCGCCGACACGACGACAAAGTCAGGCGCCAAAAGAGCCAGGCCCCCCTTATGGTTATGGTATGATAGTGGGATGGCCGGTATCTTATACGTGGTCGCTACCCCTATAGGCAACCTGAAGGACATAACGCTGCGGGCTATAGAAGTGCTCGGCGAAGTGGACCTGGTAATAGCCGAGGACCGACAGAGGGCGCTCAAGCTCTTGAGCCATCTTGAGTTGAGAAAGGCCATCGTCACAATCAACAGCTACAACGAGGAAAACAAGGCAAAGATGATAGTCAGGCAGCTTGCGCAGGGGAGGAAGGCGGCCCTCATTACTGCCGCAGGCACACCGTGCATCTCCGATCCGGGGGACAGGGTAGTCAGGGCAAGCGTAGAGGCGGGCATCGAGGTGCAGGCGGTCCCGGGCCCGTCGGCCGCCCTTGCGGCCCTCTCCATATCCGGCCTGTCTCCCGACAGGTTCCTGTTCTATGGCTTCCTTCCCCAAAAAAAGGGGAAGAAAAAAAAGGTCCTCAAGGATATCCTCTCAGGCCCGTTCCCCGTCGTGCTGTTCGAATCGCCGCGAAGGATAGGGGAAACCCTGGAGCTCGTCAGAGAGGAGGCGCCTGAGAGGAAGGTGGTCGTTTACAGGGAGATCACGAAGGTACACGAGGAGGTGCTGAGGGGCCCGGCCGATGAGGTTGCCGAAGAGGTCTCAGGGGGAGAAAGGAGGGGCGAGTATACCGTTATCGTCGACGGCAAAGGAAGGCAGGCGCCGTCTTGACCGCGTACAACACGAGGAAAAAGGCCAAGTTGAGCAGGACGATCATGGCGCCGGTAGGCATGTCCAGGAGGAAAGAGAGGAGGATGCCTGTCCAGACCGAGAGGACGGCGGTGAGCGCGGCAAAGAGGAGAGTGCCCCTGAAGCTTTTTGCGATTTGAAAGGCGCTGACGGCAGGGATTATAAGGAGGGCAGAGGTCAGCATGACCCCCACGAGCCTCATGGCGAGGACGACCGTGACTGCGGTGAGCACGGCGAGAAGCGAATTCATGCGGCTTGCCCTGATGCCCGACGTCCGGGCGAATTCCTCATCGAAGCAAAGGGAGAGTATCTTGTCGTAACGGAAGGCGATGACTGACAGGACGACGAGCGAGAGCATTACCGACACCCCCACCTCCCCCGTGGTAATCGAGAGTATGTTGCCGAAGAGGTAGCTGAGGAGGTCCACGTTGAAGCCCGCTGCCATGCTCGCCAAGACCAAGCCCCCGGATACGCCGAAGGCGGATATGATGCCTATGGCGGCATCGCTGTAAACCCGGGCCTTCTCGGTCAGCTTTAGGATCGCCAGCGCGCTCAAGGCTACCAGCGGCATGGAGACGTACATGGGCTGCACCTTGAGGACGAGGCCGACGGCGACGCTGCCGAATGTGACATGGGCGAGCCCGTCCCCGATCAGCGAGAGGCGCTTCAGCACGAGGATGACCCCGAGGTTCGCGCAGAGCAGGGCGATGAAGGAGCCGGCTATCAATGCGCGGAGGATGAAGGAGTACTCGAATAACTGAAATACTTCCAAGGATCACCTCACTTTTTTCCGGATCGGCGCCCGTCCTTTAGCCCGCCGACGCCCTGCTCCGTCTATTCGTGCCTGTGGCATATGATGTGCTGGGCAAAAGAGCCGAATACCTTGGTCATCTCCCCGGAGAGGCAGAATTCGTCAAAACCTCCGTAGAAGATTATCTCCCCTTCCAGATAAAGGAGCTTGCTCGCGTACTTGCCTATGGTGCCCGTATCGTGGGTTACAAGGAGCACCGTTACCTGCCTCTTCTCGTTCAGCTCCGTGAGGACGTCGAGGAAGCGCTCCCTTACTTCCGGGTCTATGGCCAGGGTCGGCTCGTCGAGTATGAGCAGCTCCGGCTCCTTGACCAGCGCCCTCGCCAGCAAGACCCGCTGCTGCTGGCCGCCCGAAAGCTCGCCTATCAGCTTGTCCTTTATATCGACGATGTCGACGAGCTCCATCACCCTTTGCAGGACCTCCCGGTTTTTGCTCGCGGGGCCGCCCGTTCTTTTCGGCACAAGGCCGAGGGCTACGATCTCCTGCACCGTCGCAGGGAAAAACCGGCTGAGTGCGGCGTTCCTTTGAGGGAGATACCCGACCCTGTGCCAGTCGCGGAAAGCCGGCGGGGGCTGGCCGAAAAGAGAGACGGCGCCGGCATCGGGCGTCTCGAGGCCGAGGATCAGGCGGATGAGGGTGCTTTTTCCCGATCCGTTCGGTCCCACGAGGCCCACGTAATCGCCCTTCGTGATGGAAAAGGTGATGTCCCTCAAAACGGGCTTCGTCTCGTAGGCAAACCCCAGGTCCCTGGCCGCTATGACGTCTACCTGCATTGGAGGCCTACCTTCAGGTTATCGAGGTCGCGCTCCAGAATGGAAATGAATGAAACGCCCCTCTCGAGCTCCTCTTTGGTGACATTATGGCCGCCGTTGAGGGGGAGAAGGCGTGCGCCCGTTTCCTGCGCGATTGTCTGGGCCATCCTGGGCCGCAGGAGCTCTTCGTAAAAGATGTATTTGATATTGCGCCGCTTCATCTCTTGAACGATCTCCGCGAGGTGTCTGGGGCTCGGCTCTCTATCCGGGGTCGGGCCGTATACCGAGATGTAGGTCAGGCCGTACCTGGCCGCAAGATAATTGAACGCGTAGTGGCCGCCGTGGACGAAGAGCCGGGTCCTGCACGAGGCCAGGCCCTTTCTGAACCTCTCGTCGAGTTCGCTGAGCCTGCTCTTGTAGCTTTCCGCATTTTTCTCGTAGAAGGCCCTTCCGGCAGGGTCTTTCTTGACGAATGCCGCCAGGATGTTTTCGACGATGATTTTGGCGTTTGCGAGGTCCAGCCAGATGTGCGGGTCTATCGGCGTCCCGGGACCGCCTCCCCCGGGCGCCTTGCCCCCCCCAAGCGGTCCTTCGGCCTGCAGCCGGCTCCTTAGCGCGACACCCCTGCTCGAATCTACGACGATGAGGTCGGGCCTTTGGACCCCCTCGATGAGGACTGTCGCCCAGGGCTCCATGAAGTCTCCCGTATAAACGAAGATGTCCGCTTTTTGCAGCCTCAGGAGGTTCCCGGGCTTTGGCTCGAAGCTGTGGGGCTCCACACCTGGAGGGAGAAGGAGGGAAACGTCTGCCTTCCGGCCGCCCACGTTCCGCGCGAAATCATAGAGGGGGAAAAGGGTAGTTACGACGGTGAGCCGCTTTTCCTCTCCGCCTGGTGCTTCCTTCCGGCCGCACGCGTTGAGAGCGAGCGAAGCGAGGAAGAGGAGGCAGGAGGCAAAGGCGGCAGCCTTCCTCATTTCTTTCCGCTCCTTTCGAAGCATTCGCGGCAAAGCCCCTGAAGCTGAAGGGTGTGGGAAAAGAGGGCGCCCCTGATGCGCTCCGCTACTTCCTGCTCGAGGGCTTCTACGCCGCACAGATTGACATCCTCCACCTTGCGGCATGCCAGACAGACAAAGTGGTGGTGATGGCCCGTGTTCGTGCAGAGATAGTAATAGAGCTGGCGGTTGTCATGAAGGACCTTGGTGATTACGCCGGCGGAGGCGAGCTCGTCCAGGATGCGGTATACGGTAGGGAGGCCGACGTTCCTGACGAGGCGTCGGACTTTCTGCCATATCTCTTCAGGTGAGAGGAAGGTCGATTCGGCCGTCATGACCTCGAGGACAGCCCGTCTCCTCGATGTCACCTTCAGCCGCAGCTCCCTGAGCAGCCCATCGAAGGTATC
>JBEKOT010000125.1:0-6624 GCA_049521495.1 Syntrophorhabdales bacterium | reverse complement strand
CCTGCCGAAGTCGTCTTCCACCCGCACCACGTCGTCTTCACCCAGGTACTCTCCCCTCTGGACCTCTACGAATATTACGGGCTCCGCGCCGACGTTCTCGATCCTGTGGAGCGCCTCCCTGCGTATGTCGATAGACCGTCCGGCCTCCATGACGTGCTCGCTGCCGTCGATCGTGACTCTCGCTTTCCCCGATACTATGTACCAGTGTTCCTCTCTCTTGAAATGCTTCTGGTAACTGAGGCGCTTGCCCGGCAGCACCTCTATCTTCTTGACTTTGAAAGTACCCCCGTCCTCCAAAACCAACCAACGGCCCCAGGGCGGGGCAGCCTCTCGCTCCCCGGCTTCCATTATCCTCTCCTCTCCCGCTCCTGCCCCCACAATCGTCGAGCGCCCTACCCTTTTTTGAAGAGCTTTGCGAGCCTTTCCCGGAAAGCAGGCTCCGCCGCGAACTGGGACACGTAAAGCCTCTCCCTGTCGAGATGGGTCGCGAGCCCGGAAAGGACGGAAAGGTTCACCAGTTCCTTGAACTTTCGCGTCGTCTCCATGGGAAAGGATTTCAGCTCTTCGATGATCGTGACCAGCTCCTCCTCCAGGTCTTGCTCGTCCGCAACGAAATTGACAAGGCCAAGCCCCTTCGCCTCTTCCATGCCGATGTTGCGGGACAGGAAATAGAGCTCGTTGAACCTCTTCATGCCGACAAGGCGAGGCAGGAAGATACTCCCGCCTCCGTCAGGGGTCAGCCCTATCCGCCTATACCCCATGTTCATAACTGCCTTCGACTCGGCCAGGGTAAGGTCGCAGGCCAGCGCCAGGCTCAAGCCGGCGCCGACCGCGAGACCCTCTACCACCGCGATGACAATGGCAGGGAGGTTCCGTATAAGCATGATGCCCCTGTTCAAAAAGTCGGCCATACCGTCGATCTGGACCGCGGGCTCGGGACTGTCCCTGAACTCGACCACATCCCCGCCCGCGCAGAAGGTATTGCCCGCGCCCCTTATGACTACGACGGATGCCTTTTCCTTCCCGGCCCTTTCCAGGGAGCGATAGAGCGCCTCCAGGAGTTCCATGCTCATGGCGTTCTTCTTCTCCGGCCGATTCAAGGTCAGGCTGTATACACCGTCCTTATATTCCTCCCCCACCACACCCATTGGTCCCTCCTATAGGTTCCTCGATCCGAACACCGCAGCGCTACCGCCACGGCCGGCGGCGCGCCAATCCCGTTCTCTAATCATGAAACACGGAGCGGGAAGATTTCAAGAGAAAAATGTGACCTTACCGCGCAGGTTACCGACGGCCCTAGACCCTGTGAACCAGAGGGCCACCATAAGCTCTTCCTTCAGCTTCGCGAAGCCCTCGACAACCCTTTCGGCGGACACCTGCGCCCATTTCAAAAAGGGCAGCGCCATTGACGTGAGCGTAGCGCCGAGGGCGAGGGCCTTGGCCATGTCGATACCCGTCCTTATGCCCCCTCCCCCGATGAGGTGCTGGTCCTCCCTGAGCCACCTCCGGGCACTGATGATCGCGTCCCTTGTGCAAGTGCCCAGGGTCTCGTAGCGGGCGTAATCCCTGCCCTGCAGCAGTCCCTCGATCCTTGGCCAGTTCGTGCCGCCGAGGCCCGCGACGTCGACGCCGGCGATCTTCCTGGCCGAGGCCCAGCGAACAACCGACTCGGGCAGGCCGCAGCCGACCTCCTTGATGAAGATGGGGTAAGGGAAGTCCTCGATCAAGCCGTCGAGAGTATCCGTGACCTTGGTGAAATCCCCCTCCCCGCCTGCCTGGAGCAGCTCATGGAGCGGGTTGACGTAAAGGATGACTCCATCGGCCCCGATCGATTCCACCGCTTCCAGCAGATATTCCCTCCCCTTCCGAGCATGAACGAGACCCAGGTTGGCAAGGAGCGGGACCGTAGGAGCCCACTCTCTAACCAGGTACGACTCGCGGTCCACCTTTTTTTCCAGCATGGGCCGCTGTGAGCCGACTGCCATGGCTATCCCGCACCGCTCGGCAGCTACGGCGAGGTTCCTGTTGATGTGCAGCGAGCGGCTTCCGCCGCCCGTGATGGGGGCGATGACGAGCGGGATGGAGAGGGTCCTACCGAGAAAAGGGGCAGTGGCGTCCAGGTCCGTCACTGAAAAGTCGGGCAGGCCCCCGGCAAGGGCCAGCGTCTCCAGACCCGTAGGGACCGGGGACTCGACCTCCTCCTCCAGACAGACCCGAATGTGGGCGTCCTTTATGGCCGCGTCGCGGCCTCTTTCCTCCTCCACGCGTCAGCCCCCTTCCAGACCGACGAGCCTTCGCCCTGCGCGGTAGACGTCGTCGAGGGCAGTCTCATGCCCGCAGATAGCTCCCTTTCGGTCTATGCCCAGGAAGCTCACCGTTTCGTGCTGAGGCACGCTCACGGTCCTGAAAAAAGCCTTCGCCGTCTCGCCGCTGCAGGCGATGCCGACCTCTTTTTTCATGCCGCCCACAAGGATAAGCAGGCCCTTCCTGCCTTCCGGGCCGCCGGGGATGGGCCGCTTCAGCACATATTTCTCGCACCAGAAGGACTGACACCTGTCTATCATCGTCTTTGCTTGCGCGGAGAGGCCGAAGAAGAAAATGGGGGACCCCAGAACAAGCCTGTCCGCGGCCCGTATCGCTTCCGAAACTTGGACCATGTCGTCCTTGATGACGCAGTCGCCGGTCTCTTCGCAGCCGCCGCAGTCCTGGCAAGGCTTTATGTTCATCTCGTTCAGGTTGAACTTGACCACGTCGTGGCCGGCGTATTCGACGGGCCTCAGCATCTCCCACAGGAGGGTCTCGACGTTTCCTCCCGTCCTGGGCGAGCCGTTAAACACGACCACTTTCATGGGCAGCCCGTTTTTCCCTCATTTCTCGAATTTCAGCGTGATCTTCTCGCCTCTACTGTCCTTACGCACGTTGACGAGCAATTCTATGCTGCTGTCCCTTATGCCTACCGCCAGCGGTATCTCTCCCCTGCCCTCGATGTGGGTGATCTGCCTCGCAGCGTCAATGACGCGGGCCCCTATCTCAGGTCCGGGTGAGGGCAATTCGGCGTCCCTGTATTCAGCCTCCGCCTTTACGCTGCCGTCCGCACGCCTTTCGAAAGAGATCTTTTTGGCATGGCGGTCGATTCCGTGAAGGACCGCCAGGGCGAGCCACTTGAGCGCCGCCTCCTCCTTGTCCGCGTCGCGCACCACGAAGGCCATCTCCTTCAACGGATCGGTCTCGGCAAAACAGTCGCACAGCTCCTGCATCCTCTTGTGCGGCGTATCCATGTCTCTCATTACGCACCTCCATTCTACCCGATGGGGAAGACTAATAACAACAGTAAAGTAAGCACCGGCAAGGCCCCTTGCAAGACGACCGGCGAAGAGGAACAAGCCGCCCCGGCCCGTCCGGCCCGCCAACGGGGGGACGCTGCCGCCCGGCCCCTCGTGCGTGCCGCTTGACGGCGGGCGCGCCGGGAATTAACTTACAAGCATGGTCGAAAGAATCCTCGTGCCTACGGACGGCTCGGAGACGGCGAGAAAGGCGGCCCGATACGCTTACGACCTTGCCGCCCTCACAAAGGGCGAGGTGGTGCTGCTCGCAGTCATCGACCGCACCGTCTTCATCGGCAGGCCCTCGGTCCCGGCCAGCCTGACCCCGAGCCATATCGTCGAGCCTTTGGAAGATTTCCTGACACAGGCCGCCGAGATGGAAATGAAAGAGATCGAAAAGCTGGGCGACCGCAAGGGGGTGGCCACGAAGATGCTCCTCAGGTACGGACACCCGGTGGAAGAGATCGTGCGTGCCGCCGAGAAGTCCAAGGCGGACCTAATCGTCATGGGCTCCCACGGGAAAAGCGCCCTCTCCGCCGCCCTTCTCGGAAGCGTGACCTTGGGCGTCATCAACAGAGATACCAAGGTCCCGGTCCTCATCGTCCGGCGCTAAGGCGGCGCGCAACTCTCAATTGGTCCACGGCCTCTCCGATGACCTCGTCCGCCGGTATGTCGGCGACGAATGACTCCCGGTGATCGCACTTTGAATAGATGCAGTTCGCGCCGCACACGGGGCAGTCGAGGCGCCACGAGAGGACGGGCCTGTGGCGCGCCCTGGTGACGGGGCCGGCCGTAAACACGTTGCCGCACCAGTAAATGCCTACGGTGGGCGCACCGACCGCATGGGCCAGGTGCAGGGCGCCGGAGTCGTTGCCCACCACCAGGGCGCACCGCGAGAGCAGGCCCGTAAGCCCCTTCAGGGAAAGGCGGCCGCACAGGTTCAGGGCCTTTTGTCTCATGCGCCCGATGACGGCTTCGATGACTGCCCTTTCGGAATCGATCCCCGGTATGACGATCCGGACGCCATGGGAAGCAAGGTAATCGCCCACCTCTGCAAACTTCTCGGGCGGCCACCGCCTGCGGCCGTCCCCGGCGCCCGGCACGAGCGCTACAAGCCTTTCCTCCCCATCGCCCAGCACGGACCTGCACTCTTCCCTATCGCCGTCCGTCACGGAAACGGCGGGTTCGAGCGTGACGGCGCGGGCGCCGACCAGGCTTGCCACTTCGAGGTAGCGAATTATCTCCGGCTGGAAATAGACGTAGGGCGCCCACAGGTCCAGGGCGGCCGCGTCGGGCGTGCGCAGGCCGGCGGAAAGACGGGCCTTTATTTTAAGGACAAAAGGGTTCGAATGCCTCCCTCCACCGTGCATCTGGAAGGCGATGTCGAACCGCTCCCTTTCCATGGCGGAGAAAAACAGGGCAAGCTCTTCACCGTCCTCGGCCAGCCCTGGTTCCTCCCGTATGCCCCTTGCCGCCGGCACGACCACGACGCGGTCGACGGGCGAGGGTCTGCCTGCGAGAAAAGGCCCGTGCCACGGCAGTCCGAGGAGGACTATCTCGGCCGCCGGGCAGGCGGCCCGGAGCGCCTCGAGGGCGGGCAGCGCGAATAGGAAATCGCCCAGCCCGTTCGCCCTGAGCACTGCAATCTTCCGGACGTCGGCGAGCTTCAAGGGACCCTTATCACCTCCGATGCGGCCTCCACGACCTCATCGACCTGGATGCTCCGTAAACAGGCATAGCCCGAGGCACAGCCGTTCTCGCCGCAAGGCCGGCAGGGAAGGATCCGCCGCACCGCCCTGAAGGGGCCGTCCGGCGGCGGGCCCCACCTTGCGGGGTCGGTTTCGCCGAAGATCGTGACCGCAGGCACCCCCAGGGCGTAGGCGATGTGGGCCGGGCCGGAGTCGTTGGTAAGGAGTATGGAGAGGCGGGCAATCACCGCGCCCAGGACCGGAAGGGAGGTCCGGCCCGTGAGGTCGATGAAGGGCGGCCCGGCTTCTTGCGCGAGCCTCCCCGTCTCCGCCGGCTGTCCCCTTTCCCCCAGGTTGACCAGCGTTCCGCCGTACCGCCTCCGAAGCTCCCCGGCCGCAGCCGCAAAGCGTTCCGCCGGCCAGCGCTTGTCCGCTTTGCGCGCGTAAATGTGAAGCCCCAAGAAGGGAGGCGCCGCGCCCTCGAGGAGCCGCCTCGCCTGGCCCTGGTCCCGAGGGAGGAGCGGGAACTCGCAGGCCCCGTCCATTTCCGGCGCGCCGAGAAAGGCAGTCAGCGCCAGGAGGCGCTCCGCCTCGCGGCCCGCAGAGGGCATCGCGAGGGCCGCGTCCAGTCTACCCGGTCCGTCCCCCTCGCGGACGAAGCCGGCGGTCTTGCGCGCTCCGAGCAGGAGCGTGTAAGTATTGGAGTAGACCCCTGTCCCGTGCATCTGGATTGCGAGGTCGAACCTTTCGGACTGGAGTCTGCCGAGGGAGCGTACGGCCCTCCGGGCGTCGAAGAATTGCTCGGCCATCCCCGGGAAGCCGGTAAAAGGTATGAAAAGGTCGATGCAGGCCGAGCGTCGGGCCAGACCCTTCACAAAAGGCAGGCCGATGAGGGTTATGCGGGAATCGGGCAGGGCGGTCCGGAGCGCCCTGAAGGCTGGAGTCGCGCATATGAAGTCTCCTATGCGCGAGGCGCGGACGATGGCGATTTTGTTAAGACCCGTAATGCGGGAGAGGAGGCCGGGCGTAAAGGGATCGGTCACTTTTGATCTGCGTAGCGCTCTACGAATTCGGAGAGGAGGCCGAGGGCATGCCCGTCCACACCCCCCTTCTCATTCAGCACCGTAGAGGGCAGCTCGGAATAGTAAGTCCCAGAGGGCGCTATGGCGCAGCCGCCCCACCGTCTCATCAGGAGGTTCTGCACGAGCACCTCCTCCCCGGAATGGTATCTGGGCAGCCGGTCCCAGAAGGAGAAGCCGCCCACGTCGAGGAGCTTTTGCCGGTCGTAGAGTACGCACGACGCGACCCAGGCCACCTTGTACAGGCGCACCTCACCCGGCGGGATAGACCGGCAGACGTGGTGCAGGTTGGCGGCGCGGTGCAGGTGCCACCGCTCCCACTCGTCCGACCCCGGCTCCACGGCCTCGGGAAAGACGGGGTCGCGCCAGTAGTCTATTCGCTGCTGGGCAGGACGGACGTCGTCGCGGAAGGAAAGGCCCGCCGGAAAGGCGCCCACGAAGCCGCAGCCCTCCCTCTTCAAAGTTCGGAGCAGTACTTCGAGCACCCACGGTTCCATCAGCACGTCGTCGTCCAGATAAAGGACGCTGTCGGTG
>JBEKOT010000124.1:0-8150 GCA_049521495.1 Syntrophorhabdales bacterium | reverse complement strand
GAGTCGGTCTGCCCGGTATTTGCTCCCCACCACAACCCGGAAGGTATCAACAACCAGGTCTACAACCGCTGCATAGGGACACGCGACTGCAATGAGAACTGTCCATGGAAGGTGCGCAGGTTCAACTGGTTCACGTGGAAACATGACCATCCACTTGAATGGCAGCTCAACCCCGATGTAACCGTCCGCCAGAAGGGCGTGATGGAAAAGTGCTCCTTCTGCATTCAGCGGGTCGTCCAGGCAAAGGCAGTCGCGACGAGCGAAGGCCGGAAGGTCAGGGACGGGGAGTTCACGACGGCCTGCGCCCAGACGTGCCCGGCTGACGTGATTACCTTCGGCAACCTGATGGACCCGGAAAGCCGGGTCTCGAAGCTCTTGAACCAGGCAAGGGGTTACCAGATCCTGGGGAGGCTGAATACGAAGACCGCCATAATTTACCTGAAGAAGATCATGCAGGAGATATGATGCCTGAAATAGAACCGGATCTTGTCGTGAAGTTCGAGGACGTGGACCGGCAGATACTCGGGACCCTCTGGAGGCCCTCGCTTGTCTTCTGGTTCGTGGCCTTGGTGTTGTTCCTCGGTTTTTCCTACGGCCTTGCCGCCTGGGGTTATTTAGTGGCGACGGGCATGGGGTCTACTGGCCTTCGTCCGCCCGGTGTCATGTGGGGTATCTTTCTCGGCAACTTTGTTTTCTGGATAGGCCTCGCCCACTCGGGGACTCTCATCTCCGCCATCCTCTACCTCTTCCGGGCCCGCTTCCGCACCTCCATTAACAGGAGCGCCGAGGCGATGACCATGATCTGCATCATGATGGCGGCCTCTTACCCGTTGATCCACCTCGGCAGGAGCTGGCTCTTCTATTGGCTCTTCCCCTACCCGGATCAAAGGCAGATATGGCCCGATTTCATTTCGCCCCTGATCTTCGATTTTCTCGCCGTCTCCACCTATTTCACGGTGAGCCTCATCTTTTGGTACACAGGGCTTGTGCCAGACCTCGCGATAATACGCGACCGCACCGTAGGTCTGGGGCGCAGGATCTACGGGTACTTCGCCCTTGGCTGGACGGGGTCGGCCAGCCAGTGGCACCATTACGGCACCTCCTACCTTCTCATAGCGGGCCTCGCAACGGCACTCGTGATCTCCGTGCACACCGTCGTCTCCTGGGACTTTGCCCTTCCCATCCAGCCCGGGTGGCACAGCACCATCTTCCCGCCTTATTTCGTCGCGGGGGCGATCCATTCCGGTCTCGCGATGGTCCTCACCCTGCTCGTGCCCATGAGGCGTATTTTTGGCATTCAGAACATAATCACCAGCCGGACCCTGGAGCTGATCGCCGAGACGACTCTCCTTACGGGCGGTATCCTGGGCTACTCTTACGTGATCGAACATTTCATGGCGTGGTACAGCGCTAACGTGTTCGAGCACCAGACGTTCGCCTTCAGGGCGACCGGCTATTACGCCTGGATCTTTTGGCTCGTCGTCTTCTGCGCGATCATCTGCCCCCTATTTTTCTTCTTCAGGAGGATACGCACCTCGCCCATCTGGCTTTTCGTTATTTCCATTCTCATCAACATCGGCATGTGGTGGGAGCGCTTCGTGATCGTCATCCAGTCCCTCGCCCAGAACTACCTCCCTTACCAGTGGGGCTTCTACTGGCCGAATTGGGTCGAATTGGCCTGGACGCTCGCGACTTTTTGTTTTCTTCTTTTGGCATTCATGCTTTTCGCCAAATTCCTGCCTTCTGTTCCGATAGCCGAGGTGAAGAAGGAGGCGGGCATGCCCATGCACAAAGGAGGGCTCTACCGTGAAGAGTGACGAGCTCGTGCTCGCCCTTTTCCCCTACGTCGACCAGTTCCTTTCCTGTCTCAGGACATTGAAGGATCGCGGGTATTCCATAGCGCGGGTCTTCTCGCCGGTCCGCCTTCCGGAGATGCAGGACATCGTGACGCCTAAGCCGAGCGTGACCCGCGCGTTTACGCTTCTGGGCGGCATTATAGGCGGCACGGGGCTTGTCGGTCTCGCCTGCTACGCGCACCTCCGCTTCAAGCTGATCGTATGGGGAAAACCGATCCTGCCCTGGATACCATGGGTCGTGGTGGCCTTCGAGGGGACGATCCTCTTCGCTTCCCTTTTCGCCTTCGTCTCCTGGGTGTTCAAATCCGGACTGCCCCAGCCGGGTACCGATGCCGGCTACGAGACTGCTTTCTCAGGCAGCAAATTCGGCGTTCTCGTGAGTGTGGCTTCCGACAGGACGGCGGAAGTGGAAAGACTTCTGAAAGAAGAGGGCGCCGAGGAGGTGCGTATTGGCGCCGCCTGATGACAGAGACATCTATCCGGGGATGCCCGTGAGCTGGCTAGTGATTTCCGCAGTCCTCACACTCATGGGCGCCGCCGCCTTTCTGTATGGCGCCATGGGCAGGAATGCGCTCAGGGCCTGGCAGGTCTTCACCGTGAACTACGTTTTCTGGGCGGGCCTCGCTTTCGGTGCCGTCCTCTTTTCTGCGGTCCTCAATCTTTCCAAGGCAGTATGGGGCAGGCCGATAAAGCGCCTGGCGGAGGCCTTCGGCGCTTACCTCCCCGTTTCCTTTCTCCTGTTCTGGGCTTTTCTGGCTGGGAAAGAGATAATTTTCCCATGGATAACAAAACCCGTCCCCGAAAAACAGGCCTTCCTGAATGCGCCGTTCATGTTCGCCAGGGAAGGTGTCTGCCTCCTCGCCCTTACCGTTCTCTCTCTTTTGCTCGTTTACTACTCTGTGAAGGCCGACAGGGAGTGGTTGAAGAACGGCAGGCCGGAGATAAGGACGGAATATCCCTGGTCGGGCCTTTTTCGCTCCCAGTGGCGTTTTTCTCCCGTCCTGCCGGCGGCGTACGCCTTTATCCTCTCCCTTCTCGCTATCGACCTCATAATGAGCCTGAGCAGCGAATGGTACAGCACCCTCTTCCCCGGCTACTACTTCATTGCGGCTTTTTACTCCGCCGTAGTAGCCATCTACCTGTTCGTGCTGCTGGCGAAAAACCGCATCGGCCTGGACAAATATCTTTTTCCGCGCCAGTTGCACGACATGGGCAAGATGACTTTTGGTTTCGCCATCTTCACCGGCTATCTGTTCTACGCGCAATTGCTTGTAATCTGGTACGGAAACCTGCCGGACGAGACAAAATTCGTCATCCTCCGGACGAAGCTCGACCCATGGAAGGGGTGGGCCTGGGCTGTCCTCTTCATGGTGTTCGTCATCCCGTTCTTAACCTTGCTCAGCAGAAAGATCAAGATAAAGCGCGTTCCGATGATCGTGCTGACCCTCGTAATATTGGTCGGCCTATGGATGGAGAGATTTCTCCTTGTCGTGCCGTCGCTTTGGGAAGGCCGGCCGGGGATTCCTTTCGGAGTTCTGGAGGTCCTTGTCTCCGCGGGCTTTTTCGGGCTGGTGTGGCTTTGCGTGACGGTGTTCCTGTTTCGCGTACCTGTCCTCCCCGTGTCGGACCCTCTGTTCCATAAATTCCTCAAAGAGGGCGAAGGGAGCCTGAAACCTTGAGAAACGAAAGAGTCAGTCAGGGAATGGGCGGATCGTGGTTGGGTTGATGATATGACCGACACAGACGAAAAGACAGCCGGCAGACCTGCGATGAAGGGGGGGTACCTGTGGATAGGTCTGGGAGGCCTTCTCTTCGCGTTCCTCTTCTTTTTCTACGGCGCCGTCCCGGCTATGAGGGTGGGGCCGGAGCAGCCGATCCCTTTCAGCCACCGCGTCCATGCCGGCGTAAAACAGATCGATTGCCACTTCTGTCACCCCTATGTGGAACGCTCACAGAACGCTGGTTTACCGGCCGTTGAGAAGTGTTTCTTCTGCCACGATTACGTGATACCAATGCATCCCGAGATAAAGAAGGAAAAGCGTTTTTACGATTCGGGGAAACCCGTGCCGTGGAAACGCGTCTTCTGGGTCCCGGAGTTCGTCTTCTTTCAGCATCGTCCCCACGTGTCCTGGGCGCGACTGGACTGTTCCCACTGTCATGGGGACGTTAGAAGTATGGACAGGCTTCCCGGGGTGGAGTTCGAGATGGGGTTCTGCATCACCTGCCATAAGAAGATGAACGCCCAAACCGATTGCTGGCTGGGGTGCCACCGATGAAAACGGTAGGGAACGGGTTAACGGGTAATGAAGTGGCATATTCCGGGCCGGCATACAGAACAGTCGCCGGCTTCTTTCTCTCTTCGGCCGCCTGGTTTGTCGTCTTTGCCCTCGGCGGCTTTATCCTCGCCTCCTGGATGATAGCGCCCGACCTCTTTCTATACAAGAACATACCATGGCTCGTCTTCAGCCGCGTGAGACCCGTCCACACGAACGGCATGATTTTCGGGTTCGTCGGCTCCGCCCTCATGGGTGCCATGTACTACTATGTGCCGCGCCTCGTCCGCGCCCCCCTCTACAGCCCCTTTCTGGGCCGGCTTACCATGTGGATGTGGAACCTCGCCGTTATATCGGGGAGCGTGACCCTTCTCCTGGGCTACAGCCAGAGCAGGGAATACGCCGAGTATATATGGCCGGTCGACATCCTGGTGCTCCTTGCCTACGGCGCCACCTTCTACAACCTGTTCATGACCGTCCGTGCGAGACAGGAAAAAATACTCTATGTCTCGGTCTGGTATGCCCTCGCCACCCTCATTTTTATCTGGTGGATCTACTTTTTCGGCAATGCGGTATGGCATCCGGATACGGGCGCTATCACCGGCATGGCGGACGGCGTCCTCGCCTGGTTTTACGGTCACGGCATAGTAGGTCTCTTCCTCACCCCCCTGGCCGTCGCGGCCTCCTATTACATTATCCCCATCGTGAGCGGAGCGCCCCTCTTCAGCCATACGGTCTCGCTCGTCGGCTTCTGGTCCATCCTCATATTCTACCCCCACATCGGCGGGCACCACCTGCTCCAGACGCCCATTCCCACGTGGCTTAAGGTGGTATCGGTCACCGGGTCGGTGGGCATGCTCCTGCCCGTGCTGGCCGTTCTCGTCAATCTGTGGCTGACAATGAGGGGCCGCTTGAGTGCACTCCACGCGAATGTGGGGGGGAAGTGGGTTTTTGCCGGCCTCGTCTGGTACCTGATCGTCTGTCTGCAGGGACCCTTCCAGTCCCTCCCGACCATTCAGCGGGTCACACACCTTACGAACTGGGTGGTAGGCCACTCGCACATTGCGGTGCTCGGATTCTCGGGGTTCATAGGCATTGGAGCGATGTATTTCCTCATCCCCCGTCTGACCGGAAGGCCCCTTTACAGCACGAAGCTGGCAGACATTCAGTACTGGCTGGTCCTAATAGGACTCGGCGGCTTCTGGCTTTCTCTCACGGCAGTCGGCCTTATCCAAGGGAACGGCTGGCTGAACGGCGAAACGGTCTACCGGATGCTTCCCGAGCTGCACCCCTATTTCATCTTCAGGCTTATGTTCGCAATGCTCATTTTGATCGGGGCTTTCATCGGCCTTTACAACATTTGGATGTGCCTGCGGGGAGGACGTTCGGCAGGAGGGGAAGAGGAATTATGAGAATGTCGGTGGGGCTCATTATCATAGGCGGACTCATCGTGTTCGGCGCCGTCCTCCTCATCTCGGTCATCCTCCCCTGGACAACCATAACCGAGAGGCCCAGCCCGATATTCCGGCCAAGGACCGCTCTGGAACAAGAAGGGCGCAAGATCTATATCGCGAACGGCTGCACCTTCTGCCATACCCAGTTTGTCCGCTACATCGACTGGGGGCACGGCGCGGAGCGCATAGCCAGGGCGGGGGACTATGTGGCCGACCAGCCCCATCTCCTCGGCTCTGAAAGGACCGGCCCCGACCTCTCTCAGGAGGGAGGGGAAAGACCCGATGACTGGCATCTCGCCCATTTCACGAACCCCCGATTCACGAGTCCCGAGTCGATCATGCCCGCCTTCGAGTTCCTCGGTTTCGAGAAGATAAAAGCCCTTATCGCTTACAAGCAGTCCCTTGGCTTCAAGATGGCGGACCTCAGGGTCAGCCGCCAGCAGTACTGGAAGAAGCAGGCGACCGCGGCCTACCGGCCAGGGCCGGACAAGAACGTCGACTGGCTCCATTCATGGGTGCCCGACGGATGGAAAACCCTGCCGAACCCCTATCCTACCACGGACTCGAGCCTCGCGCAGGGAAAGCGCATATACGAGAGCTTCTGCATAGGGTGCCACGGCCCAATCGGGGATGGCATGGGGCCCGCCGAGCGTTTCCTCTATCCTCCGCCCCTCAACTTCACCATCCTCAAAGGCAGGGGCATAACGGGAGGCATACTTTACTACCAGATCATGAACGGAATCACAGGTACGGCGATGATGTACTTCAAGAAGGACCTCGAGTCCGAGAAGATCTGGAACGTCGGCGACTACGTTGCCGTGAGCTTTATCGGTGAATCGGACGCAGGCAAGCCGCCCAAGGGCATACCCGCGTCATACGAGGTCTCGCAGGGGGTGAAATAGTGCTGTGGGGTCTTCTTCCATGGTTTTCCCTGATGGCCGCCGGTCTCGTCGCAAGCGTCGTGCTTCTCTTCTGGGGCTACAGGAGCGGCCAGTTCGCGGACCAGGAGCGGGCCAGGTACCTTCCGCTGCGGGGCGAAACGGCGCGGCCGCAGTACCGGGAGCGACCGGGTGTCGCTCCCGAGGTATACGCCCTTAGCCGCCGGCGTTGCCCTTGCGGTAACCCTGGGTATTGCAGTCTTGAGATGATACGGGGGTAGGATGCGTTTCTTTTTCCTTCAGGACTACCAGCATTGGCTCCTTGCGGTGTTTCTCGGGCTTGCGC
Source organism: Syntrophorhabdales bacterium (assembly GCA_049521495.1). GTDB lineage: Bacteria > Desulfobacterota > Syntrophorhabdia > Syntrophorhabdales > WCHB1-27 > CAWEPK01. The sequence continues at coordinate 1,343 of JBEKOT010000124.1, read as the reverse complement.
TTGTGATCCTCGTCTACCTCGCGTTCAAAAGCTACGCGTATTCGAGTGAACGGGCCGACGAGAAGGCGAGACAGGAATTCAACTATCCTGACGGCCTCAAGGGAACCAATTTTCCTACACCGCCGTTTATCCTGTTTTTGTTTTTCGGCTTCGTTATCTGGGCGATTTTCTACGTGATCTTCATCGGTATTCGGTCCGGGCCGTTCTAACGCCGAGGTTGAAGATGGAAAAATCGGATATGAAGGAAGGACAGAAAAGACCGGAGGGAGGTTGGCTCAAGACCGTGCTTCTCGCGCTCGGTCTTGCCCTCATTTCGCTCTTCAGAAAGGGGCCGGCCGTTACCGGAATAGAGGCCGAGCTGGAAGAGGAACGTAAAATAAGACGAATGGTTTTTAACGGGTGGATAGTCGTTTGCGCCATATCTCTGCTTTTCGTGGCATACGGATTCCTGGCTTTTTTTATCATCGGCGACAAGGGACCGCCCGACTGGGACTACGGCAGCGTACCGGATGTACCGGCCGAGTCCGTCTACTCCACCTATCCCTACAGTGAGCACGCAGGTCCACCCGAGCCGCAGCATGTCGATCAGAGGCCGGCAGATGTCGGGACGGGGGTATCGGGAGAGCGAGAAACTCCAATGCCCGAGAAGGGGCCAAAATAGGAGAGGAAAACAGGTGAGAGCCGAGCGTACGATAAGACGAGTTGGATTTTGCCTGCTGCCTTTTTTCGTTCTGATCGCTTACGGATGCGACTATGCGCGCATGCGGGACCAGGAGTCCGTACGCACGTACAAAAAAGAGATGCCGGCGGCGGACGAAAGGACGGTTCCCGTCCAGGATGGCTTTCAGGCGCTCCTGACGGCCGAGCCGGAAACCCTCAAAAACCCTTTCCCCCTCGGTAGCGGGCCTATCGACCGGGGGAGGCAGGCATACGGGTATTTCTGTGTTCAATGCCACGGGCCTAACGCGAACGGTATGGGTACCGTCGGCCAGAGCTTTTCTCCCCTCCCTGCAGACCTGGCCTCTCCCGAGGTGCAATCGCAGGGAGACGGGGAGCTTTACGCGAAGATCAGGCTGGGCTACTCCCGCCATCCCCGGCTCTATACGACCATATCGGAGCCCGACACCTGGGCTGTAGTCGATTACATAAGATCCCTGCGGGGGAAGAAATAGGTGGTGAGGCGGACCGGCCAGGCGCTAAAGCAATTTGCAAAATTAAGTGTCGATTCGAGAGGCGCAACCATGTCCTGAGCGCAGCATCGCGGAAGTCTCTCGGGTACCCGCCTTGCGCCGGAAGAAGCGGTGCGCGGGCCGCGCAGGCCGAGGCTGTCTGAGGGCCAGGCC
>JBEKOT010000123.1:0-9841 GCA_049521495.1 Syntrophorhabdales bacterium | reverse complement strand
GCTCGTCTTCCGCCCGCCTACGCTCGGTAATGTCCTCGATCATGGTTAAGAAGTAAAGGAACTCACCGCCCTTATCGTTGACGAGCGCTACCGTGCAAGCACCCCAGACGGTCTCCCCGTCCTTACGGATGTAACGCTTCTCGGTACGATAGAGGGGGATTTTTCCATTGACGAGATCACGGACACCGGCTATATCCTGTTCCACATGGTCGGGATGCGTGATATCACTGAACGTGAGGCTATTCATCTCCTTCTCGGTATACTGAGTCATCCTGCAGAAGGCCCGGTTCGCCCTGATAAAATGATAGTCGGCGCCTGCCATGACCATGCCTATGGGGCTTTCCTCGAAGATTTTGCGAAAGCGGACCTCCTGCTTCCGAAGCTCCTCCTCGGCCTGCTTGAGGTCGGTGATGTCCGCAAAGCACTCCAGCAGTTTTTCCTGTCCCTGTATGCGCACAAGGTTAACGGATTTAAGAACCCGGCGCCTGCTGCCGTCGGCACAGATTATCTCCCGTTCGGACTTGTCGACTTGCTGCCCGAGGTCGCAGACAGGGCAGGCACCTTCACTTGCCGGGCAAAGAAACGAGTGACACCGGTTTCCAACAATCACTTCTACCCGGGCGCCGAACATGGCCGCGCCGGCATTATTCACGTTCTCGATCTTTCTGGTAGCCCGGTCAATAATCACCACCCCCGCAGGCAGGTTGGCCAGCAGGGTACGCTGCAGTACCTCGCTCTCGCGAAGGGTCTCTTCGGCGTATTTGCGCTCGGTGATGTCGAGGATGGTCCCAAATATGCGCACGGGTTTGCCGTCCTGAGTACGGGTGACTTCGCCTAGGGCGTGTACCCAGCGGATACTGCCGTCGGGACGGACAAGCCTGTACGTCTCGTTATAGGGCCTGACGTTTTCGACAGCATCTTTGACGGCCTTTTTCACGGACGCCCGGTCAGACGGGTGGATACGGTCAAAAAGGAAACGCCCATTCACCTCACGCTCCTGAGGTTCGAGGCCGAAGATACGGTAGGTCTCGTCCGACCATCGCGCTTTTCCTGTGGCGAGGTAGCGGTCCCAGTGGCCCACGTGGGCCATTTGCTGGGCGCGAGCCAGCATACGTTCATTCTCCTCGAGTTCTCTTTCTGCCTCTTTGCGCCCGGTAATATCGGTATACGCGGCAAGCATGTACTGTTTGGCGTCGAGCTCAATGATTACCCCGGACATCAGACAGACCCGCGCATCCCCGTTTTTCTTTCGATAGTTGATCTCCAGGTCCCGGAAACTTCCCTCTTCCTTCATTAGCCTGAAGATCTCGTCCCTAACCCTGCTGTCGGGAACTATGCCGAACTCGAGGGGATTGAAGCCGATCACTTCATGGCGCTGATAGCCGGTGGCCTTCTCCCAGGCCCTGTTGACATCTACAAGTCGATTCTTTTCCATGTGATCATGGATACTTAGTGCGGCCGGGCTTGACATGAAAACCTTCCGGAACTTTTCCTCCGATTGCTGCTTCTGAAGCTCCGCGTTGGCCTTTAAAAGTTCGGTCACCTTCTTTTCGAGGGTTGCGTTCTTTCTCCTTAACTGCGTGTCCGCCTTGTTCGAAGGGGTAGAGGGTTTCCCCGAGTTGCGTCCGGTCATATAACCTCCCAGCCAAAGATAGCCCTTTGACTGCCGCGGGCTCACGGCAAAGAAGCTGGTCTACAAGCAGTCAAAGTGAGTATACCAAACAGGGTTCCAACGATAAAGCACTATCTTGCCTATGAACTTGACATTTGTGCATTATTTCTTCACAATAATGATATTCGATTTTACGGGTTGCTTGAGTTCCTCACAAAGCGCTTTCTGAAACAAAAGAAGACGAAAAGATAGCCTTCGATTCTGCTTGATGCTAGGCGATTGTTCGCAAGGGCCGGAAAGGTAGCAGGGGCAGTAAGTTCCGGTAACTCCGGAAGGATTAACATCTGAAAGGAGGCTGAGCGAAAATGGCTGCCATGCGGACAGAAGGAAAACTGGAAAGGACGCGAGGGTTTAGAGCCATTGCAAGGCCCGCTGCTGCGGCGTACCGGTGCGGCCACAGCTACAGCGCGGGACCGGTCGAACAAGGGCTTCACAACTCCTACCTTTCAAGAAAAGGGGTACAGGGAAATCTCGACTTCGAGACAAAGGGATGCCCGTCCGTAGAGGATCGGCGCTGCCCGCAGGCCATGGGAGGAGAACCCGAGATCCATTACGGCGTCATCCTCGAAACGATGACGGAGGGCGCCCTCATCCTCTCGTCCGACGGCGCAATCCTTTACTGCAACCCCGGATTCTCCCGGATGCTCGATATCCCATCCGAAAAGCTCATCGGTACCGCTTTTTCCAGGCTTGTCAAGGAAGAAGACCGGGCGTTCTTCGAAGAGGTGCTGAAAAAGAGCCGCAGCGGCCAGGCCCGGTCGAAAGTCGTCCATCTCTATGGAAAGACCGGCATGCGCGCGGTGCACCTGTCGTGCAGCGCCCATGCGGTGGCGAGCGACACCCGGATATGTATGGTCGTCACCGATATCACGAACCGTGTGCAGGCTGAAGATGCGCTGAAGCAAACGAAGGACCGGCTCGAGCAGGCCGTCGAGACGCTCCAGGAATCTCAGACTAGATACCTGGACCTTTACGAACACGCGGACGACATTATCTTCACCCTGGATCTTAGAGGCAAATTCACGTCGGTAAATCGCACTACATACCGGGAACTGGGGCTCGAGCCGGAAACCGTTGTCGGAAAGAGCTTTCTGGATATATTTTCGTCGGAGGGCGCACGCGCCGCATCGTCGGCAATCGAAAAGGCGCTGGCGAACGAGCCTCATGTCCTTGAAGGGGGGCCATGGGAGCTCGAGGCAGTCGCAGCAGACGGGTCGGTCGTGAATTTCGAAGCGCGGGCGCGCTTCATCCAAGACGGAGACACCATTGTCGGGATTCACTGCATCGCCAGGAACATTACGGAGCGCAAGCTGGTGGAGATGGAGTTGAGCCGGCTCGCCGCGGCCATAGAGCAGACTGTCGAAAGCGTGATCATCCTCGACAAGAACGGCAAGATACAGTATGCCAATAAGCCTTTCTTCCGCATCAGCGGCTACAGCAGGGAGGAGGTACTGGGAAGGACTACGGCTTTTCTGAAAAGCAACAAGAAAGATGACGAGACCTTTTACAGGGGCATGTTGAGCACGGTCAGTACGAAGAGCGTCTGGACCGGACGCATCTCCAACAGAAAAAAGGACGGGTCAATATACGAGGCCGAAACGACCATCTCGCCCGTGAGGGACAAGTCGGGCAAGGTCGTCAATTATGTTGCCGTCGAGCGAGACGTTACCGAAGAGGTGATACTTGAACGCCAGCTCAGACAGACGCAAAAGATCGAGGCCATCGGGACGCTGGCCGGAGGCATAGCCCATGACTTTAACAACATCCTTTCCGCGATCATAGGCTTTTCTGAGATGTCCCTGGAGGACATTCCCGAAGGCCACCCGGCCAAGCATCACGCCGCCCAGATACTGAGGGCCGCTACCAGGGGCAGGGATCTGGTCCGCCAGATACTGGTCTTCAGCCATCGGAACGAGGAGGAACGGAAACACTTCAAGTTGAGTCTTATTATAAAGGAGGCCCTGAAGCTGCTCCGGGCGTCTCTGCCTTCGACGATCGAGATCAGGGAGCGCGTGGACGAGGAATCAGGCGTCATCTTCGCATCGCCTACCCAGATTCATCGGGTGCTAATGAACCTGTGCACGAATGCCGGACACGCGATGAGAACAAAAGGAGGGGTTCTGGAGGTATGCCTGTCCAGATTCGACTTGGATTCGGCGAACGAGGCGCCGTGCCTCGGGATGGAATGCGGGCAGTACTTGAAGATGTCGGTGTCCGACACGGGCGAAGGCATGACCCCGGAAGTCCTCGATCGCATGTTCGATCCCTTCTTTACCACGAAAAGCCCCAGCGAGGGAACGGGGATGGGGCTTGCCGTCGTGCACGGGATCGTGAAGAGTCATGGGGGGGCGATAACGGTCAGGAGCGCGCCGGCCAGGGGCTCGGTTTTCGATGTCTACTTTCCGAGCGTCGAGGTGACCTATGCGGAAGAGGCGGAGACGCCGTCGGTCTCCAGTTCCGGGACAGGGCGAATACTCCTCGTAGACGATGAGGACTTAATCGTCGAGGTGGGCTCTTCGATGCTTGCGCGCCTCGGTTATGAAGTCCAGGCTGCCTGGGACAGCGTTGAGGCCCTTGAGATCTTCCGCCGGAGCCCGGACAAGTTCGATCTCGTGATTACAGACCAGACCATGCCTCGTATGACGGGGACGGAACTGGCCCGCGAGCTTACCGCTCTAAGGCCCGATATACCTATCATCCTCTGTACCGGCTATAGCGATGTAGCGAGCCGCACAATGGCGAAAGATATGGGCATCAGGGAATTCCTTGTAAAGCCGGTCTCGCGGAGCGAATTGGCTGAAAGCATAAGACGCGTCCTCGAGGGTGGGAAACAGACTTAGTCGGCAGTTTGCGCCGCTTCCCACGGGTACCCGTCCTGAGAGAGGATCGTCCGTAAGGAGCTGCCATGGATCTTGTAGAGAGAGCCCTGGATATTATACTCAGGCCACGGGAAGCCTGGCCGGTGATCGGGCGCGAGCGGTCCGGAGTCAGGGACCTGTACAGGTCTTACGCAGCTATCCTCGCCGCTATCCCCGCCGCCGCCCATTTTGTGGGTATGACTGTGATCGGCATCTCTTTCATCGGCATCCGATACCGCGCGCCTTTCAGGGGCGCCCTGGGGTACGCGATCGTCTCTTACTGCCTTTCCCTTCTGGGACTTTATCTTTTTGCCCTTGTCATCGACGGGCTGGCCTCAAGGTTCGATTCGGCGAGGAGCTTAGAGAACGCGATGAAGCTGAGCGTCTATTCTTCGACGCCCTACTGGGTCGCCGGTGTTCTGTTCATTATCCCTACCCTTGCGTCCATTGCTCTCCTTCTTTCCCTCTACGGTTTTTATCTCCTTTACGTGGGATTGCCCGTACTCATGAACACGCCTACGGAGAGGAGACCGCTCTACTTTGTCGCTCTCGTTGCCGTGAGACTCCTGATTTCGGCAGTTGCCAGTCTCTTTACAGGCTTCTTCTTCCCCCAGGGCCGGATGGGCGTAATCTGACCCGTGCTGCCGCCCTAAGGCTTTCGAGGGGGTGTTAGAATTTGTGCTATACTATCGTATGGCCCGAAAGGAAACGGACGCCGGGAGCGTCCGCCGCCGGCGCGGCGAATTGCCGCGAAAACAAAGGGTCCTCTTCTTCTGCCTTTGCAACTCCATCCGGTCCCAGATGGCGGAGGGCCTCCTCAGGGCGATGCGGCCTGACGCCTATGAGTCGTTCAGCGCAGGTCTCAATCCCGGTAAACTGAGTCCGGAAGCCGTACGCGTGATGGCCGAGGTCGGCATCGACATCTCCGGCCAATCCCCGAAGGGGATCGAGGCCTTCGTAGGCGTGCGATTCGACTGTGTCGCCATTGTATGCGGCGAACCGCAGGGCTCGTGCCCTTTCTTGCCTGCCGGCGGCTTCACATGCCGGGCCTGCTCTCATTGCTGTGCTTTTCACCCCTTTTTCCCCTCCGCGAGGCGCGTGATAAAGGGCCGGCTCAGAGACCTGTCAGCCTTGCCCTCGCAAGAAGGGATAGAGGCCTTCCGTGCCGTCCGCGACGAGCTCAGGGAGTGGATAAGCGGTCATTTCTGAGATGACGGCCAGTGTAGGACCGGCTCTCGACCCGGTACCCGGGTCGAGAGCCGGCGAATGGCGGGCCTTAAATCGGGGAAGAATGGCTTACGGACCTGCGGACATAAATTACGGGTAGGAAAAGCAAAAGTCGTGCCTGACTTCGCTCACCAACGAAAAAGCTAATAATGCCTATAACTTGCCTCAGGAAGAGCGGGGAAGGTGAAAACGGCCCGAGTGGGCTGTTTTGTCACACCAGCAGAGAGAGCGGACACGACCAGGAGCTGAAAAAGCTCTATTTTGGGCCAACGAACGAGCGGCTGCCGGGAATAAGATCCATATGTGCGGAAAAGGCACAGTGTGCGAAAGGAGGGATTATTCTTCCTCCACCTCGGTCCTTTCCCCCTCCACCCCGGCCGCCCGGCCTTCATTGATGAATGCCGCGAAGGGCGTATTAAAGAATCGGATTTCCGAGTGTTCCCGGTACTCCTTCCGTTTTCCGTCCTTACCCATGTCGAGTATCACATCTTTCAGGACAAGAAAGGCTTCCCCGTCCACCCGCACCTCTTCACACCACCCCTTCAGCTTATCACCCCCTTCACCCACGACGAATTGATATTTTCGCCGCAGGAGAAGCGAGTTTATCCGCTTCACGTGTTCCCTGTTACCCGTATCCATTCGGTATTTTCTTTTGCAGAACATAGAAAAAACATGGTCTCGAAATGCAGTAATGTCAAGGGTTTACAGAGGGGGGTTTCCGAGTGAAAAATAAAGTCCGCATGGATAGGGCGAAAATGTCGTTTCGCGCTACCGGATTAGGGAGGGTAGTGCCGACGCTCGTTTTCTGTTCAAGTGGCTGTTGCTCATTGCTACACTCCCACTGTCAAGATAAATTTTTATACTTTTCTATTTCTTTTGATTCCGGTGACACCATCTCGCTGTAGCCGGTAATGAGAACAATGGGTATATCCTTTCTCACTCTCAGGATCTTCCGGGCGAGGTCGATACCGGTAAGATCGGGCATCGTCTGATCGGTCATGATGAGATCAAAGGCCTCAGGGTTCTGCAAGAACAGATTCAAGGCTTCGGTGCTGTCGGTAAAGGCGGTCACCCGGCAGCCCATCCGCTCAAGCACTGTCTTTGCCACCTCCACAACTTCAGGTTCGTCGTCGACAAGGAGTGTACGTTTATCTCCCAAACAGACAGTCGCTTCTTCGTCTTCTTCCATTGACGGACAAGCATCGACTTGCGGAAGGAGGACCGTGAATTGCGAACCCTTGCCTATCTCGCTTTCCACTTCGATCACGCCGTTATGCCCTTCCACGATACCGTAAACCACGGCAAGCCCCATACCCGTGCCCCGGCCTTGCTCCTTAGTAGTAAAGAAAGGCTCGAAAATTCTCTTCTTCACATCGGGAGCGATGCCGCTGCCGTTGTCCTTTACGGTCAACTTAGCATAATGACCGGGTTGCACGTTCTTATCCGCGAGAGAGTCGGAACCGACGGTGACCGATGAAAGGCTGATGGTGAGCCTTCCCCCGGCTTCCCTCATGGCATCTGCTGCATTCTTCGCAAGGTTTACAACCACCTGCTGGATCAAGGATGGGTCTGCCAGTATTGTATCGGCCCTCGTCCTTACGTTAAGGCTCATGTGAATCGTGCTCGGAAGCGATGCCCTGAGCAACTCGCAGGTCTCCTTCAAAAGCGGAGCCATCTTGATCTCTTTTTTTTGCCCTCTGTCCCTTCTGCTGAACGTCAGAATCTGCTTTATCAAGTCCCGCGACCGCGTTGACGCCTTGAGTATCTGGTTGAGGTTTTGCCGAAGCGTTTCGTTCTGAGCGTCATCGAGGGCGAGTTCTGAGTTGCCTATAATTATTGCAAGCATGTTATTGAAGTCGTGCGCGACGCCTCCCGCGAGGGTGCCGAGGGCTTCCATCTTCTGGGTTTGACGGAGCTGTTGCTCAATCTGCAACTGCTTGGTGATGTCCCTCTCAACCCCGACGTAGTGGATGATGGCCCCGGACATGTCACGAACCGGGGCGATAGTTGCTTCCACCTCTACAAGCCCTCCGTCTTTTCTCTTTCGCGTCTGGCGTCCCGACCACGTGTTCCCTGCCTCAAGCTCAGACCATAGGGTGTCGTGGAACCGTTGGGGGTGGCGATCACTGCGGAACATTGCCGTGCTTTTTCCTGCCAGCTCTTCCTGCGTGACGCCATAGGTCTTGCAAAATGCGGCATTGACATAACTGTAGCGCCTATCGAGCGTCAACATGAAGATGCCTTCACCCGCCCGCTCCACGGCGGACCAGAGTTTTGCCCGTTCCTCCTCCAGCTTCTTGCGCCGCGTGATATCCCTCGCGATACCATTGATGCCGGTAATAATTCCATGTTCGCGTGCGAGCCTGGCTTTGACTTCAAGGTAGATAAGACCGCCGTCCTTGGCTCGTGTCTCGAACTCCCAAGGCTGCTCGTCGGTCAGGTCCGAGTCCTCAACAACGCCTCGTCCTATGATGGCGACCGCGCGGGCGAGACTGTCCGGCGTAAGGAGGTGCCCGAGCGATATTTCCTGAATAGGCACGCCGGGAGGAACGAAAAGGTCTATGCCCTTCGCGTTTACCCCAGTCAAGTTGCCCTTCAAGTCAATAGTGAAGATTATGTCATTGGCCTGGTCGTAAAGGTTCTTGTATCTCGCCTCGGATTGTTGAAGCGACCGATAGGCCGCCAAGAGTTCGTTGGTCCTCTCCTGTACTCGTTGTTCAAGCTCGGCGTGCGCCCTGCGAAGCTCCTCCTCCACCAGCTTCCGCTTCGTGATATCACGTATCACACTAAGCAGGACCCGCTCGTCGCCGATCCGGATTCCCCTTGAGCTGACCTCCACCGGGAAAGTCGTTCCGTCCTTTCGACGGTGGTCCGTTTCGAAGAGGATGCCCGATAAGTCGGCCTTATCCATCTGGGAGTCTGTGAGCGAATAGCCTTCCCGACCGCGCAGATCGTAGACCGTCAGGGACAGGAGTTCGTCCTTGCTGTAACCGTAGGCTTTCGTGGCGGCTTCGTTGGCTTCGAGGATGCGACCATCCCGATGGCGCACAAACAGTATGATGTCACGAGCTTCGCCGGCCAAAAGCTCGTACCGCTTCAGCGTCTCCTCCGCCCGCTTGCGCTCGGTGATATCGAGCATGGTGCCGGATATGCTTATGGGTTTCCCGTCCGGGGTCCGGGTGACTTCGGCCCGGGCGTGTACCCAGCGGGTACTTCCGTCGGGACGGACGAACCGGTATATCTCGTCGTAAGGCTGTATGCCTTCGGCAGCATCACGCATGGCCTTCTCGACACGGGCCCGGTCGTCGGGGTGGATATGCTGGAAAAGGAACGGCCCGTCCACTTTTCGCTCTTGAGGCCGGAGGCCGAAGATGCGGTAGGTTTCATCGGACCAGCGCACTTTTCCCGTAGAGAAATCGCGCTCCCAGTGGCCCACATGCGCCATCTGCTGAACGTGGGCCGACGTGGCTTCACTCTCCTTAAGCTTTCTTTCCGCTTCTTTGCGCTCGGTGATGTCCCTGATACTGGAAAGAACCATAGGCCGATCCCGATCATAGAAGACCCTTGAGCTGACCTCGGCCGGGAACTTCGAGCCGTCCTTCCGTATCAACATCTTTTCAAAGCGAAGGCTACTTCCGGAGAGCATCTTTTCCGCCTCGAAGGGTATATCCTTCTCGTTCTGGATGTCGAAGGGAGTCAATGTTTTCATCTCTTCGGCTGTATAGCCTAAGATCTCGCAGGCAGCCGGATTGGCGTGGATGAAGCGGGGGTCAGAGCCTTCTGAAATCAGTTGATGGACGACCAGGCCATCGCGAACGAGATCGAAGAGCATCTGATAGGGAATGGAATGAGGGCGGCCCTTTTTTATCGTTGTCCTCCTTACCGGAAGGGAGTCTCCCATAAATACCTGATTATTCCGTGATTACCTGTATTCTACTACATACAGCGAAGCGGGTCAAAGACGGCAAATAGGCCATTGCCCCGGTAAGGGCGGGTTTCTGCTTTGCATGGTTGCGTCTGACCGGGGAACTTGGTGACGGACAGAACCGGGCGTGTTATCCTGCGGGTCACTCAAGGTAAGCAC
>JBEKOT010000122.1:0-7011 GCA_049521495.1 Syntrophorhabdales bacterium | reverse complement strand
GATGATCTCCATATCACGGGCGCGATCAACTTCAAGAGCTCTCTCATGATAAAGGGTACTTTAGACGGCGAGATCATATCGGAAGGATTGCTCATCATCGGTCCTACCGCCAAGGTCACCGCTAAGGTCACCACGAAAAAGCTCGTGTCTCACGGAGAAATCACCGGCGATGTTACGGCGAGCGAGCAGGTCGTGCTGAAAGAGACCGCCACCCAAACTGGGAACATCACCACCCGGAACATTATCGTCGAGAGCGGCTCCCTCTTTAACGGGTCGGTCACTATGAAGGGAAAGGACGGCTCTTCCAAATAAGAAAGAGGCGCGGCGACGGACCGGCGCGGATCGGCCGAGAGAAAACAGGAGATCGGTGGTGAACATTCCTGCGCCATTAAGGGTTGAAAGAGCACGAAGATTATAGAGAAAGAGGAAGCGTCTAAGGGGTCTCACCCCGTACAACACTTAAAAATAGCAGGGGTCGAAGCATTACGGCCCGACAGCACGACAAATCAGGTGCGAAAATCGCCCCGGCCTTGCCATTAAGGGGCAAAGTTGGAGAGCTGGTACGGTATCTCTTTTTCTTCCAGCTCTTGCTTCTTCTCGAAGTAAACCTCGCCTGCCGCAATTTCCCTCAAGGAGGTCACGACCTCCCTGTTGGTAGATTTGACAAGGGGCCTCGATCCTTTGATCAGTTGTTTGGATCTCTTCGCAGCGAGGTGGACGAGCTCGAAGCGGTTTTCAACCTTATCCATGCAGTCCTCAACGGTTATTCTGGCCATCTGCGCTGCCTCCTTACGCGGGCGATAATCGACGCGAACTCGTCGTAAGCCCTGTTAATATTATCATTTATAAGCACATATGTAAAGAGCGGCTTCTTTGCGATCTCCTCTCTCACCCGCTCCATCCGCCTTTCTATTTCCTTCTCTCCTCTGCTCGTCAGCCTCCGCACGAGCTCTTCCACTGAAGGGGTGTCGACGAATATGAGCACTGCTTCCGGCAGCTTCTCCTTGACTTTAAGGGCGCCGTTGACATCGATGTCGAGAATGACGTCGACTCCTTCGGATAAGGGCTCCGATACCTCTCGGCTCAGGGTGCCGTACAGGTGGCCGTGGACGATCTCCCACTCGAGGAATTCGCCCCGGGCGACCATCGCCCTGAACGTCTCGTCGTCCACAAACCTGTAGTCCAGGCCGTCGATCTCGTGATCCCTCCTTTTACGGGTCGTGCAGGAGACGGAAAAGCGGCTTTTTCCGTCCTCTCTCAGGAACTTCTCAATGAGCGTGCTCTTTCCGGTACCCGACGGACCGGAAACGACGAAGAGATGGCCCCTTTCATTCGACATTCTGAACCTGCTCCCGCATCTTTTCTATCTCCACCTTGATCAGGATCGCCCTCTCGCTGATGGAGAGATCGCCCGACTTGCTCGCTATCGTGTTGGTCTCCCTGACCATTTCCTGTATTATGAAATCGAGCTTCCGGCCTATCTCTTCGGCGGAATCGAGAGTCTCTGTGAAAAGACCGACGTGCCCCTTCAGCCTGGCTATCTCCTCCGCTATGTCGAGTCGTTCCATGTAGAAGCCCATCTCCTGCAGGATCCTCGTCTCTTCAACCGCGGCGCCGCTCACCTCCAGGATTTTCCGGCGAAGCGTCTCCTCGTGGCTTCTTATGGCCTCGGGAAACCGCTCCTCAATTGCCGCAATGTGGCTTAAGATCTTCGAGAGCCTTTCCAGGAGGTCTTTCTTGATCAGCGCCCCTTCACGCTCCCGCTCCTCGTTCAGCTTTGAGAGGAGCGTCTCAAAGCAGGAGAAGAGCACCTCTTCGGGGGCGGCTTTCTCCTCATAGACGAGGATGTCTTTAAAGCCAAGCAGGTCGGCGACCGCCAGGTCATCTTTGAGACCGTAGGACTCCTTCAGGCGGCGCGCCAGATCGATATACCACCTGATCGCCTCCTCGCTGGCCCGAGGCATGGCCCCATACTCGTCGCCCTTGTCCCACTTGATCGTGATGTCAAGCCTGCCCCGTTTGACGAAGCGCCTGGCCGTTTCTCGAAGGCGCGACTCATGGCCCGAGGCGCTTCGAGGCAGCCGGAGGGAGACCTCGAGGTAGCGGCTGTTGAGCGACCTCGCCTCTCCGTAGCACTTGCCTCCTTCGCTATCCGTTTCGATCTTCGAAAAACCCGTCATGCTCTTTGGCATCTCAGCAACCTCTTGTAGTGTTCTCTCCACCCATTCAAAAGGGCGATCAACCGGCCTGCCCCGTAATCCGGATAGGTCCACTTCAGCGGCCGGTAGCTTCCGTTTTCGAAAAGCAGCGTAAGGTCGGCGAAAATGCCCCTTCCCAGGTAGATCCTGTGGGCGTACCCCTTGGTAGTGCCAAGGACCACGTGTTCGAGCGCAATGTATCCGGGGTCCAGGTTGACCCGTCTCCTCCCGTCGATCGACCTCGCGCTCTCGATTGCGTTCGTTCCGAGCTTGACGGCCGCGAGTATCTCCCGGTCCAGGAGGGGCTCGAAGAGCAGGAAATAACGTTGCAGGTCTGCGCCCATTTCGGGTCCGTAGTATTCCGACTCACAAAAGGGAAGAACTTCAGTTTTCTCCCGTACAGGCCCGATGACCCCGGTCAACTCTGCTTCCACCTGTCCCAGGGCCTTTGGGTCGCCGTAGATAACGCTAGAAAAAAAGAGGACCGGGGGAGGAAGCTTCACTGTTCCCACAGAATAAAATACTCCCTGTTCTTTCTTGCTTTCTCACGGGGTGCTTCGGCCACGTCCAATGGCCGCAAGCCGCATTGTTCGCCGAATTGCCGTATGTCGTCGATCACCGACTTTATCCGTTCCGGGTCTTTTACGATCCCGCCCTTGCCTACCTTGTATCTCCCCACCTCAAACTGGGGCTTCACGAGCGTCACGAGGAGGCCCCCGGGTACCAGGAGCGGCAGTAAGGCGGGGATGATCTTTTTGAGCGATATGAAGGAAACGTCCACGGTGATCATATCTACCTTCTCACCTATGGATTCGGGGGAAAGGTGCCGGGCATTAACGTTTTCCCGCACCACCACCCTTGGGTCTTCCCGCAGCTTTTCGTGGAGCTGATGGGAGCCCACATCGACCGCATAGACTCTTGCTGCGCCTGCCTGAAGCAGGTAGTCGACAAAGCCTCCGGTCGACGAGCCTATGTCGATCACCTTTTTCCCTGTGATGTCGAGGCCGAAACGCCTGGCTGCCTGCTCCAGCTTGACCCCGCCGAAGCCGACGTAGGGCAGGGCACTGCCCCGCACTTCCACGGCCGACTGCTCGTCTACCACTTTGTCGGCCCGGAAGACCCGTTCGCCTGCGAGGTAGACCTCTCCCGCCATCACGAGTATCTTTGCCTTTTCTCTTGATTCGGCGAGACCCTTCCGAGCCAGAAGCGTATCTATCCTAAGTTTAGCCACTGCTTTACGGTCTTTTTGATGCCGTCTTTGTCCAGGCCAACCTCCTGCCGAAGGACCTTCTGCGATGCGTGGGACAGGAACCGATCGGGCAGGCCCACTCTCTTTACGGGCACCGTTATGCCCTCCTCGGACAGGAGTTCCATGACCCCGCTGCCGAACCCCCCTATTGCCGAATTCTCCTCGAATGTCGCTATCCTTCCGATGCGGCGGGCCAGGTCGAACAGCATCCGACCGTCCATCGGTTTCGTGAACCGGCCGTTTACAACAGCGCAGCTTACGCCCCCCTCGACTTCGAGCTCGACCGCGGCCTGAAGGCAAGCATAGACGACCGGTCCGCACCCGATGAGCGCTATATCCGACCCCGTCCTGAGGAGCTCCCAGTTTCCCAGGGGTATTTCCACAAAGTCGTCCTCAAGAGGGACGCCGACCGCTTCCCCCCTTGGATAGCGCACTGCCACAGTCATTCCGTACCGGTACGCGGAGAAGAGCATCTGTCTCAGCTCGTTCTCATCCTTCGGGCTCATGATGACCATGTTGGGAATATGGCGCAGATAAGACATGTCGAAACTGCCGTGGTGCGTCGGACCGTCTGCTCCTACGATGCCGCTTCTGTCTATCGCGAAAACGACCGGAAGCTGCTGGAGGCAGACATCTTCGATGATTTGGTCGAAGCCTCGCTGAAGGAACGTGGAGTACATGGCCACGAAGGGCTTCATGCCGCCCAACGCCAGTGCCGCGGCGAAGGTAACGCCATGGGCCTCCGCGATGCCGATGTCATAGAAGCGGCCGGGGAAAGTTCTTGAAAATTTCTCAAGACCTGTGCCGAGCCCCATGGCGGCCGTGATGGCTATTATTTTTTCATCCTTCGACGCGAGCTCGATGAGCGTTTCGCCGAAGATGTCGGTATAGGTCGGCTTGCCGTTGTGCAGCGGCTCGCCGGAATCGAGGTTGAATTGGGAGATGCCGTGGAAGAGCGCCGGGTCCTTTTCGGCCGGTTCGTATCCCTTCCCTTTCTTGGTCACTATATGGACCAGGATGGGCCCCTTCAGTTTCCTTACGTTCGCAAGGTTGAGGATCAGGTGGTTCAGGTTGTGGCCGTCCACTGGACCCACATACTGGAAGCCCAGCTCTTCGAAGAGCAGCCCCGGCGTAACGAAGCCCTTAACGGCTTCCTCAATATAGCGGGCGGCTTTATAGACCCTGTCGCCGACGGCGGGAAGGTTGCGGATCGCCTGCTTGATGTCTTCCCTCAAGCTGCTCATGAATTCGCCCGTCATGATCCTGTTGAGATGGGCCGAAAGAGCGCCGACGTTCTTGGAGATGGACATCTCGTTGTCATTCAGGATAACGATGATATCGCTCTTCAGGTGTCCCGCATGGTTAAGGGCCTCGAACGACATCCCCCCGGTGAGGGAGCCGTCGCCGATGACCGCCACGATGCGGTAATCCTGGTTTTGTTTCTTCTTTGCCTCTGCAAGGCCCGTTGCAATAGAGATCGAGTTTGATGCGTGTCCTGTGTCGAAGGTGTCGTAGATACTCTCTTGCCTGCATGGGAAGCCGGAAAGACCCCCGCTTTGCCTGATCGTGCGGAAACGTTCCTTCCTCTCGGTAAGTATCTTGTGGGTGTAGCATTGATGACCCACATCCCAGATGATCTTGTCACTGGGCGTATTAAATACGTAGTGGAGGGCAAGGGTGAGCTCGACCACGCCCAGATTCGACGAAAGGTGGCCGCCGGTTTTCGAGACCG
Source organism: Syntrophorhabdales bacterium (assembly GCA_049521495.1). GTDB lineage: Bacteria > Desulfobacterota > Syntrophorhabdia > Syntrophorhabdales > WCHB1-27 > CAWEPK01. The sequence continues at coordinate 1,832 of JBEKOT010000122.1, read as the reverse complement.
TCCGGACGATGACCTCCCGAATCTCCTCAGCCAGCTTCGAAAGCTGAGCGGGCGTCAGTTCCCGTATGTCTCTTGGCCTATTGATGCTGTCGAGGAGCATCTAAAAGGACCTGTTGCCTATAAAATTCGCGATCTGCACGAGTATCTCCCCCTTAAGGCCGAGAAACCCGACCGATGCAACGGCCTTATCGACGAGCTCATCTATCCTCGCCTTTGAGGCTGCGATGCCGTAATGCTTGACGTAGGTCTGTTTTTCCGTATCCTTCTTCAGCTTTTTCCCAACCTCCGCCTCCTTGCCTTCTACGTCGAGGAGGTCGTCCCTTATCTGAAAGGCAAGGCCGATCGAATCGCCGAAGGTCGCGAAGCATTTCAGCTCCCCCCTCTTCGCGTTGCCGATAATGGCGCCCGTCAGGACCGATGCCCTGATCAGGGCGCTCGTCTTGTTGCGGTGTATGAAATTGACGATCCTCTTTGTCCCCGTCTTGCCCTCGTAGACTACGTCCATTGCCTGGCCCGCCACCATGCCGCCTGCGCCCGCCGCGCCGGCGATCTCGTAGATCACCCTCTGTGTTACATCGGGTGAAGGGCGTTTTCGCGGCGCAGCCATTACGCGAAATGCCTCCGTGAGGAGGGCATCCCCGGCGAGAAGGGCGACAGCCTCCCCGAAAATCTTGTGGCATGTAGGCTTGCCGCGCCTCACATCGTCGTTGTCCACGCAGGGAAGGTCGTCGTGGATGAGCGAGTAGGTGTGTATCATCTCGATGGCGGCCGCAAAAGGGAGCACTACCTCCACATCGCCGCCCATCGCCTCGCAGGCGGCCAGTGCAAGCCCGGGCCTGATCCTTTTCCCGTCCGCGAACAGGCTGTATTCCATGGCTTCCATGAGGGTGCTTGAAGAGGGCCTGAAGGTGGAGAAAATCATCCTCAGCTCATTTTCTACAAGCACTCTTTTTTCGGTTAGAAAACCGGTCGGGTCCACTAGGGTTCTTCCTGTAGGAAGGGCTTTTTCTCTAAAGACCCATCGTCCTTTTTCACGAGGATCTCCACCTTGCGTTCTATCTCATCGAGAGTTTTCGTGAGGTCCTTTGTGAGATCCACGCCCTCCTCAAACAGGCGCAAAGCGTCGTCGAGCGGAACCTTTCCTTCGTCAAGAATGCTTACTATCTCTTCGAGTTTACGTAATCCCTCTTCGAATTTCATGCTTAATTATAGAATTTAGCGCGACTATTTTTCAAGTACTTGGCCCAAACCCTATACAAGACCCCTTCTGCAAGGCAGGCTTTACGAAAGTGAACGAAAGTGTACGGTTTGAGAGACCTAAACAAAGGGCTGCCATAACCGGGGGCGACAAAAGGGTGCCTGGAAAAATTTGCATGGCCGGCTGGAAAGGGGTTACAATGAAGAATGGAAGAAATCAAGGTGCGGACTACGAAAAGGGTCGAAGCCAGGGACATTACCGACGAGGTAAGGCGTGCCGTAGAAGGCGCGGGGGGTTGTTCCGTCCATCTTTTCTGCCTCCACACGACTTGCGGCCTGACGATCAATGAAAACGCGGACCCGGCAGCGATGAAGGACCTCATTGACTCCCTGAGCAGGCTCGTACCGGAGGACTACCCTTACAGGCATAGAGAAGGCAATTCAGACGCCCACGTCAAGTCTTCCCTGGTAGGTTGTTCCCTTACTGTCCCGCTGTCTGCCGGCAGGCTCGTGCTCGGGACGTGGCAGGGCATCTACCTGATGGAGTTCGACGGGCCCCGCGAAAGAAAGATCGCCCTTACGGTGGTCAAATAACATGAGGAGTCTGACATGAAGTTCATGCGAACGGTCCTTCG
>JBEKOT010000121.1:0-7034 GCA_049521495.1 Syntrophorhabdales bacterium | reverse complement strand
GCGCCCCTACCCTATACCCGTTGCCATGCTCACGGCCCATGCGTTGTCCCCCGAATCTCTGAAGAAGTCTATAGAGCTGGGGGCGCGGGCCTATATCCCCAAAGAACATCTGGGCGCGGTGGTCCCGATCCTGGAGGACATCCTGACATACGAGTACGGCGCCGTCTGGAGGCGTGTGGTGAAAGAGCTGGAAGGGCTTTTCACTCAAACCAGGGGGCCTTACTGGCGCAAGCCTGACGAGGCATTCTGGAAGAAGTTCGAAAAGAGCATCGCCTCCGAAAACGTGTGAAACGCTGCGGTCTACTGCGCCCGCTCAGCCGCCCCGATTAGACATTTTCCTTGACAAAGAAGAAGAGCGCCCGATATCCTGTTTTTTGTCATGAATGAGGAGAAACGCATCGAGATCGACTCCCCGCCCATCGGCAAGATCGTTGGCGCCGTTGTTTCTTTGGCCCTGGTCCTCGCACTGGCTTGGACGGCCATGGCCGGCGAGCTCGTCTCGCTCTATACGCCCCCTGCAGGCGGTACGGCCTATATCCTTGGCGCGGGCATCACGGCAGTGACCAACAAGCATCTCTCCCAAGCAACGCTGGTGCACGAGGCCGCGACGGGCACTATGGACATGGTCAGGAGGATGATGCAGAAAGAGAGCCAGAAAAAGGATGTCTTAGCTGTGTTCGGGAGCCCTGACGCCTTCAGGGCCTATAACGGGCTGGGCGAGTATTCGGGCAGACCCTTTACGGGCCTACGGGCGATCGTTTTCGTCAACGCCTCGGACCAGTATTTTGTCGTACCCGCAAACTCGCCGATCAGGTCGTTCGGCGACGTAAAGGGAAAGCGGATCGGCATAGGCGGGCCCGGAAGCACTGTCGCGAACAGCGCCTTGCTCTTCTTCGAGTATGCCGGGATAAAGAAGACGGACTTCAAGCCCTATTATTACAGCTATAGAGAAGTGGTCGAGGGCATCCAGAACGGGAGCCTGGACGGCGGGTTCCTGGGCGGCGGCTATCCGATAGCTGCATACCAGGAGCTTGCGCTCCAGCACAATGTCCGGATCGTTCCGGTCGATGAAAAGATACTGCAGCGGATCGTCGCAGAACACCCCTACTACTACGGGTCGGTCGTCAAAGCCAAGGCCTATAAGGGGCTCGAGAAGGACACGACCATTTACGGATTTGCCACGGCCCTCTGGACCCATGCCGGCGTGAGCGCCGACTTCGTGTATAGGCTTCTAAAGAACCTCTTCGAGCACAAGGCGGACTATTATGCCATCCACACTTCCGCGAGGGACATGACCGCGGAGAGCGCCATTAAGGGCATCCCCCTTCCCTTCCATCCCGGGGCGGAGAAGTACCTGAGGGAGATAGGCGCCTTCAAGAAATAGGCTTGAGGAGGGGTCATGAGAGACCTTCGGAGCTTCATAAGCGAGTGCGAGGAAAAACTGCCCCATGAATTCGTGCGGGTTTCCCGCGAGGTCGACCCGAAGCACGAGATTACGGCCATCATCAAGAAGCTCGATCTCATGGGGAAACACCCTCTGGTCGTCTTCGAGAAGGTTAAGGGTTACACCATACCGGTCGTCTGCAACACAGATACCACTTGGAGCAAGTTCGGTCTCGCCCTGGGGGTGAGCCCGGACAGGGTCGAGGAGTTCTATGCGGAAAGGGAGGACGAAGCAATCCGCCTGAACCGATATCCGGCCAGGATCCTGGAGAGGAAGGACGGGCCGTGCAAGGACGTCATCAAGACCGGGAAGAAAGCGAGCATGGCCGATTTCCCCTTCCTCATCCACCATGAAGGTGAGGCGCCCTACTTGACCCGCGCCATAGGCTGCGTCACCGACAGCCACGGCAACCCCCACGCATCGCACTACCGTTTTATGGTGAAAAAACCGCAGCTGGGCGTGACCCACATCACCCCCGGCCGCCACCTGTGGAACATCTACACCGAGCGCATGAGGCAGGGCAAACCCATGGAAATGGCCTTCGCGCTCGGCCTCCACCCGGCTTGGGCCGTCGGGTCGCAGAGCCGCGTGGCCCATCCTCCCACGGAATTCGATGTTGCAGGCGCCCTTATGGGCGAGCCCCTCGATTTGGTCAGGTGCGAGACCATCGACGTCCTTGTCCCGGCGGCCGCGGAGATCGTGATAGAGGGTGAGATACCGGTCGATGCCCGGGAAGAGGAAGGACCGTGGGGCGATTTTACACGCTATCACCAGGTGGCGAGCCGTCACCCGCTGGTGGTGAAGGCTATTACCCACAGGAAGGACCCCATTGTTCACGACATGGGGTCTTGGCCAAGCACAGGGCCGATACTGGGGCGGATCCCCCAGCATGCCCACATGAACCGGAAACTGAAGGAGGCGGTGCCTGACGTAAAGCTTTTCCGCTACGGACCTGCAACAGGCTGGTTCTATGGGTTCATTCAGCTTGACAAGAAACACGAGGCGCAGCCCAAACAAGCCATCCTGGCCGCCTTTGCCAATGACATCTATCTGAAGTTCGTCATTTGCTTCGATACGGACATCGATATCGAAAACGGAGCGCAGATGGCATGGGCCCTTTCGACCAGGGTCCAGGCGGACAAGGATATGCTGGTGCTTCCCGGCGTCCTCGGTACGGACCTCGATCTATCGGCGCCCGCCGAAGGTGTCGTCACGAAGGTGGGCATTGACGCCACGGCCAAACCCTTCCGGAAGGATATGCCGCCCGTGGCCAAGGTGCCCGACGACGTAATGGCCCGCGTGAAGCTCACCGATTACGTCCCCCATCCGGAAGACTACGAATAGGTACAGAAAAAAGGCGCGTGGTTGGACGTGAAAAGAGGCGGCCGGCGCAGCAGTATGGGCCGGATTGCGGGATGCGTCTTGAACTCGCGATCGAGGAATTTCCTGACCTCTCGCCTTCCAAAATCCCGTGGGTGGACGAAGTCCGTATAAAGAGAAAGGTCACCCCCGTAAAAGGGACGGACATCGAGGCCCTTTGCCTCCTCGCAATCGACGGGGAGGTTGAACACGGCAAGGTTGATGAAATCTATTGAGGCGCTGTGGCTGGCCACAAAACTGAGGCTCTTCCTCGCGCGGGAAAGGTCTTCCATAGGTGTGCCGAAGAGGAGATACACGTATGTGCCGATCCCGGCCTCCTTCAATGCCGACAATGCCTTAGCGGCAACATCGAGGCTCGTGCCCTTTCCTAGGGCGTCGAGAAGGTCCTGGTCCCCGGATTCGAGACCGAGCTTGAGCATCACGCAGCCCGAGGCGCGAAGCTGCACGCAGAAGTCCCGGTCGGCCAGTTCGGGGGTAATGCGGGCGAAGCCGTACCAGGGGGCTGGTGGTGGGGACGCGATCATGGCGGCCATCAGGGCCGGACTTACGGCATTGTCGACGAGGTGGATAAGGACGGGATTATGCTTTTCCGAAAGAAGCGCCAGGTCGGCGACGACCTGCGAGGACGGGCGGAAGGAGAAACGCGCGCCCTGCGCCTTCTCCGGACAGAAGGAACAGCGGCGCCAGTAGCAGCCTCTAGAGGCGGCATAAGGGAGGATTGGACCGGGCGCGAGGTAGCTGCTCAGGGGTAGGCCGTCTAAGGAGGGACAGTAGTCAGTTCCTGCCGCCTCGATCCCCGCGAGGGAAAGCAGAAACGATTCTCCGGGTCCCGAGACAAAATGGTCGATGAGGCCGTCGAAAGGGTTGGCCCAGGTTGAGCTGCTCATCCACGCACTTACCAGGCCGCCTCCCATGACGATCTTCGCACGGGGGCACCTCAGCCGCACGAAACCGGCAATAGCGAAGGCGCAGACAGCCTGGCTCAGATAGTTGAGAGAAAGGCCGACGACTACGTCCTGCTTGCTGTCCGCCAGAAGCCCCGAGAAGCGCTCCCTGAAATATGGGTAGAAGGCATTCTCCTCGTGATGGAGGGCCGCATGCAACAAATCGCTGCTCTTAACCGGAGAAAAACGGTCTTCATTGTAGTCAGCAAGGCTGAGGCGCGTGCCTGGCGGACCCGATCTTTCCAAGATCCTGTTGACCTCGGAGATTGCTCTCCGGTAGCGGGCGTTGCCGGCATATCCCTTCCAGCTCCTCAAAAAGGCGAGGTTTTCGGCAAGGCGGGACCAAGCGCGCCTCGTGAATGTGTCGAAGGGTCCGAGGGGCCCCTTCCCGATCAACCATAGGATCGCCTCTATGTTTCCGTCCACATTCGCATGGGATATCCCGCGGGTCCCGAGAGCCCCGGCGAGCGCGGCCAGTCCTGCGGGCGGCTCGGATGGTTTGACGATCGGCGGATTGATAAGGATCATGGGATGGGAAGGCGGGGCGGGTCCGGTTTTGCCTGGACCGCCCCGATCAAGGCTATTTTTGGTTCATGGTCTTTATTATCTGCCGGACGATCTCATCGCTGCTCAGGGAACTGATTGTCTTGAGGAGTCCTTCCTTCCTGTAATAGCCGATGAGGGGCGCCGTCTTCTCGTTGTACGTCTCCAGTCTCTGCGTGATCGCCTCTTCCGTCTCATCGGCGCGCTGGACCACCGGAGAGCCGCACTTCAGGCACTTCCCATCGGGTGATGGCGGTTTGCTTTTCACGTTGTAAATCTCCTGGCAGTCGGGGTTTGCACAGGTCCTCCTGGTTGTAAGGCGGTCAAGGATAACCTCTCTCGGCACTTCGATGTCGATAGCTACATCGAGATTGACGGCGAGTTTCACGAGGAGTTTCTTCAAGTCCTCGGCCTGCGGGATTGTGCGCGGGAAGCCATCGAGAATGAAACCCTTCTTCGCGTCGGGCTCGTGGAGTCTTGCCTCCATGATTTCCATGATGAGGCTGTCCGGCACGAGTTCTCCCCGCTCCATGTAGCCCTTTGCTTTTTTCCCGAGATCCGATCCCGCCTTGACGGCGCCCCGGAGGATGTCACCGGTAGATATCTGCACCGAACCGTCGTACGCAGTAAGCAGCTTCGAGATCGTGCCTTTGCCTGCCCCCGGCGCTCCCAACAAAACAATTCTCATATCTCATCCTCCTTTATAGAGTTATATTCTGAAATGCGAACTCGCGGCACTTTCCGTCAGGCCAGATAATGATATATCACAATTGCGCCCAATTGCAAGGCAGGGAGAAATAGACCGGCCGCGGCCCCCAAAGACTGCCAGGGCGCTAAGAGCCGAAGAGGCCGATGGGCAAACCGGGATCAACGGGGGCGCGTAAAGATCCGTTTTCGGCCCTGCCTGACGGTATTTCCATGTGTCGCCTCACCGTCCTGTCCGGCCTTTGGGCTTCCGCCTGTCGAGGGCGCCCGGCGAAACATCGGATCGACCGCTCCATTGCGCCTGCGCGCGACTCCCTTTTCCCTCCACCGCATGATTAGCAGAAGGACCACGAAAAAGAGCAGCAGGAGCCCCCACAGCACGTAGAGCGTTTTCATCGGAACCTCCCTTCGGACGGGGGGAGCTTAAGGCGCCCCCCGTCCGAAGCCTTTTTCCGCGACGGGGTCTATTTCCTTCTGCGTCTCGTTACGATGAGAAAACCGACGGTCAGGGCAGGGAATAGGAGCATCGGTACAAGTGGATACCTCACTCCGTAGACCACCGGTGCAAGGGCATAGCGGGCAGCGGCCCGTGCCGCGTCGTGCTTTCGGATGTAGCTTGCTGCGGGGGGAGACCATCTGTAATAGAAGGCCACCAGCATTGCACCTGTTCGGTTGGTGAGCAGGTGCTTGTCCCTGAACTCCCGGAGCGTCCGTACTTCAGGCGCCAGGTAGCTGCCGAAAGCGGCGGTCGCGATGAAACAGCCTCCGCCTCCTCCGCCGGAGTCGCCCGGCGCGCTGAGGGAGGCCGCCACAGGACCGCCACCGAAGGGATATACGGCAGAGGACGGCGAGGAGCCATAGTTGTAGGCGCCTATATCCCACGTACCTCCCGACGGGCGGGGGTTGTTGTTGAAGTCAACGGGCACTATGCCCCATATGCTCAACATTCTCGAAAAAACATCGTCCGGAAAGTTCAAGGGATTACCTGTAAGGTTTATGCCATGACCTATTCCCGAAGAGCTTGACTGTATGGTAAAATCGCCGTTGCCTCCCTGGCCCGGGCTTGTAAAATTTGCGTGCCAGCCTTTCCATGAACTGTCTCCAGAACGAATATCCTGGCTTGAGAACTGCTGCCAGCTTTGCAGGTTAGGGGAGCTCTGATAGTAAAAGTCCGACTCCGAGCCCGCGTAGGCGCCGTTTACCGAGAGCCAATTGTATTGGCACAGCATTTCGCCGCCGCCGCCCTGATCGAAGAGATTGTAATCTCCCTGATACATGGGCCCCGTAGTCTGCACGGCGGGATTTCCGATACTGAGGTCCGCGCCGACATTCTGATAATAGATTGTATTTGCAGAATACATTATCTGTTGGTTACGAGACACCCCGCCGCCCCTCAACCCGTCGGCGCCCCTGGTGCAGTCGGTATAAGTGCCGCTCCCGTTATTCAAGGCAAAGACGCAATTGTACCAATAGGTCACAACGCCTGCATACGACCACATCCCGCCGCCGGGACTCGGACCCGTGCTTATGCAGTTGACGTAATACTGCCTGCGGCTGGAATTTCCATGTGCGTCGGTAGTAAAGGCCTGGCCCGCGCCATTGCTGCCGAATGTACAAAACGTGTTCCAGCCCCGACAGTTCAGGAAAAGAATGTCATCCGAAAAATATGAAGGCGGGTCGGGATAAGCACTTATCATATCTCCGGTATCCCATCCCCTTCCCGTGATGTTGTAAGCCACGCAATTGACAAAGGCCACTTTCTGGGATTCAACCGTCCAGTATCCCATTTGCATATTGGTGCCGCCCTCTTGAGTACCGGGGGCGTTGCCTATATCATGGGCGCTGCAATTGTAAAAGATACCTTGTATACATCCGTAACAAGCCGAGTCGCTCGTTCTTTCTCCCGTGTAAAACCCGCCGTTGCCCGAACGTCCATTTCCATTGACCTCGACATTGTACACGTAGAAATTGTTTACAGCCATCAGACGCAGTCCGGCCTCACCCGGATTATAGACGTA
>JBEKOT010000120.1:0-8504 GCA_049521495.1 Syntrophorhabdales bacterium | reverse complement strand
TTCATTCCGTCTACCTATGAAAGGATACGCCGGAAATATCCTGCGGCGGCCCTCAACAGGGACTTCGTCCTCGGGAGCATGGACCATGTAAATGGCGCAAAAGCCTCTATCCTTCTTTTCGAATCCGACCTGGCCGATTTGCCGAGGAAGCTCTTGGCCGGCGCGGGCGATAACATCGATCTCGTCGGCAGGTATCTGGCAGCGTCATATAACTGCGGTCCGAAAAGGGTCAAGAAATCGGCCGGCGCTTGCAGCGATGCCTGGACGCGCCGCCTGCCCGAAGAGACGAGGACCTATCTGAAAAAATTCGATGCCGTCTGGGAGTTGAGGGACAGCCTGCCCTGAAACCGGCTCGGCTGCCGTCGTGCCGGACCGGTGAAACAGCTCAGCCATGTTGCAGCGGGGTGACTGGTTGGTCCTGGAGGCGTTCCAAGCTGTAAGGAAGGGTACGCCTCCATGCAAAACCATTGAGGAGTGGGGAGAGCCGGTAAACAGGTATGAATTCGAAGACTTCGCCATCCTCACGAAAGGTGCCGGATCTCGAGGGGTGGACCTTTTGAGGAGATAGAGGTCACGAGGCAAAGGGCCGGCGCGGGCCGGCTCTGCCGAGCACCGGTGGATACCGGTCCTCATCGAAGGCGCCCCCTGCCGTGCCGCTTCAAAGCCTGACGTGTAATGAATGCTTATAATCCTTTTAGCCCCTTACCATTCAAGGTCTTGTCTTTTAGGCTCCACCGGGAGGCAGCCATGCCCAGGATATACGCAGCCGCAATCTTTTTCTTGCTTGCCATGACCGCCATCGCTTCCTGTCGCTCGACGGCCCCGGCCCAACAGGCTGCGGATGATGCCGCCGTCACCGCCGAGGTCAAAAAAAGGCTCCTGAACGACGAGGTGACGAGAGGCCTGGGCATCGGCGTGGAGACTGTCAAAGGAGTGGTCACCCTGACCGGGTCGGTTGACTCTGACAGACAGAGAAGGAGGGCAGCCATCATAGCCTCGAACGTCGGCGGCTGCAGGTATTCCCGCTCCGCTTCCATAGCAGCCCCCATGGCCAAGAAAATAACCCTCCGCGGCTCGATTATGCTAATATAAGTACGTGGCCATCGACCTGAATTGCGACATGGGCGAGTCCTTCGGGGTTTACTGCATCGGCAATGACGCGGAGGCGGTCCGCCACGTGACTAGCGCCAATATCGCCTGCGGCTTCCATGCCTCGGACCCGAACTGCATGGAAGCCACCGTAAGGCTGTGCGTAGACCATGGTGTGATGGTCGGGGCCCACCCCGGATACCCCGACGTGCTCGGTTTCGGCAGGAGGGCGATGGAGGTGGACGCCAGGGAGCTCGCCAACTATGTCCTCTACCAGACGGGTGCGCTCAAGGCATTCCTCGACCTCTTCGGCGTCCCGCTGCAGCACATAAAGCTGCACGGCGCCCTTTACAACAATATGGCCGGACGGGAGGAGGCTTTTCTAGACCTCGCCGCAGCGATAGAAAAAGCTTTCAAGGACGTGATCTTCGTGACCCTCGGCACCGCCGGGGGCAAGGCACTGAAAAGGGCGGCCGCCCAGCGGGGTCTTCGCGTAGCCCTCGAGGCCTTTCCCGACAGGGCCTATACCGATGAGGGAGAGCTTTTAGGCCGCGGACAGGCCGGGGCTGTCCTGAAGGACCCGGAGGCCATTGCGGGAAGGGCGGTAACCATGGCAGCAAGGAAGGGGATAGAGAGCGTGAGCGGCCGCTGGATCGAGATGGAAGTAGATACGCTTTGTATTCATGGCGATAATGCGGAAAGCATAATTGCCGCCCAAAGGATCCGGCGCCTTATGGAGGCGGCAGGCATAGCCGTGGAGCCATTGTCCCGGCTGATATGACCTAATGGAGATACTGCCTTACGGAGACAACGGACTGCGTCTGGTTTTGGGCAAAGAGGTATCGCTCCCCGTCCACGAGCAGGTGCGAAAGGCTTACCTGTACCTGAGGGAGCTTCCTCTCCCCGGGGTTACCGATGTTGTTCCTTCCTTTACCGCCTGCCTGATTCGTTTCGACGAAGCAGTGACGAGCTTCGCGGAGCTCGCCGGCGCTTTGCGCGAGAGACAGGAGGAAATGGCCTCTACGGAGTTCGAGCCGCCCAGGCTTTACGAGATACCCGTCTCCTACGGCAAAGAGCACGGACCCGATATGGACTCCGTTTGCGCATACCTGGGCCTCACGGAGGAAGAGGTCATCGCGTTCCACAGTTCCGCCGTTTACACGGTTTTCGCCGTAGGCTTTCTGCCCGGCTATCCTTACCTGGGGCCCCTCGACAGAAGGCTGTTCGTGCCGAGGCTCGATGCGCCCCGCGTCAAGGTGCCGGAGGGCTCGGTCGGCATCGCCCAGCTCCAGACAGGGATCTATCCTTTTGACTCACCCGGGGGCTTTAGAATCATAGGGAAGACAAACGTCAAGCTCTTCAATGCTGAAAAGCCGCCTTACAGCCTGCTGGCCATGGGCGACCGGGTGCGCTTCCTGAGGGTATGATGGCGTACTCGATAGAGGTGATCCACCCTGGATGGCTCTCTCTTGTTGTCGATGCCGGCAGGCCCGGCCACGCCCACATAGGCGTCCCCAGCTCCCGGGCCCTCGACGGGGCGGCCCTTGCCGCCCTCAATAGACTCCTCGAAAACAGCGCAGATGCGCCGGCTATAGAGGTCTTCGGCACCGAGTTCTCCATCGCCTTTTCCGCTGCCGCGACTGCAGCCATAACAGGGGCCAGAGTGGCCGCCTTTCTCGACGGAGCGGCCGTGGAGCCGTGGGCAACATTCCACGCCAAAGCCGGCAGTGTCCTCCGGGTAGCCGGGGTGCTTGAGGGGTTTCGCTACTATGTAGGTTTCGCGGGCTTTATGGACCTGCCGCGGGTAATGGGGAGCTTCTCCACGAACCTGGAATGCACCTTCGGGGGGTTCAAAGGCAGACCCCTCGTCAAAGGGGACCGAATAGCCATAGAGGGGGGCAGGCTTTCGGGACGAAAAGGGGTTCCGGAGTCGCACATCCCGCAAATGAATCCGCCCCATGTGCTCCGACTGCTGGAGGGCCCGGAGAAAGACTGGTTTGTGGGCGATTCCTTCAATAAATTCTGTAACATCGAGAGCAATCTGTGGTACTCTGTCTCAACGAAATCTAACAGGACCGGCATCAGGCTGGAGGGCAAGCCCCTGGAATTTGCTCAAAGAAAGGCCGAGAGCATCATATCGGAGGGCATCCTTCCCGGGACCGTCCAGGTGCCGCCAGACGGCAGGCCGCTCATCATGCTCTTTGAAAGGACCATGGGCGGTTACGCCAGGGCAGGGGTTGTCGCGTCTGCAGACCTGGACCGCCTCGCCCATCTCAAGCCGAAGGACAGGGTCCTCTTCGACCGTGTCACGCCGGACGAGGCGTTAAGGCTGAGCACTGCGAGGAGGGACTACATCTCCTCTCTCTACAAACACATAGGGGGTTGATATGAGAAAAGCTATAGCCTGTTTCTGCTTGTTCTCCACCGTCTTATTCTTTGCCGCCTTCCCGGTCTCCGCCGCCGAAAAAGACATAAAGATCGGCGTCATATACCCCTTGACCGGTCCGGCCGCATCGACCGGCCAGGTGCTCCTCGAAGGGGTAAAGCTCGCGGCCGACATCATAAACAACAAGTACAACCTCAATATGCCCCTGGCGAAAGGGGAAGGCCTGCCCAACCTCGGAGGGGCGAAGATAGTCATAGTCTCCGGGGACCACCAGGCCAAGCCCGATGTCGGCATGGCCGAGGCGGAGCGCCTGATCACGCAAGAGAAGGTCGTAGCCCTTGTAGGCGCTTACCACAGTGCCGTGACCGCAACGGCAAGCCAGGCTGCCGAGCGGTACGGCATACCCTTCGTAAACGGTGATTCCACGTCGCCCACCCTGACCGAGCGGGGATTCAAATGGTTCTTCAGGACCACCCCGAACGATCAGCTCTTCGCGGAGAATTTCTTTCAGTTTCTGAACGACGTGAAAAGGAAGAAAGGCGTCGAGACAAACCCCGTGGCGCTCTTCAACGAGAACACGCTCTTCGGCGCGGACACGACGAAGTTCGAGGAGAAGTTCGCCAAGCAGTACGGCTACAAGATCGCGGGGCTAGTCTCCTATCCGGCAAAGAGCACGCAGCTCACGAGCGAGATACAGAGGCTCAAGAGCTTCAACGCCAGGGTAGTGCTCCAGACATCGTATGTAGCCGACGCGATCCTCTCGGTGAAGACCTTCAAGGAGCTCAACTTCGCGCCCGATGCCATCCTCGGGAACGACGCCGGCCATATAGATCCCGAATTCGTGAGATCCCTCGGCAAGGACGGGAACTATATCCTCTCACGGGAGGTATGGGCCCTGGACCTGGCTGCAAAGAAGCCCATGCTCAAGACTGTGGCCGACATGTTCGAGAAGAGGACGGGCAAGCCAATGGACGGTTCCTCATCCCGCGCCTTCACGGCGGTGATCGTCCTGGCCGACGCCATCAACAGGGCGCGCTCTACGGACCCTGCCAAAATCCAGAAGGCCCTTTTGGAGACGAACCTCAAGGCCGACCAGCTCATCATGCCCTGGGCCGGCGTGAAGTTCGACCCGCAGACGCACCAGAACATGCTGGGGAGGGGCATCATCGTCCAGATCCAGGGCGAGAAATACTATACGGTATGGCCCCTCGACCTTGCCACGAAGGACGTAGTCTGGCCCTTCCCGAAATGGGACAAGAGGTAAGGCCGCGGTGGAGATATTCGTCCAGACCCTCGCGAGCGGGCTGCTCATAGGCTTCCTTTACGCCCTGATCGCGGTGGGCCTCACGATGATATTCGGCGTCATGGACATAGTCAACTTCGCCCACGGCGAGTATCTCATGCTCGCCATGTACCTCGCTTACTGGAGCTTCGCCCTCCTTGGGCTCGACCCCCTTTACTCGCTCCCTGCGGTGACGGTCGCGCTCTTTGTCCTGGGGGTCATCACTTATTACCTGCTTATCAGAAAGATTATCAATGCGCCCATGCTTTCCCAGATTTTCGTCACCTTCGGCGTCCTCATATTCCTGCGGGGTCTGGCCCAGTTCCTCTGGAAGGCCGACTACAGGGCAATCCCCCAGTGCCTGCTCAGCGGAAATCTAAATATCTCCGGCATCTACATAGGTGTGCCCCAGCTTGTCGCCGCTGCCGGCGCGATCGTCTGCAACGGCCTCATATTCCTGTTCCTGAAAAAGACCCGCGCCGGCATGGGCCTTGAAGCGGTGGCCGAGGACAAGGAGGCAGCCCGCCTCATGGGCATCAACAGCGACCGCATGTTCGCCCTGGCCTGGGGAATCGGGATCGCGAGCGTCGGGGTGGCGGGCGCCCTCCTTGCGAACTTCTATTACGTGTTCCCCGAGGTGGGCGGGAACTTCGGCCTCATTGCCTTCGTAGTGGTGGCCCTGGGGGGCTTCGGAAGCGTCGTGGGGGCTTTCATCGCCGGGGTCGCGGTCGGCCTCGTCGAGGTGATGAGCGGATACCTTCTGGCGCCCTCCATCAAGTTCGTCGTAGTCCTTGCCCTTTACCTGGTCGTCGTCCTGGCGAGGCCGCAGGGACTGCTCGGCAAGGCGTAAGGGGATGAAGAAAAATCTCTTCCTCTTCTTCATTTTTGTGGCCCTCCTCATCGCCTACCCGCTCTTTTTCCGCAACCCCTTTCCGCGTCACCTGCTGATCATGATAATGATGTATGCAGTCATGAGCATCGGGTGGAACATCATCGGCGGCTACGGGGGGCAGGTCTCCTTCGGCAACACGGTCTTTTTCGGCGTAGGCGCTTACGCTTCGGCGGTCCTGCTCACAAAGGCGGGCCTCTCCCCATGGATAGGCATGGCCGCAGGCTGCGTCTGTTCCCTGGCCCTTGCCGTGATAGTCGGCTATCCCTGTTTCAGGCTGAAGGGCCATTACTTCGCCATAGCCACCATAGCGGTGGGCGAGATCATGATGGGCCTTTTCATGGTCTGGGATTTCGTGGGCGGTGCCGTCGGCATCTACCTGCCCATCCTGCCCCAGTCTTTCAGCAACTTCGAGTTCCACGCGACGAAGCTTCCTTACTACTACATCATGCTTGCCATATTCCTCCTTGCCCTGGGAGTGTGCTCCCTGGTGGAGCGGAGCAAGCTGGGGTACTACCTCCGGGCGATCAAGGACGACCCGGACGGGGCCAGGAGCGTCGGCATCAGCATCAGGAGATACAAGCTCTACGCTTTTTCCCTGTCGGCGCTGCTTACCTCCATATGCGGCACCTTTTACGCCCAGTACGTGCTCTACATAGACCCCGGAAGCACTTTCAACCTGATGATATCGATCCAACTGTGCATCATCTCCCTTATCGGCGGCTTGGGAAAGCTCTTCGGCCCCGTGATCGGCGCCTTCGTCTTCATACCCCTGGTAGAGCTCACGCGGGTCTATCTGGGCAGTGAAGGGCAGGGCATCGACCTCATGCTTTACTCTCTCCTCATGATTGTCGTCGCCATCCTGAGACCCCAGGGGCTTTCCGGCCTTTTCGCGCGAGGTACCCGGTGAGCGAGATACTGAGACTGGAGGGCGTCACGAAGAGGTTCGGGGGGCTTTCAGCCAACCAGGACGTCACTTTCGCCGTGGACCGGGGAGAGGTAATAGGCCTGATCGGCCCGAACGGCGCAGGCAAATCTACGCTCTTCAACTGTATCTGCTGCTTCTACAGGGCGACAGGGGGTCGCATCCTCTTTCGCGGGCGGGACATAACGAAGGAAGCCCCCGAGACTGCCTCCAGGATGGGCATCGGCCGTACCTTCCAGGTCGTGAAGGTCTTCAGGGAGATGAGCGTCCTCGAAAACATCATGATCGGGGCTTTCCTCAAATGGGAAAAGACGAAAGATGCCAATGCCAAGGCCAAAGACGTGGCGGAGCTTTTCGGTTTCTCTGCCAAGCTCGACTGGAAGGCGGCCTCCCTCACGATCTCCGAGCAGAAGAGGCTGGAGGTGGCGAGGGCCTTTGCGACAGGTTCTGAAATGCTCCTCCTCGACGAGGTCATGGCCGGTCTCAATATCCAGGAGGTAAGGGAAACGACGGACCTCGTGCGGCGCCTGAGGGATATGGGGCTCACGCTCATCCTCGTCGAGCACGTCATGGAGGGCATAATGCCCGTTGCCGACAGGGTAGTGGTGCTCGATTACGGCCATAAGATCGCGGAAGGCCCGCCAAAGGAGATCGTAGCGGACGAAAAGGTCATAAAGGCGTACCTTGGAGAGAAATATGCTAAGCGTAGAGCGCATAGACCTGTCGTATAACGGCATAAAGGTCGTGCAGTCCGTCTCCTTCCGGGTGGCGCAGGGCGAGATAGTCGCCCTTATAGGCGGCAACGGCAACGGGAAGTCGACCCTCCTGAAAGGCGTCAGCGGCATCCTCCGTCCCACCTCCGGCAAGGTTATTTTCGAGGGAAGGGACATCACCATGCTTCCGGCCCACAGCATAGTCGCCCTCGGCATTTCGCACGTGCCCGAGGGGCGGCGCCTTTTCCCCCACCTTTCCGTTTATAAGAACCTCCTCCTCGGCGCCTACCTGGTCGGCAACAGGAAAGAGATCGATGAGCGGATGGATTACGTCTATTCCATATTCCCGATCTTGAAGGAGCGGGCATCCCAAAAGGCAAAGACCCTCTCCGGCGGCGAACAGCAGATGCTGGCCATCGGCAGGGGTCTTATGAGCAGGCCTAAGTTCCTTATGCTGGATGAGCCGTCCTGGGGGATCGCGCCCATTCTCGTCGACAAGATATTCGAGGTTATCGGGGAAATAAGAAAGAACGGGGTCACCGTGCTCCTGGTCGAGCAGGACGTTGAGGCGGCCCTGGACATCTGCGACAGGGCCTATGTGATCCAGACGGGAAGGGTGGTGCTCGAAGGACCGGGGAAAGAACTGCTCAACTCGGAAGTAATCCAGAAGGCGTCTCTCACCCGCCCTAGCGCCTCCCTTCCGCTGGCCTCGGAACTCGGGCCGGCCGCTGCCGGCGGCCTGGCCCTCAGACAGCCTCGGCCTGCGCGGCCCGCGCACCGCTTCTTCCGGCGCGAGGCGGGTGCCCGAGAGACTTCCGCGATGCTGCGCTCAGGACATGGTTGCGCCTCTCGAATCGATACCTAATTTTGCAAAATGCTCTGGGTCGTTCTGCAGAAATATAGCTTCACCACCCGGCGCGACCTATCTTTGACTACTTCCGGAAAAGCTTTAGATACTCTCCGTAACCCTCTTTCTGCAGGTCTTCTTTGGGGATAAACCGCAGGGCCGCCGAATTCATGCAGTACCTAAGGCCCGTGGGTGGAGGACCGTCTGGGAAGACGTGCCCCAGGTGGGAGTCGGCGTGCTTGCTCCGCACTTCCACGCGCTTCTCTATGAGGAAGTGCCTTTCTTCCCTCTCGACGATATTGCCCGGCTCCAGGGGCTTCGTGAAGCTCGGCCATCCAGTGTGGGAGTCGAACTTGTCGAGGGAGCTGAAAAG
>JBEKOT010000119.1:0-7291 GCA_049521495.1 Syntrophorhabdales bacterium | reverse complement strand
GGACAAAACCGGCGGCCAGGGGCGCACAGGATGAAACCGGCGGTCCTGATTGTCGATATGCTCGACGATACATACAAAAATGAAAATTGTCCGGCCGCCTTGCTCGCCATCGTCGGTCCCATGCGCGACTTTCTTAAGCGATGCAGGGCGCTCTCTCTTCCCGTCATTTTCGCGTGTGACAGCTTCCTTGAAGACGACTTTATTTTCAGGGGCAGCAGGTTGAAGCCCCATGCCATAAGAGGAACGGCGGGCGCGCAGGTGACGCCGATGCTTCAGCCCGAGCCGACCGATATCGTTCTGCCAAAAAGGAGGTTCAGCGCCTTCTTCGAGACGGACCTCAGCCGGAGGCTGCGCGCCATTGACGTGGATACGGTCGCCATAGGCGGCATCAACACCCATTTCTGCGTTCTTGCCACTGCCTTGGATGCCGTCTGCAGCGACTTTCACACCATTATCCTCGAAGACCTGAGCGCCGTGTACAGACCCGAGATTCACGCACATTTCATGGAGGCGTACAGGAATTCGGTGCTATACCCTCTCTTCAGGATAGCGACGGGGGATGAATTCCTCAACTCCTTAGATAATGGGCACCTATAAGCGCTTCAGGCCGGCGTACGGTCTAATCATTTTAGCGGCGATCGTCCTCGCCTTCCTCCTCCTGTACGATCGCCCCGTGGTTCCCGTCCTCCGTCCCGCGGGCGACGGTCCTGAAGCGGTGACGATTTTCTTCCCCGACGGCCGGGGAAAGCTGGGAAAGAAGATGGTAGAGGTCCAGAAGAACATGTCGAACAAGGCCCGGGCGGACATCATATTCAGGGAGCTGAAAGGGGCGCGCTCCATCCCGGACAGGCTGCGGCTGTACGATATGGCTGTAGGCCAGGACGGCGTGCTATACCTTAATCTGTCCAAAGAGTTTATGGATCCGGGAAGCCCTGGCAGGGAGGTCACAATGGTGTACAGCCTGGTGGACTCTTTTCTGGCAAGCTTTCCAAATACAAAGTCGGTCCAGCTCCTTGTGGAGGGGAAGGCGGTCTACACGAGAAGCGGCCTTCTGTATATCCTCGAGCCGCTGCAGTTCAACAAGGAGCTCCTGGAGGATTAAATGCTCGACCCGAAACTGACAAGAGAAAGGCCGGATGTCGTGAGGGAAAGCCTCAAGAAGCGAGGATACTCATTCGACCTCGAAACACTGATAGCGCTGGACGGGAAAAGGAGGAACCTGATCAGGGAAGTGGAGGCGATGAGAAGCGAGCGTAACGCCACCTCGGACGAGATAGCGCGCCTGAAAAAGAGCGGCATCGAAGGAAGGGACGAGATCGAGCGGCTCCGCGGCTTGGGAAGAGAGATCGAGAAGCGCGAGCAGGAGTTAAAGTCCGTCGAAAAAGAATGGGAGGCCCTGAGTCTCGAGATACCGAACATCCCCCACGAGTCCGTGCCCATAGGCGCAGGCGAGGAAGAGAACGAAGTAGTCAAGGTATGGGGTGAAAAACCGATCTTCGATTTCCAGCCGCTTCCTCACTGGGACCTGGGCGAGAGGCTCGGCATACTCGACTTCAAGAGAGCGGCCAAGATCACCGGCTCCAGGTTCACCCTTTACAAATCCCACGGTGCCCTCCTTGAAAGGGCGCTCATCAATTTCATGCTGGATCTCCACGTGCTCCATCACGGCTACACCGAGGTTCTGCCGCCGTTCCTGGTAAACAGGGAAAGCATGACCGGGACCGGCCAACTGCCCAAGTTCGAGGAAGAGCTCTTCAGGCTCTCCGACCCTGATTACTTTCTCATACCTACTGCGGAAGTGCCCGTCACGAACATCTTCAGGGACGAGATACTCAAGGAAGGAGACCTGCCGGTGAAATACGCCGCCTACACGCCCTGCTTCAGAAAAGAGGCGGGCGCGCACGGCAAGGACACGAGGGGTCTGACGAGGCAACACCAGTTCAACAAGGTGGAGCTCGTCAAGTTCAGCCTGCCCCGGGACTCCTACGACGAGCTGGAAAGCCTGCTTCTCGATGCTGAGGACGTCCTGAAAAAACTAAACATCCACTACCGGGTTTCTCTTCTCTGCACGGGCGATCTGGGATTTTCCTCAGCGAAAACGTACGACATCGAGGTGTGGCTCCCGGGACAGAACATTTACAGAGAGATATCATCATGCAGCAATTTCGAGGATTTCCAGGCCAGAAGGGCAAAGATCAGGTACAAGTCCGGGACAGGAAAGACCGAGCGCGTACATACTCTCAACGGATCGGGGCTTGCCGTGGGGCGGACCGTCATGGCGGTCATGGAGAACTGCCAGCGTCCGGACGGGACAATTGTCGTGCCCGAAGCGCTCCGGCCTTACATGTACGGCATGGCCGCTATTCCTCCAGTCTAGAGAGCCAATAATCGATCCTGTCGATCATTTCCGGGTCCTTCTCCACGTCGGCTATGCCTATAAGGAGATCCCGGGCCGTCCTGGCAGGGAGGTGGTAGATCCGATCGACCACGTGCGCTTTTGCATCCTTGTCTGCCATTTCCGTGAGGGCGCTCATAAGGGCTACGATGCTTCTCCTCTTGCCGCTAGCGACGAAGCTCTCGACGAGAAGCATGCGCAATTCGGGAGAGCTCTCCTTTCTCAAATGGGCGAGGAGGGGATTGATAAGGGCGTCATCCCTGGTCCTGCCCAGCAACCTCAATGTCGCCTCCCGGACTCGTGCGTCGTCATGACCGAGAAGCGATAAGGCAAACTCGCTGTCGAAGCCCTGGACCTCCTTTTCGGCTTTGTCCAGAAACTCCCTCCACTCTCTCCCATGGTAGGCCATGCTTGCGAGTATCAGCCCCATCTCCCTTTTGCCGAACTTCATGCTGTCCCGAAGGTCCTCGATCGTATCGAGGACGTCCGGACCGAGAAGCCGGCCTTCTCCGGCTGCGTTGCGCAGCGTTTCGCGGACGCGCCTCTTATGCGCAAAGGCCTCGAGACCCAGGTGACGGTAGAGGTGCTCCTTCAAATGGCGGCTCGAAAGCGTCCAGTAGACCGCCTTCAAGACCTCCTGCCTGCGGACGATCCCTTTCTCCTGAAGAAGGCCGAGACATCTCAGCACCCGTTCGGGGGGAATCCGCGTCTCGAAGCAGATGTCGCCGACGCTGTAGCGCTTGAGGGAATTCCCGCCGTTGGCCGTCAATACCGAAAGGGTCTCCCTGAGATCGTTGGGATCGGCGACCTGCCTCGCCACCTCGTCCACCTTTTCCTTTAATATCTCCAGTGGAACGACCTCAGCCGGCAGGGATGAGAGTGTTTCCTGAGACCGAATGAGAGGGCTTATCTCGAAGATGGACGACATGCTCATGGCCTTGAAAGGCCTGTACCAGGCGAAAAACTCCTCTTTGTCGCCCAGGGCGATGAGGTAGACGTCCTCGTTCTCCAGGCAGAATCTGATGAACCTTTCCAGCTTCTCCCCCTCTTCGGCGCCCACCGTTTTCAGCCTCTCGCACCCGTCGACGATAAAAAAGCACGGCCCGTCTATCAGGAGCTTCTTGCACGTTGAAATGATATCAAGGGGGTCCCCGGCGGTCAGCCCCCGCACGTTCCCTATGGCCTCCCTTATGTCGTGGACGGGGTGGTCCCATAGCTCCGCGTAGAAAACGTTGGGGGAGATACGGCGGAGCTGAGGGGCCACGAAAGAGTTAAGCATCGTTGTCTTCCCCGTAGCTCCGTCCCCGACAACGACGACGTAGCCGTATTGAAAGAGCGTGTCCAGCATTCGCGAGGCCTCGTCCCAACGGACATAGGGCACCCCCTGGAAAGCGGAGAAGGGGAAATGGCCGGGCATGTCGTAGATGCGCTCCAGGCCCGATCCTTCCGCTATGTCCCACTCGATCTGCCTGTATTGAAACCCGAGCCTGCCGTTCACCGCGTCCTTGAAGCGGTTGAAGCGCGTATCGACATGCTCCCTTATACGATTGAGCATGTGGACCTGGTAGGGAAAAGCCGGAGAACACGAAATCGAGATGATGCCGTCTCTGCTGTTGACGTCAACGGCCGCCTCTCCGCATCCCGGCCGCAGATCGGGGCTTCTCTGCCTTTTCAGGGCGGCGAGGCACGAATCCCTCGAAAATACGTCCCATATGAGATGGGCGAAATCGAAGATCGCGCCGAGCACGGGCGCATTCCGTATTATCGCCTTTTTTGCTTCTTCCGCTATCTCCCACTCTATGGGGATCTTCTTTATGGAGAGGATGAGCGAGTTGACCAGTTCCATGGCTTTTTCGGGGATGTCGAGCCGCCTGCCTATCTCGTTATTGAGAAAGAGCGTCCTTTGGGGCGCCTCCATGGCATTGAGCATCCCGGGGTTCGGCCAGAAGGTCAAGCTCCCGGCCGCACCTATGTCGTGAAGGTAAAGCACGCAGAGGAGGACGAAGACCTCTCCGGAGAACATCTCCTCTCTCCGGTCCTTCGGTTCCGGTATCAGCTTCTCCACAATCTTTTTGAGAGCCTCGACGTGCTCCTGGAGGGGAACGGGGGAAAATGGAAAGACCTCGTCTTCGCAAAAGCGGGTGAGCCCGACAAACTTCTCGTAGAGCTTCAGCTCCCTTTCCTTATCCTTCAAGACGTCTTCAAGTCTCGATTGCATTCAGGCGGAGTCTTTCCTCAAAAAGGCGACCAGGGCCCGGGCACGCCCATGGAGGGCGGAAGGCTGTGAGAAGAAGGGAAGGGGCGGATGTCAGCTCCTGGTCCTCCACAGGTAGATCAACGGACTCGCTACGAAGATAGACGAATATGTCCCTACCATCACGCCGATAAAAAGGGCAAAAGAAAAATCGAGCAGCACGTGACCCCCGAGAACGAGAAGGGCGGCAATGACCAGCAAGACCGTGAGGGAGGTAATGAGCGTCCTGCTCAATACTTCATTGATACTGCCGTTTATGACCTTGCCAAAATCCGTCTTCGACTTCATTTTTGCCATATTCTCCCTGATTCTGTCGAAGACGACGACCGTGTCGGTAAGGGAATAGCCTGCAATGGTCAAAAGGGCCGTGATGAAGAGGATGTTCATCTCGCGATGGAGCACGAAAAATATGCCCAGAAGGGCAAGGACGTCATGAAAGGTAGCGATTGTGGCGGCAACCCCGAAAACAAAATTGAACCTCCAGGCGATATAGATGATGATCCCCAGGAGCGAGAGGGCGATGGCGATGATAGCGTGCTGCTTCAGGGTCTTTCCCACGCTCGACCCGACCATGTTGCTGCCCAGCACCTGAAAGCCCTTGCCCGGCATTGCGCGCGAGATGATGGCGGAGATCTTGTCCTGGACCTTTTCCTTCTCGGTGCCCGTATTCATGAGCTTCGTCTTGAGGAAAAAGTCGTTCTTCCCGGCCACTTCCTGGATCTGGACGTCTTCTATGCCGCCGCTTGTCAGGGCGCTTCTCAGGGCGCCTATTGAAGTAGGCTGGTCAAACCGTAACTGCAGCTCGGTCCCGCCCGTGAAATCGACGCTCAAGTTCGCCTTGCCGAGGGCGACCATGACAAAACCGAACAGGCCGGTGAGCACGAGGACCGCCGAGAGTATAAACATCTTGTTTCTCATGCCTATGAAATCGATGTTCGTCTTCTTTGTGATCTCTCTAAATTTCATCAGATGCTCAGGCTCCTGGGTTTATATCGCGCAAGTATCCAGTCGAAGATGGTCTTTGAGCCGAAAACGGCGGTAAAAAGGTTGATGATTATACCTATGGCAAGGGTAACGGCAAAGCCCTTTATGGGGCCCGTGCCGAATATAAAAAGGATGAACGTGGTGATGAGCGTAGTGATGTGGGCGTCAAAGATGGTAACCCAGGCCTTGGAATATCCACCGTCGACGGCAGCCCGCACGGTCTTGCCGAGCCTGAGCTCCTCCCGGATGCGCTCGAAAATGAGGACGTTCGTATCGACGCCCATGCCTATCGTAAGGATGATGCCTGCAATGCCGGGCAGCGTCATGGTCGCTCTCAGGGCCGTAAATGCGCCGAGCAGATATATCAGGTTGAGAAAGAGCGCGATGTCCGCCACGATACCGGAAGCCCGGTAGTAATAGATCATGAAAACGATGACGAGCAGTCCGCCCAGGATGGCCGCCTGCACCCCTTTCCTGATCGAGTCCTGTCCTAAAGTAGGGCCGATCGTGATGTTCTGTATCACGTTGACGGGGGCCGGAAGGGCGCCGGCGCGAAGCACGATGGCAAGGTCTTTTGCCTCGTCCGAAGTAAAACCGCCTGTGATAGAGGCCTTTCCGCCCGATATCCTCTCTCTGACGACCGGCGCCGAGTAGACGGTGTTGTCGAGGATTATGGCGATCCGCTTACCCACGTTCTCGCCCGTGATCCTGTCGAAGATCCTGGAGCCCTCGCTGTTGAACTCGAGGGCCACATAGGGCTCGTTATGGAATTCGCCGCCTATCCTCACCCTCGCGTCGGTCAGCATGTCGCCGGTCAGAAGGGTCTGCTTCTTCACTAGGATGGGCGTCGTTGTGGTCACACTCGTATCCCTGTTCCTCGATTTCATCATGAGCTGCTCGTCGCCCTCGGGGATGACGCCGGTACCCGCCTTCGCCGCATTCTCCTCGTCCACTAGCTTGAACTCGAGCTGGGCCGTCTTGCCGATAAGCTCCAGGGCCCTTTCAGGGTCCTTTATGCCCGGAAGCTGCACAAGTATGTTGCTTTCGCCCTGCTGAACGATGACCGGCTCCGACACCCCGAACTGGTCGACCCTGTTCCTGATGGTCTCGAGTGCCTGGTGCACCGCGTTATCTTTCAGGTTGAGGACCTCCTTCTCCGAATAGGAAAGGCCAAGGGTCAGGTTGTCCCCTTCGGTCTTGCTCTCGATCACCTTTAGGTCGGGCAGCTCTTTACCGACGAGATTGTAGAATTTCTCCCGCTGCTCGGCCTTTATGACCACCTCGATCCTGTCCGCCCTTTTGTCGAGCCCTACGAACCTTATACCTTCCCGGATCATTCCGTCCTTGAGCTGGTTGAACTTCCTGTCGAGCATGTTGTCCATCAGCCGGTTAGTGTCCAGGGATAGAAGGAGATGCATCCCCCCCTTCAAGTCGAGGCCCAGGTGTATCTTATCCGATGGGAAGTATTTCTTCCATGCGCCCTCAAGCTCGACGGCGTTCGGCACGAGGTAGACGATGGATATGAACAGGAATACAAGTATGAGAACGGCGCGGAACTTCAATGACTTGAGCACTTAAGACCTCATTCCGTAAGTTCGTGATACCCAAAAAAACGCAAAAGGATAACGCGGGATGCTTTCTTTTGTCAAGGTTCTTCC
>JBEKOT010000118.1:0-7309 GCA_049521495.1 Syntrophorhabdales bacterium | reverse complement strand
TCGAACCCACCCACCAGCTCGTCACCGGTGCACTGGTTTTGAAGACCAGGAGGCCCACCAGGCGCCTTGGCACTTCCGATCTGAGGGTACATTTTCTCATAAACGGGCATCCTTTTCAAGGACCACGGCCGAAGGCTGCGACTCCGCATCCGTGACGGCGACCGCCACCGGATTGAGCGCGAGGGCGGCTGATTATAGTCGAATTTCAACAGGAGCGAGTGGCCCCTCTGCTCTTGCCGTTTCCCCACCACCGGATGCAAGGCAAATTCCTTGAACGAGGAGAAGGACCGCGACGGCAAAAAATAGCGATTTCATGTAATCACCTCTCCTTTTTTGAACTCCCTTCCCCTCCATATCATGTATATGGCAGGGTAGATGAGGAGTTCCAGAATTGCAGACGTGACTACGCCCCCGACCATAGGGGCCGCGATCCTTTTCATGACGTCCGAACCGGCGCCCTGGCTGAACATTACAGGGATAAGGCCGGCGAGGATTACGCCTACGGTCATGATCTTCGGCCGTATTCTCTTCACCGCGCCGTGCATTACGGCATCCTTGAGGTCGGCGACGGTCTTCAGCATGCCTTTTCGCTGCCATTCGTTATGAGCGAGCTCCAGGTAGAGGAGCATGACCACGCCCGTTTCCGCGTCCAGTCCTGCAAGTGCGATTATGCCCACCCAGACGGCTATGCTCATGTTATAGCCCAGGAGGTAGAGGAACCAGAACGAACCCACCAGGGAGAAAGGCACGGCGAGGAGCACGATGACCGTCTTCGTTACGGACTTCGTATTGAAGTAGATAAGGACAAAGATGATGAGGAACGTCAGGGGGATGACGAGCTTGAGGCGCTGGTGGGTCTTCACGAGGTACTCATACTCTCCGCTCCACTCAAGGCGGTAGCCTTCCGGTATCTTGAGGGAGGCGAGGCTTTTCTTCGCCTCGTTCACGTATCCGCCCACGTCCCGTCCTGAAAAATCGATGTAGACGTACTCCGCCAGGAGGCCTTCCTCACTCTTTATATTCGTCGGCCCGCGCACGACCTCGATGTCGGCAAGCTCCGCTAGGGGCACGCGGCTCGACTGGGGGTTGCCGTAGCCGGATTGCGGCTGGCTCCCACCTCCGGCCCCCATGCCTGCCGCAGAGGTCGGCTGGCCGCCAGTCATCGGCGCTATGGGAACGAGTACCCTTTTCAACTGGTCGATATCGCCCCTTAACTCCCTCGCGTATCGTACGTTCACAGGGTAGCGCTCCCTGCCCTCGATTGTCGTCGTCAGGTCCATGCCGCCTATTGCCGACTCGATCACGTCCTGGACGTCCCGGACCGAGAGCCCGTAGCGGGCGGCCTCCTCGCGTTTTACTTCGATGTCGAGGAAGTAGCCGGTTGCTACCCGCTCGGCGTAGACGCTCCTGGTGCCGGGGATCGACTTCACCTGGCGCTCGACCGCAAGCCCGATCTTTTCGAGCTCGTCGAGGCTCGGCCCCAGGACCTTGACGCCTACGGGCGTCCTTATGCCCGTTGCCAGCATGTCGATCCTGGCCTTTATCGGCATCGTGAAAGAGTTGGAGACGCCCGGTATGGTGAGGGCGTCGTTCATCTCGTCTTTCAGCTTTTCCACCGTCATGCCCGGCCGCCAGGCCGATTCAGGCTTCAGGTTGATCACCGTTTCAAACATCTCAAGGGGAGCCGGGTCCGTGGCCGTTTCTGCTCTTCCCGCTTTGCCGAAGACGCTCTCCACCTCCGGGATGCGTTTAAGGATCTTGTCCTGCAATTGGAGGAGGTCGGTGGCGACCGATATGGAGGCCGCCGGCGCGGTGACAGGCATGTAAAATAGGGTGCCTTCGTAAAGGGGAGGCATGAACTCTGAGCCGAGGCGCGTGAAAGGATAAACGGAGACGGCCAGTACGAGAATGGCGATAAGGATGACCGTTTTCTTGAAGCGGAGCGCGAAGCTCGCCAGGGGCTGGTAGGTCCAGCGAAGAAAAAGGCTTATCGGGTTCTTTTCCTCTGGCCTGATATGACCCCTGATGAAAAGGGTCATGAGTACGGGCGTCAGGGTGACCGCTAGGAACGACGAGAAGAGCATGGCGAAAGTCTTCGTGTATGCCAGGGGCTTGAAGAGCCTGCCCGCCTGGCCCTGGAGCGTGAAGACAGGGAGGAAGCCGACCGTGATGACGAGAAGGGAGAAGAAGAGCGACGGGCCTACCTCTATCGCCGCCTCTATGACGACGTCCGTCCTGCTTCCCGGCCGGCCGGACTCCTCCCACGCCTCCAGTTTCTTGTGGGCGTTTTCCACCATGATGATCGAGGCGTCGACCATTGCGCCTATGGCGATGGCGATGCCGGAGAGGCTCATGATGTTCGACGTCACCCGCAGGTAGAACATGAGGATGAAGCTCATGATGATGGCGACGGGCAGCGTGAGGATGACGACAAGGGCCGAAGGCAAATGAAAGAGAAAGATAAGGCAGACGACGCTCACCGCGATAGCGAGCTTTACAATCTCATCCTTGAGGGTCGCAATGGACCGGTTGATGAGGTCGGACCGGTCGTAGGTCGTGACCACTTTAACGCCTTTCGGCAGCGACGGCGCTATGTCCTTCCTGATCTTCTCTTTCACCCGGTCGATCACATTCAACACGTTCTCCCCGAAACGGACGATGACGATCCCTCCCGGCACCTCTCCCTTGCCGTCGAGCTCTGCAAGGCCCCTTCTTATCTCGGGACCGAGCTGGACGTTCGCCACGTCTTTCAGGTAGATGGGGGTCCCCTGGGGCGACGCTCCGACGGAGACGTCCTCGAGGTCCTTGATGCCCTTTATGTAGCCCCTTCCCCTGATCATGTACTCGAAGCCGGAGAAATCGAGCACCCGCCCTTCCACGTCGAGGTTGCTCCTCCTCACAGCCTCCATCACCTTCGTGATGGGAACGTTGTAGCCGAGGAGACGGTTAGGGTCTACCGTGACCTGATACTGCTTGACGAAGCCTCCGACGCTCGCCACTTGCGAGACTCCCGGGACGCTCTCGAGGGCGAGCTTGAGGTTCCAATCCTGGAGTGACCGGAGCTGCGAGAGGTCGTGGCCGCCCTTCTCGTCGACGACGGCATACTCGAAGCCCCAGCCGAGGCTCGTCGCGTCCGGTCCGAGGACCGGGTTGACATCCGCCGGAAGCTTGTTGCGGACGGCCTGGAGGTATTCGAGGACGCGGCTGCGCGCCCAGTAAATGTCCGTCCCCTCATCGAATATCACGTAGACGAAAGAGCTCCCAAGGTATGAGAAGCCCCGGACGGCCTGGACCCTGGGGGCGGCGAGGAGAGTCGAAGAAATGGGATAGGTGACCTGGTCCTCGACGAGATCGGGGCTCCTGCCAGTCCATTCCGTGTAGATGATGACCTGCGTGTCGGAAAGGTCGGGTATCGCGTCAAGGGGGATGTTCCTGACCGTCCAGTAGCCCCAGGCGAGGGCGAAGAAGACGAAAAGAAAGACGATGAACTTGTTCCTGGCGCTGTACTCGATGATTTTCGCTATCATCTTGGCGGCCCACCTTCGCGTCCATATACTTCGTTGACTTCGTCGTCGCTCTCCTCGACGTACAGTAGAAGTACGCCTTCGTCGGCTCCTCCTTGCCGCCTCGTCCTGAACGCGAAATCGAGCCGCCAAGAAGTTTCCATCTTTGCACACATACCGCCCACCATTCCCGCCTAGTGTCCGTGCGCAGCCGGCGGTGCTGCTGGTGCCTCTCCCGGCGCCTGTCTCTGGCCCGTCTTTCTGGGAAGCGGCTCGACCCCTTTCAGCTTTGCCTCGGAGTCGATGAGGAAATTGGCCGAAGAGGCGACCTTCTCCCCTGCCTTGAGGCCGGCGGTGACTTCGACGAGCTTGTCTGTCCGAACGCCCGTCAGAACCTCCCTTGGCTCGAAAATGCCCTCCCCCTTGTCTACGTAAGCGACCTGCCTCACCCCGGTATTGATGACCGCATCGGCCGGGACCGCGAGCCTTTTGCCGAGGCCTATCTTCATCTCAACGTTGGTGAACATCTGGGGCTTTAGCTTCCCCCCTTCATTGGGGAGAGTGAAGCGGGCCTTTAGGGTCCTCGTCTCTCCCTGGAGAGTGGGATAAATATAGTCGATCTTTGTGGAGAACTGCCTGCCTGGGAAATAACTCAACTGGACGGCGGCCGGGTCTCCCACCTTGATGAGGGGCATCTCGAACTCATAGATGTCGGCAGTGATCCAGACGGTGGAAAGGTCTGCCACGTCGAGAAGGTCGGCCCCCGCCATCACGCGCGTACCCTGGTTCACGTTCTTCTGGAGGACATAACCACTATAGGGGCTATAGATGGTGAGCGTGCGGATGGGCTTTTCGCTCTCCTCGATCTTCTCGATCTGAGGGTCGCTTATGTCGAAGAGCTTGAGGCGCTGCCGGGCTGCCTCGACCAAGGACCGGGCGTCCCGGTCGATCATAGCGCTAACGTCAGGCCCGCCGGCTGTCTGAGCGGTCTGCCCACCGTTTTTCGCCTTCGCCTGCTTTGCCCACCTCACAACGTTGATGAACTCCTGCTGCGTTGCCCACAGTTCCGGGCTGTATATGTCGGCGACCGGCTCCCCCTTCTTCACGTAGGTGCCGGTGAAGTTGACGTAAAGCTTCTCGACCCAGCCCTCGACCTTAGTGTTGATTGTCTGGAGACGCCGCTGATCGTACTCGACGAGGCCTACCGTGCGTATCGTCTTCGTGAGGGGGAGTATCTGCACTGTGGTCACTTTCACCCCAATGAGTTGCTGTTTCTCGGGCGGTATCTCTACTGTCGGCGCCTCGGGTTCGGCTGCTTCCTCCTGCGCCTTTTGAGGTGACGGCTTTTCGGCGGGCATGCCCGGCATTCCGGGCGTGGAACCCGTTTTTCCCTCCGCTGCGGCCACGGAGGCCGCGGCGCGGTTCGCTACGGGTTTGGCCGGTTTCGAAAGGTAGAATATGAGTGCAAAGGCGACAATAACTACCGCAACTGCTAACACTCGCTTTTGCTTGTTCATTGCGCTTCTCCCCGTGCCGCTTTCTTCGTGCCGCCCCAGGAAGTCTGCCGGCCGGTCTGTCCCGTATCCTCAATTCCCGTGACGGCGTGAAGTCTCGCGATTGCCTTCTCCCTTTCCACGAGCTGGCTCCAGTAAAGCAGGTCATAGTCGAGCAGGTTCTTGATCCTCGTTATAGCAGTGAGGGCGTCGACCCTCCCGGTCACGTAATTCGAGAAGGCGAGCTGGACGTCCTGATTTGCCTTCGGGATCAGCCCTTCGCTGTAAAGCTTCATCAATCTATCGGCCGCCTGGACCATTGAGTAGCCTTCCTTGACATTGGATGCAAGCATCAACTCCGTTGCAGCCAGCTCCCGCTTGGCCTCCAGAAAACCTGCCTGCGCTTCGGCCACCGCCTGCTCCTGTTTCGTCTTATAGAAGATGGGCAGACTGAAGCTGAAGGTCATGCTCCACATATCGCCCAAGTAGCCCGACCTGTAAAAGTAATTGCCGCCAACGGTCACATCGGGATAATACTCCTTTCTGGCCAGCTTCACCTTTGCCTCGGCACCCTCCACCATCTTCTGCCTGGATCTCACGTCGGGTGAATGCTCCTTCGCCATGCTGACAACCTCCTCCAGACTGGCGAGAAAGGGGGCGGCCGGAGGCAGAACCGGCCGGCCGAGGGGTGCGCTAACCTCCCTGCCCACGGTAGTATTCAGCATCCCCTGGAGCGCCTCTATGCGCTGGCGCTGCATCTCCTCCTTTTCGAGGATCATGTATTTCTCCGTCTGCGCCATGATGACCTCTTGCTGCATGCCCGTCCCTGACGCGTACCGGCTCCGTGCGGCGTCTTCGATTTTCGAGAAGAGGGTTTTCCTATCGCTGAGGATGTCGAGGGTCTTATAGGCAAGGAAGAGGTCATAGAAGTAGAGCTTTATCTGGGCGACCACCCTGTGCCTCGCTGCATCGGACAGAGCAGCGAAACTCTCCGAGTCCCTCGCCGCCACCTCTCCTTTAAGCGCCCGTTTCCCCCAGAAGGGGAACTGCTGGGACAGGCCCGATATGCCCATGGACATGATGCTCCGGCCGAGGGTAAAACTGCTGAACCCATCGTTCTGATAGCCTAACGTCGCCATTGGGTCCGGCAGGCTCTTCGCCTGGGGTATGCGGTATCCGGCCGCATCGGCCCGCGACCTGGCCGCCAGTATCTCGGGGCTGTTCCTTAGACCCTCGGCGACAAGGTCCTCGAGAGTCACCGTCTCATCGGAAGCAGAAAGGACCAGGGGAGGCGCCGTCAGAAAGGTCAGCAAGAGAAAACACGACAACGCTTGTGTTTTAAGGTCCAGGACTTTTCGCGCGTATGATGGCATACCGGCACCTCCCTGAGGCATTACTTTACGTCGATGGTAAGTCTCGCCGTCTCGGTCTTCCCCGCCCGGCTCACCTTGACCGCCACATTCCATGAACCACCCATGGAAGGCTCGATAACGGCCTTGTACCTATCACCCTTCAAGCCCGCATTAGTCTTGAAGTTCGCGGCCGGCATACCCGGCATCGCCGGCATGGAATACTCGACAACCACCTTCGCGTCGGTCACCGCCATACCCGTCTTATCCTTCACCAGGATATCGACGTTATTTTTTCCGGTCACCGGCGGATTCTTATCGAAAGTAATTTCGACCGCATATTCCCCCGCCTTTTTCGTGATGGTGTTGGCCGCGTGAACCACACCCACTGCTAACAAAAACACGGTAACGATAATCATCAGCTTGCCCATGGCCTCCTCCTTGTTTCATTATTAATATAAGCGCGCGCCCCAGCGTTGGCTTATCAGTCACTCTCTCACTTCTTATTGCTGACAATTCTTGCATTTGGTTCTGAGAGGACGAGCTGAATTAGAGCTCACTGAGGAACTGGACCAACGGTTTTCCGGGCATTCTGAGGTTGTGAGGAAAAGCCTTGATGAGCTTGTCCATCCCGGTAGTTTCTCTTGCCGAAAGGGCGCCCGTCCCAAGTTTGCCGCCGTAGTAGCCGTTTGCCACGACCGTTGAGGCGCTTCTCCAGTATCCGAGAAGACGCTCGGCCGTTCCTGCCTGGAGATACATGCTCACGTCGTTCACAAAAAGGATGTCTCTTCCCGACGACTGGAATTCTGCAAAGAGCCGGTCTATCTTGCGCCGGTTGTCGGCTGCTATCGCGAGGGCTTCCCGGTCCGATTTCGATGAAAGTCGAGGCGGCCTCAGGAGAGTGCCGAAATAGGCGACCTTTGGCCAACCCTGGGGGAAAAGCTTTCCCCCGACTCCCTTCAAG
>JBEKOT010000117.1:0-7717 GCA_049521495.1 Syntrophorhabdales bacterium | reverse complement strand
GATGGCGCACGTACCCATAAGGCCCCTTAGTTACCAGACAGCGTACTTCGACTGTAATACTGAAGGAGCGTCTTAACGTCCAGAGACCCCACACCGTCAGGGCAGTCGACACGGTCATCCAGCAAAAGAGGGCCATGAGCGCGACCTCGTTGTCCACGATCAGCAGGGAAGGGGGTGACAGAAGGAGGGCGAATGGCAGGACGGCGCCGAGGAGCGGTACAAGGATCTCGTGAACACCCCTCGACCGGATGACCGGGTCGGCGCGGACCGCATAGCTCACGATGAAAACCACGAAAATGAGCGTCTCCGCCATCCATAAGGGCTTGAAGAGGTAAGTCCCGTAGGATGCGAGGCGATGGACCAGGAAGACGATGAGGAGGCCGATAGCGGCCGCCCGCACGAGGCGTTGAGCCCACGGCGCAGGCACCACCCTCTCGAGAAGGCCGAAGGGGTCGAATGAGAACGTCGCCATTACGAGCCGGCCTTGTCGAGAAGTCGGCCTTCTTCTCCGGGTCCGCTTTCAGGGATGGAAAAGTAGAATACGGACCATTGCCCCGGCTCGGACTCGACCCATATTCGCCCCCCGTGCCTTTCAACGATCTTCTTGCATGTGGCGAGACCTACTCCGGTGCCCGGATACGTGTTCCCGTGGACGCGCCTGAAAATCTCGAAAATGGTCTCGGCATGCGCCTTGGGGATACCTATGCCGTTGTCGCGCACGGAAAAAATCCATTCGCCCTGACCATGGCTCGCCGAGATGTGAACGTGCGGCGTTCCCTTGCTGAACTTCACTGCATTGCTGATAAGGTTCATAAGGAGCTGCCCTATCTGGACCGGATCTCCGGTCACTGTGGGCAGAGCGTCGAAGGTGACCTGCGCGCCCGTCTCCTCCAGGGAGGTCGTGAGGTCGGCCAGCACATTACCGAGAACGGCCGCCACATCGACCGCCTCAAAAGGCCTGCCTTGCGTACCTATGCGGGAATAGGATAGTAGATCGTCTATGAGCGCCTCCATCCGAAAGGTAGCCGCAAGGGAGTTCGCAAGGAACTTGCCGACCTCTTCGCCTGCCTTGTCCCGGATTCGCCGCTCCACGAGCTTGAGGTTGCTCGCTACCGCCAGGACGGGTTCCTTCAGGTCATGAGAGGCGACGTGCGCAAAATGCTCAAGCTCAGCGTTGGAGCGCACGAGCTCGGCAGTCCGCTCCTTCACCACATCCTCCAAATGGTCGCGATTCCTGCGCAGCTCCTCTTCCGCTA
The DNA here is from genome assembly GCA_049521495.1 of Syntrophorhabdales bacterium. Classification (GTDB taxonomy): domain Bacteria; phylum Desulfobacterota; class Syntrophorhabdia; order Syntrophorhabdales; family WCHB1-27; genus CAWEPK01. Next base: position 6,461 of record JBEKOT010000117.1, on the reverse strand, counting down.
TCCTTCGCCTCTGCTCTGCCCGGTCCGTAGCGCTTCCCACCGCCCGGGCGATCTGGGCCATCAGCAGCGATCCGATTACAAGGTAGCTAAGCGTGGAAAGTGCTGCAAGAGTCGCTGCGTTAAATTGCAGATCCGCAAATAACCTGTAACCGATCCCGTTGATGCCGGCGACGAGGGAGACGACCAGGAAGAAGGTCCGCAGCAAGGTGGCACGCACGGACGGCCCCACGAGAAGGCTCAGGGGAAAGCGGGCCGGGCGTACCGAGGCGATTATCCCTGTGTTGAGAGCGATAAAGGCCAGTGCGACGGGGAGCGCCACGGGCCTTATCTTCCCGCCGTAAAGAAAGGGAGTGCCGTAAAGGTATCCCAGGAGGACTACGAGGTTGAACGAAAGGACGGCGTCGGCGACAAGCACGGCGAGCATAGCCGAACGGTTGTTCCCCGGGGCGACGATGAGGAGGGCCAGGGCGAGACAATCGAAAAGAAAGAGCGCTGCCACGATGGGTGAAATCGGTACCGCGCCGTATAGAGCCGGATTGACGAGAAGCCCCCTCACCAGGGTCTCTTCAATGCCCCAGTGAAAACCGGCCGCGAACCGGACAACGTTTGACAAAGAGACGAGCGCAAGAAAGAAGAGGGGCAAAAGCGCAAACGCCCTGACCATATTATGGGAGGCGCGGCGATAGAGGAGGCAAACGCCGGCCAGAAAGATCAGGCCCACGGCGACGAGGGGCGACATTGGCGTCGTGTGCGATCCCGGATGGCCGAGGTAACGGGTGCCGGTCCACCAACCGGCGAGCGCCAGGGCGCCGAGGGCCGCCGAGAAAAGGCTGCATGCCTTTACAAGCCCATCCAGGAGGCGTAAAGACCCGTCTCCAGGGCCGGAATCGGTATGTTCCGCTGCCATAGGTCGCGTCCTTCCTACAATATAGCATACGTAACACCCTTTAGGGCGCTTCTTCGGTTGCCGACCCCGCCACCCTCGGCCGCTCTTAATTATTGACAATCGGCGACTGACTCTTTACAATCGGGGAGGTATCGAACGCAATACGGGTTCCCGGCGGTTGCCCCTCGCAAGGAGGTAGAATGGAGGAAAAATCAGGCAAGGTAAACCTGGCTGAAATGGCGATAAGCCAGATAGAGCGAGCAAGCCAGTATGTACCCGATGTAGACAGAGGCGTCGTCGAAAAGCTTAAGTACACGAAGAGAGAGATCATCGTCCATTTTCCGGCTAAAATGGACGATGGATCGGTCCGTGTCTTTTCGGGCTATCGCGTCCAGCACAACGACGCCCGCGGCCCTTTCAAGGGCGGGCTGCGCTACCATCCGGACGTCGATCTCGACGAGATGCGGGCACTGGCGATGTTTATGACCTGGAAGGCGGCCGTCGTGAGTATCCCCTTCGGCGGTGCCAAGGGCGGCGTCGGGTGCGATCCGGGTACCATGTCGCAATGCGAGCTGGAGAACGTCACACGCCGCTTCACGTGGGAGATATCGCCCTTCATAGGTCCGGAGGTGGACATACCCGCTCCTGACATCGCCACCAATCCTCAGGTAATGGCCTGGATCATGGACACGTACAGCATGCACAAGGGCCATTCGGTGCCCGGCGTCGTGACCGGCAAGCCCCTGGCTATAGGCGGCTCGCTCGGCCGGTTCGACGCGACCGGCCGGGGTGTATTCACGATTGCGGCGAAAGCCGCGAAGCACCTTGGTTTTTCTATCGCGGGGTCCCGCGTCGTAATTCAGGGCGCCGGAAACGTCGGCGGCGCAGCGGCTCGACAGTTCGCAGGGGCAGAGGCCCGCGTTATCGCCATCTCCGATGTAAAGGGCGGGCTCTACAATCCTGCGGGGCTCGATGTGGAGAAGGCACTTGAAGCCAAGAGAGACACCGATTACGGGGCAATCGCCAACGTGGAGGCGGACGAGATTACCAACGAAGAGCTTCTCAAGCTCGAATGCGACATATTGGTCCCGGCCGCCATCGAGAACCAAATCACCGCCCTGAATGCACCCGGCTTGCGCTGCCGCATGGTCGTGGAAGGGGCCAACGGTCCGACGACGCCCGAAGCAGACGCGATCCTGTGCGATCGAGGTATCTACCTCGTACCGGATATCCTCGCAAACGCGGGCGGCGTCATCGTCTCCTACTTTGAATGGGTGCAGAACCTGCAGGAGCTACTGTGGACCGAGGAAGAGGTGAGGGACCGCCTGAACAGGATTCTCTCCAGGGCCTTTCAAGAGGTCCAGGCAGTCGCGGAAAGGGAGCACGTAGGTATGCGTACCGCCGCTCTCGCCCTGGGCATCGGGAGGGTCGCAGAGGCGGTGAGGCTGCGGGGGTTCTTCCCCTGAAAGCATTGAAGCAGGCACAGGCCTCTCGTCGGACCGTGCGCTTACCCCTGTACCTGCCCACTCATCTGCTGGACCACTTCAGGGGCCGGTGCGATGTCAACCTTAATTTCCCGGCACGGACGGGGTTTTTCTTTTGTGCAACCCGGCTGCTCGCCGAAATATTTCTTGACAGCGCACCCCCTTGTGAATTATGAAATAAGTCGGTTCATCCTGCGGCCCCTGCCGCCTTGTGAAGGTCCGGCGCCGCGGTCAGTCATCATGATGCGCTACCGTGAGATAGGTTATGGCTTCATCCGCTCGGACAGATGGGGGTTAATGATGACTGGGACGCACTACGGCGTTGTCGCCATTCCCTTTAAGAACCGGCCCAACCGAAGAAGCCGTGAGCAGGAAGCGGCCGGTTTTGCGTCAAAACAGGCGGGGACAACCCTGATCCTGCTCACGGTCCTGTCTTGCCTCTTTGTCTGCGCCCCCGCGTTTGCCGAAATAAAGGTTTTCGAGAAGGAATATACCTATGAGGCCGGCGAGGATGACAGCAAGAATTCAAGCAGGGCCATCGCGCTCCGGGAAGTAAAGAGGTTCCTTCTCGAGGAGCTCGGCGCCTACCTGGAAAGCAGGACGGAGGTGAAAGACTTCCGGCTGACGCGGGATGAGGTCACCACCCTCACGGCCGGCATAGTGAGCACTCAGATAATCGCCGAAAAATGGGACGGCCGGGTCTACTATCTCAAGGCGAAGTTGGCAGCCGACCCTGATGACGTGATCAAGTCCATCGACGAATTCCGGAAAGACAGCGAAAAGACCAGGGAGCTGGAGGCAATCCGGAAGAGCCTTGGCGCAATGCTGGCGGAGAACGAGAAACTGAAGCGAGAGCTGGCGCTGGCGAAGGATGCAAAGAAGCCGGCGGCGCTGGCGGCATATGAGAAGAACATCGGTACGCTCGATGCCTTCGAATGGTTCGAAAGGGGATACGCAAACGACGCTTCGGGTAATTGCACCGAAGCAGTCAAGGATTATGACAGGGCCGTCCAGCTCAACCCGGGCTATGCACTGGCATACGACAACCGCGGAAAGTGCTACATAAAACTAAAGGATTACTTGCAGGCCGTTAGAGATTTCGACAAAGCCATTGCCCTGGGCCCCGAGGTTGCGACGACCCACTACAACCGGGCCAATGCGTACAACAGGCTTGGCGATTACCGGCGGGCCATCATGGATTTCGACAGGGCAATCGACCTCGACCCCCGGCTTGCCGTGGCTTATAACAACCGGGGCAACGTCTATTACAGGCTCGGCAACTACCGTAAGGCCCTTACGGATTTCAACAGTGCCATTGCGCTGGAGCCGGGATTTGCAATTGCCTATTACAACCGGGGTAATACGAACGACAGACTCGGCAACAGAAGGCAGGCCATCGCCGACCTGGTAAGGGCTGCCAGGCAGGGCCACGAAAATGCCCGGATGGTCCTGCGGGCAAGGGGCGTTGCCTGGTAGGGCAGGGTGACGCTGCGTCGCCGGGCCCTTTTCCGATGCCGACGCAGCCGTCCCGGTCGGCCCGCGGTTTTTGCGGAGGGTCGTTCAAGGAGGACAATATGGAAAGGTTACGTTACGGTTTGGTCTGTATCGTCTTGACCGTCCTTGCGGTCTCCTGGGGCTGCTCCGCCGGCCGCGTCGCGAGGTGCCCGGCGCCGGAAGACAACCCGCGGCTTCACTATGCGGCAGGAATGGGGCTCATCGAGAAGGGGGACTTCCAGGCAGGCCGCCAGAGGCTCGAGCGGGCAATTTATTGTGACCCCGACTTTTCTCAGGCCTATGACGGGCTCGCGATTGCAGCCGCCAATCTCGCAGCCGGCGCGGCGGACCCTGCAGCCAAGGCAGCCGAAGAGGGGCTGATGAAAGGTTACCTCAAGAAGGCCCAGGCCTCGGCCCGCAATAGCGGAGACCGGCTGGCCCACGTTATAGCGGTGATACGCTCGCAAACGGCCATAGGAGGGAAGGACTTCCTCGAGACCGCTAAGGCCGCATACACCCAGGCAGAAGGTCTGGCCGCGCCGGAGAAAGAGCTTCCCTATTACGAGGGCAAGGAGGCGGTCGACTATTACATGGGCGCGGCTTACCGGCAGGCAGGGGAGTACGGGCAGGCGAAAGGCAGGTTCGAGGCTGTCCTGAAGGCCAAGAAAGACGGGAAGTGGGTCGCCCTGGCGGACCGGGCATGGAAGCAGACCGACAGGATCGTGCGCGCCACGGCCGGCCTTACCGTCTCGGACCTCGGGAGGAAGATCGCCCCCCATGAAGCGGTGAGCCGGGCCGAATTGTCCGCCCTTCTGACCCACGAGCTGGATTTGGGGACCCTTCCCCGTAAGGTCGCGGGAACCGGGCAGCACCCTTTGCCGGTCCCGGTCGACCTGGCGGGAAGCCCTGTCCGGGCCGAGATCCTTACTGTCCTGAAATGGAACCTGAGGGGACTGGAGCCGTCATATGACGGTGCGTCCGGCGCCTACCTCTTCAACGGCGCAAAACCCGTAAAGAGGGGGGAGATGGCCCTTCTTCTCGAAGACATGGTGATCAGGATCAGGGGGGATGAAAAGATCGCCTCGGCATATCTGGGTCATGATAAGTCGCCTTTTGTGGACGTATCGCCCACCTCTCGTTTCTATAACGCGGTCATGAACGCGACCACGAGGGGGCTTATGGAAGGCGAGACGGGAGGCGCTTTTCGAGTGGACGAGCCAGTGTGCGGGGCAGACGCCGTGCTCGCGATCAGAGCGCTCCGGCAAGAGATGAAGGCCCACTAAAGTGAGGAGGATGGCATGAAGAATAAGCTGATCGTTTACCCGGTCCTGGCCCTTGCCTTTATCGCGGGCAACGCCCTTGCCCAGTCGAAGCAGGGCCCGGTTGAAGAGCGGTTCGGGAAGGCAAACCGGTGGCTCAACCAGGAAAGCCTCACCATTACAAGGACCGTCACCCAGGCGTTTACTGACGGCTACATCGTTATCGAGGGGGAAGGGCTGCCGGCCGCCAATTCCTCGACACTCGGGCAGAGGCGGTTGACGGCAGAGCGCGCGGCCGAGGTGGTTGCTTACCGGAACCTGGCCCAGTTCCTTGACGGGGTGGCGGTGACCGGCGACACGACCACGAGGGACATGCAGATACGCTACGACACGGTCAGGGTGGCAGTAAGCGCGTTCATTAAAGGGGCCCAGGTGATATACAGGGACTATAACGACCAGGAGAGGTCGGCGAAGGTGCTCGTAAAGGTCGGCATGAGCGGACCTGAGAGCTTCGGCGGCCTCATGTACAAAAAACTGCTGGGAATCCCCCAGGCGGCAAACGACCTGGCGAGCGCCGCCCCGCCGGCCAGCCTCGACGCTGTGCCCGTAGAGCCGTACGACGGGATGATCATCGACGCCACGGGACAGACCTTCAGACCGGCCCTGATAAACCGGATATTCACGCTGAAAGGTGAGGCGCTTTACGATCCCTCGAAGGTAGACCAGAAGATCCTGGTGGAAGAGGGATGCGGCGAATATACCAACACCATCGAGAAAGCCAAGGACGCCCTCAGGCACAGAGGCGTGAAGAACCCCATGGTCGTCAAAGCGGCGGGGGTCTCCGGCCCGACGGACCTGCAGGTCTCCGACGATGACGCATTGAGGATATTCTCAGCCAACCAGAAGACGGACTTCCTGGCCGGTGCGAGGATCGCCTTCGTGCTGAAATGACCCCCGGGGGCCGCAGATTCCGCTATAGCCGGGAGGGGCTTGCGGGCCCCGCCCTGCGGGCCCTTACCCTGATTCTCGGGCTCGTCCTTGTCCCGGCGCTTCCCCTGCCGCCTCTTTTTGCGGATACAATAGTACTGGAGGGGAAGCTTGAGAGCACGCTGCACATCTCCAAAGAGATGCGATGGACCGTAGACCGCCCCCTCTCGCGGTTGACCGTGGAGCTTACTATGCCTGCCAACTTCTCGAACAGGGTGCTGGCCCAGGCGGTCCGGAACCTTCAAATCGACATCGTCCCGAAGCCGGCCGGGATAGAGGATAAGCGGGACAATCAGGGCAACGTCCGCAAGAAGATCACATGGTACAATTTGAGGACGGACCCCGAAGTAA
>JBEKOT010000116.1:0-8863 GCA_049521495.1 Syntrophorhabdales bacterium | reverse complement strand
GCAGGACCCCCGAAGTTCACGATCCGGTTCGTCCTCGTCCTTCCCGCAAGCTCCTCCCGTGAGTTCTTGCTTGACCCCTCCACCAGCACCTCGACCGTCATGCCTTCCTGCCGTATGAGCTTCTCGCGGGTGATCCCCTTTTGCAGTGCCTGCAGACAGGCGAGCCTGTCCCGTGCGACGGTCTCAGGCACCGTGCCGGGCAGGTTTGATGCCGGCGTGTGCCTGCGGGGAGAGAAACAGAAGGAGAATATCCCATCGAAGCCAGTCCGCTCCACAAGTTCCACGGTAGACCTGAAATCCCCCTCGTCCTCTCCTGGGAAGCCTACTATGCAGTCGGCGGTGATTGCAATGTCCGCGCATCTGCCTTTCAGCTTTGCAATCTTCTCTTCATACTCTTCTCTCGTGTAGCCCCTGTTCATGAGGCGCAGTATCTTGTCTGAACCCGATTGAAAGGGAAGATGGATGTGCTCGCACAGCTTGTCGACCTGACCGAAGCAGTCGATCAGCTCACCCGAAAGGTCCCTTGGATGGGAGGTCACGAAACGTATCCTCTCTATGCCGGCGATCCGGTCTATGGCCTTCAGAAGGTCGGGAAAGGACAGGTCGTCCCTTTCTTTATTATACGAATTCACGTTCTGGCCGAGGAGCACTACCTCTCTCGCTCCCGTGGCGGCGAGCTCCTCTATCTCCTCGAGTATGTCGGCGCTTCTCCTGCTCACCTCGCGACCCCGAACATAGGGAACCACGCAGTAGCTGCAGAAATTATCGCACCCTTTCATGATCGTAACGTAGGCCTTTACCCTTCGGTCTCTATTCCCCGGCCTCAGGTAAAGGGTAGAGGCGCAGCCGTTGTCGGAGAAATCAAGAAACCGCGCACCCCTGAGGCTGGCCCTAACCGCCTCGTCAAGAAGGTGTACGCTCCCGGGACCGAGAGAGAAATCGACGAAAGGAAGGCGCTCCACGATCGCCTCCTTTTCGAGCTGGGCGATGCATCCCATGAGGCCGAGGACAAAGGGCCTTTTTCTCTTGAGGCTCCCGAGCCTACCCATGAGGCTGTAAAACTTCTGCTCGGCCTTCTCGCGCACACAACAGGTGTTGACTATCACCAAACCCGCCTGCTCCAGCTTGTCGGCGGCTTCAAAGCCGGACGACCGGAGAAGGTGGACCGCCTTCTCCATGTCGTGCTCGTTCATCTGGCATCCAAAGTTCGCTATGTAGTAATTCAGGCTAACCTCTGATGGCGAATTTCGGCGCCAGTTTGTTCATCTTCTTCACGATGCCGCCGTACTCGAGCTCGGAGTAAGGGAGCATGGCAGAACCCGAAAAGCCCTGGCGCCTGAGTTCCGTCGCTTTTCTCGACACTTGTAGTCTCACAAAATCCCAGTAGGGATGGGCGAAGGCGTCGGCCGGGTCGGTGAGCTTGCCATGGTGGACGCAGAAGGCGAGAGCGGAGACCACCGGAGGACCGTCGAAGAAGGAGGTACCCGTGTTCATAGGCACAGGCATCAAGGGTCCGGTATGGCTCCCCCTCATAAAACCCGCGACGTAGTGGCCCAAATTGTAGGGCGACAGTACCTCGCCCGTGGCCGGGAATGGACCCTGGCACCGGACGAGCATGACCGGGTCGTCCTTGCCTGTGTACTTGCCCGCAATGTTGTGAAGCCTCGTGGTGCTGACCGAGGCTGCGATTTCGCCTGTCTCCCTGGAATAGACAGATTCGATTACGAACCTCTCGTTGTCCCTCAGCAGGGCCGCGATATCGTAGAGATCCTCAGGCGCGTTCAACTCTATAATCTTGTCGCCCTCCGTATTGGCCACGTCCATGATTACGAACTTGAACCCCTTTGCCATGTTTGGGGAGAGGATCAGGCCCGAGTTATACATGGGGTCGGCGAAGGCCAGATAGAGGGGCAGATTATAGGCGCCGGGATCGGTCTTGTCCGCCGCAAAAAAGAGGAAAGGCTCATTCGGCCTCTCCTCGAACTCCATTTCGGCAACGGCAGGGCCCATCCCTTTCACATTACCCGAAAAGGAATCCTTGAGCAGATCCTGGCCCGCCCCATAGAGCCCCTGTTCCTTGGCGCACTCCGTGCCGTCCACGAAGGCATCCCACGCGAGTTTGTGTATCTCGCTGTTCTCTACACCCTTTTTATGGGCCGCGAGTATGGCCACATCGTCTCCCGTATGAGAAATGAAGAAATCCTGGATCAGGCCGGTCCGCTGCTTCTCGACAAACTCCTTCACCCTGTTGAGCACCTGCTGACTCGGGCAGAGATGCCCGCCTATGCTACCTATATCGGCCTTGAGGATCGATAATGTTGTTTTCACGGCGTCCTCCTATAGGAATATTTTTTTGTATTCACCCATACTCGTATAGGCTGTCAGGTCCCAGTGGAGGGGGGTAACAGAAAGATAGCCCTGATCGACTGCCTGGAGATCGGTCCCTTCGATGGACTCGAAACTTTCGCCATCCCCGGCGATCCAGTAGTAAGTGCCGCCTCTGGGGTCCGTTCTAGCGATTATATTACCATTATATATCCTTTTCCCGAGGCCTGTCACCATAAGGCCCTTTATCGCCTCGTAGGGGATATTGGGGATATTCACGTTCAGGAGCGTGTGCGTGGGAAGGCCGGCCGCGCCAATCTTGCTCACGATATCGAGGACCGAGCGACAGGCGTCGCGAAAAAGAAAGTCGGTCCTTCCGTTAAGGGAGACCGCTAAAGATGCAATCCCCACAAAGGCGCCCTCCTTTGCCGCAGCCACGGTCCCCGAGTAGCTGACATCCTGCCCCATGTTCGGACCCTTGTTTATGCCCGAGATGACGAGGTCCGGTTTCCTGCGAAGGACGACCCTCAACGCTAGGAGCACCGAGTCGGCAGGCGTCCCGTTCGTGGAGAAGATGCGGTTACCGAGGTCCTTGATGCGGAGCGGCTTGTGAAGAGTGATAGCATGACCTATACAGGTCCGCTCCGCCTCCGGCGCAACAACCCACACCTCGTTGCCGGGCGCAATTGCTTCCCTGAGCGCAAGCAGTCCTTCAGAATCTATGCCGTCGTCGTTCGATAGGAGGATGAGCAAGAGGAACCACCAATTCCAAAAAGCAATCGGGGCGACTGGATTCGAACCAGCGGCCACCAGCACCCCATACTGGTGCGCTAACCAAGCTGCGCTACGCCCCGACTGTCAGTTTTTTATTATAAGACTTTTTTCGGAAATCCACAAGCCGGGGACTGGGGAAATCCAAGGATATGCGGGGATCTCGCGGCCCCCCCCGAGTCGCCCGGAAGGGGCTTGCGGCCCGAACCATCAGGGACTTATGTTTTTTATAGAAAAAGAGGCGGGTTTCTGCTATTATCATTGATTCAGGTCCCATCGTCTAGGGGTTTAGGACGCCGGCCTCTCACGCCGGTAACGCGAGTTCGAATCTCGCTGGGACCATTTCATATACGTGCGGCCGAGCACCGCCCTTCTACCACCTTTCGCGCATTCCTTCAGGAGGTCCCCATGATGCCCATTGCCCCTTTGATGATAGAGCACAGGCTGATCGAACGCATGATCAAAGTGATGAAGGCCGAGGTTGAAGCCATGAGCAAGACGGCCAGGGTAAGGCCCGAGTTCATCGACCAGGCGGTAGACTTCATCAGGATCTATGCCGATCGCTGCCATCACGGAAAGGAAGAGGACATCCTGTTCAAGGAGTTATCGGCAAAGACCTTGTCCGATCAGTACAGGGAGACGATGGAAGAGCTCATACAGGAGCACGTTCGGGCAAGGGAGATGACGGCCCGGCTCCTTGCCGCAAAGGACCGTTACCTCCTGAACGACAAGACCGCTTTGGACGACGTCGTGGCCGTGATGCGGGGGCTCGTCGAATTCTACCCAGTCCACATCGAGAAGGAGGACAGACATTTCTTTATCCCCTGTATGGCCTATTTCAGCAGGCACGAGCAGGACGACATGCTCGATGCGTTCTGGGACTTCGACAGGAGGCTAATCCACGAGAAGTACAGGTGGGTGATAGAGAAATTCGAGGGTAGAGGATAAGGCGGGAAGGGTCACTTCATAGAATCGAGCAACCGCGCCAACAATTGGGGCCCACCGCAGCTCCCGGCGGGCTCGTCGGCCGCCTCGCCTGCGGCGGAAGGAGGGGCCGCGAGATCGGTCCGGTCAAGGCAGGCCATGACATTGGCCGCATCGACGAACCGGGACAGCCGGTTGAAGGTATGTATCCCGTTGTCGCGCCCTTCATGATGGACAAGTATGCAGAGGGACTCCCTGGCCCTTGTTATTGCTACATAGAGCAGGCGCTGCTCCTCTTCAAGCTCTTCCGTGTCGCGGGTAGTATAGCTTGAAGGCAAGACGCCGTCGACTGCCCCTATGAGGAAGACATTCCGCCACTCCAGACCTTTAGCCGAATGAATCGTCGATAGTATGAGAGGCCGCTCCCAGACCGTGTCGTGAAAATCGGAAACGCCTCTTTGGGGAGGCTCGATCGCGAGATCGACCAGGATGTCCCGAAGCGATTCGTACCTTTCCGCTATTTGGGCCAGCGCTTCAAGGTCGTTCTTTCGCAGTTGCCAGTCGAGGTCGAATCTCTCCCTCAGCAGGGGCGTATAGTATTCGATGATTGCCCCGCATTGCTCGCCCGGCCCCGCCTGTCGGGCGCCGGCCATAAGCGACGCGAGCCGGCTGAGACCTTGTGAATAGGCCCTCCCTTGACCGTGCTTTTCGTTGATATGGCGGACGATCGATTCAAGGTCCTCTAAGACGGAGAACTCTTCGAGAAGCTTTTCCGCCGTCCTCGGCCCTATGCCGTCCACGAGAAGGAGCACGCGGCTCCAGGACAGGAGGTCCTTCGGGTTCGCCAGAATCTTCATGTGGGCCAAAACGTCCTTCACATGGGCGGTCTCATAGAACTTCAGCCCCCCGTAAACGGCGAAAGGGATATTCCTCCTGCTCAATTCGGCCTGGAGGGGGATGGTTATATAGGCCGACCGGAAAAGGATGCACTGGTGCGAAAGCTCCATTCCCTCGTCGCAGAGCTCCTTGACGCGCCCCGCTACCCAGGCCGCCTCGTCGTAAGCATCCTTGAAATAAATGAGACAGGGCTTGCTCCCGTATTCTTTCTTTACCGCCCTCAGGCACTTTTCGTACTTTCTGGCCATGTTGTCGAGGACGGCGTTGCCCAGGTCCAGGATCGCCTGGGTGCTCCTGTAATTCTCTTCCAGCTTGATGATCCTGCAGCCCGGAAAGAGCTCCGGGAAGCGCATGATGTTCTCGTGCGCGGCGCCCCGGAAAGAGTAAATCGACTGCGCGTCGTCCCCCACTACCAGAATGTTCCTGTGCCGGCGCGCCAGTTGGTGAGCGATCTGTCCCTGCACTGCATTGGTGTCCTGGTACTCGTCCACCATGACATAACGGTACCTTCTCGACAGTCGGTCCCGTATTCGCTCGTTCTCAAGGAGGATTCTCAGATAGAGGAGCAGGTCGTCATAGTCGAGGCACCGGGAGCGGACCTTGTACTCCGTATAAAGCTCCCTGAGAGCTTTGATCTCTTCGAGGTACTGCATGAATGGGGGATAATGCTTCTCCAGTACGGATGCGATGGCCATTTCCTTGTTTACTGACATGCTCAGGATCTTCCTGAGCATGTCCTTCCTCGGCCGCCTGCCTTCCTTGCTGTAGAAGCCGAGCCTCGCCGCGCACCGCTGTATGGCCTCCTCGGCATCCGCCTCGTCGTAGATAGTGAAGCTGTCGGGGAGGCCGAAGAATGTGCCGTATCTTCGCAGCATCCTATTCGCAAAGGAATGGAAAGTGCCTCCCTCAACACCCCGGCACCTCGGGTCGAGCGCCGACGCCCTCGATATCATCTCCTTCGCGCTTCGTCTCGTGAAAGTAAGAAGGAGGATCGAAGCGGAGTCGACGCCTGCCTCCACAAGGTGGAGCGCGCGGAACTCGATCACCCTCGTTTTCCCGCTTCCCGCGCCGGCTATAACAAGCACCGGCCCTTCCGTGGCCGTAACCGCCTCGTACTGGCGGTCGTTTAGCAGCTCTCTGATGCGCTCATTCATGGTTCGGCTTGGCATAACAGGCCGTTGAAAGTCCGGCGAGGCTTGCGCCCACGATCAGCATGCTCTTACGCTTCAGAGTCGCCACATCTTCACCTCGATCGCGCTGCTCCGTTCAGTTCATCGGCGCCTTTTGATGCTTGAGCAGTGCGGCTATCACTTGCAGGCTCATTATACCACGGAAAATCGAGAGCCTTTCATGGAAGAATGGACCCGAAGCCGATACCGGATTTCGAGGCATCGTGCCGGCGGCCTTCTTTAGGCTGCTGACTGCGGCGCGGAAAAAGTGCGACAGGGGCTAAGCGCCTATATGTTTGCGGTCACACCCCAGTCCTCGTTTTACGCGGGAAAAATGGCGGAGGGAGAGGGATTCGAACCCTACTCCCTCTTTCTCTTTCCTCGGTTTCCGGACACTTCAGAAGTGAATAAGAAGTAACAGGCTCCCCCTGCCCATGGGCGGACACGCGAGACACGTTAGCTCTCGCGGTCCGTTCAAAGGGCATGGGGGTAGGTGCAGCGAGCTCTTTACCACAAAAGACACATCCGCTCCGGTGCTCCACTATTGCCTTCATAGCTTTTAATCCTCGTCCTTCAGGGAGCCGGGTAGTGTTTGAATGTATGCTTTAATCTCGTCACGAACACGCCGGTAATGGCGCATAGCCTCCTCCTCGTCTCTCGCACTCGCAGCTAGCCGTGGCGGATCGTCAAAACCATGATGAACAACGGCCGTCTTCGCGGGGAAGAAGGGACATGTCCGCTGTGCGTCATCACAAAGGGTGACAACATAATCGAACTCCATATCCCCCAGCTGCCCGACGGATTTCGAGTGCTGTTGAGAGATATCGATGCCTACTTCCGCCATGACCCTCACGGCGCGAGGATCAACGTCCTTCGGTTCCGTTCCCGCTGAATAGGCTTCAATGGCCTCCCCTTTTAGGTGTTTCGCCCACGCCTCAGCCATCTGACTCCGGCAGGAGTTACCCGTGCATAGGAACAGCACTTTCAGCTTGGTACGAGGGTTCATAAAGCTCTTCCGGCTGCCCGTGGACCTTCATCCGGTAACAACCGCGACCGCTCTTGACATCTTTCCACTTCCGCGATATTCATATATATGTGCATAAACGATTATACACATGAAAGGGGGGCTTTTGCAATGGAGCAGTTAGCCCAACTGTACAAGGCGCTCTCGGAAGAGACGCGCATCCGTATAATGATGCTGCTCACGCAGGGCGAACTCTGCGTGTGCGATATCCAGGCGGTGCTCGACGAACCGCAGTCGAAAGTGTCCCGACACCTTGCTTACCTGAAGCATTCGGGGCTGGTCAACAGTAGGCGCGTCGGCATCTGGATGCACTATCTCATAAAAGACACCGCAGACAAGACGTGTAAGGCTCAGCTGACCTTTATGGAAGAACATCTGTCGAAGCTCCCGCAATTCGGCGCTGATAGGAAGAAGCTCCAGGAGTTTCAAAAACAGAAGGGCTGCGACACGCTCCCTCCGCCCGAAAAAAAAGACAAGAATGCTGCGTTAAAAACGGGTGAGATGCGTGCCGCAGCCGCAACGAATGTTGGGGATACGTTTTCCCCGGCGTCGTCGATTTCTGGAATCAGTTCCAGAGCGGAACTACCAACGTGCCGATTGCAATAGGGCTGATTCTCATGATGTATCCGCCTCTCGCAAAGGTGAGGTACGAGGAGCTTGGCGAGGTATTCAAGAATGTGAAAGTCCTCGGTCTGTCTCTTGTACAGAACTGGGTGGTCGGCCCTATCCTCATGTTCGTCCTCGCCATCGTGTTCCTGAGAGGTTACCCGGAATATATGGTGGGTCTCATCATGATAGGGCTGGCCCGCTGCATCGCCATGGTCATCGTATGGAATGATCTTGCGAAAGGCGACACGGAGTACTGTGCGGGCTTGGTTGCCTTCAACTCGATCTTCCAGGTACTCTTCTTCTCCATCTATGCCTACATCTTCATCACGGTGCTCCCTCCGATGCTCGGCTTGAAGGGAGTGGTCGTAGACATCACCATCGGCCAGATCGCAAAGAGCGTCTTCATCTACCTCGGCATACCTTTTATTGCTGGTGTGGTCACTCGGTTCATTCTCATAAACGTGAAGGACAAGAAGTGGTATCACGAGAGGTTCATTCCGAAAATTAACCCTATCACCCTGATCGCCCTGCTCTTTACTATTCTCGTCATGTTTTCCCTCAAAGGCGAATATATCGTAAAGATTCCCCTAGATGTCGTCCGTATAGCGATCCCGCTTCTCATCTACTTCGTCGTCATGTTCCTCGTTTCTTTCTACATGAGCGGCAGAGTGGGCGCACACTACGGTCAGGCGGCGACCCTCTCTTTCACCGCCGCCTCCAACAACTTCGAGCTTGCCATTGCGGTTGCCGTCGCCGTCTTCGGCATCAACTCCGGTCAGGCGTTCGCAGCCGTCATCGGGCCTCTCGTCGAGGTGCCGGTGCTCATCAATCTGGTTCATCTGTCGCTCTGGTTCAAACGGAAGCATTTTCCTTACGCTAAAGAAACGCCAATCGGGGTGTGCTACTACACTTGCAAACAGTAACGGCTGGACCGCTGGTCGAGAAGAAGGTCGTGTACCGTTGCAATGGGAGCAGGGTTTTTCAAAGAATTGGTCCACTAGAGCAATTTGCAAAATTAAGTATCGATTCGAGAGGCGCAACCATGTCCTGAGCGCAGCATCGCGGAAGTCTCTCGGTTGCGGCCCGCCTGTGGACGGCGGGCACCCCGCATTGTTGCCTCGCGCCGGAAGAAGCGGTGCGCGGG
>JBEKOT010000115.1:0-7825 GCA_049521495.1 Syntrophorhabdales bacterium | reverse complement strand
AGCCGAAGGAGCCTACATGCTTAGTCGGCGTATTGGATCTCGGAATCGAGGACACTCGCCGACAGGTTTCCTCTCATCCCAGCCTGCAAAGCTTCGCCTTTCTTCACAGGTATCGAGAAAGGCTATCCCACTTGCATTACACCCGGTTGGACTTGAAGCGGGAGGAAAGTCCAGCGGATGTGGCCGCCCTAAGCGGCCAGTGCGTAGTCTGTTTCTGCGTTTGTGTTTAGCTCTACCTGATAGCGGGCAGATAGAACCCCGGCATGCCTCCTTGACCCTTCTTTCCCTGTCGAGACCATTCGCCCCCATTATCATCTTGAGCGTCCTTCGCGCTCGTTGATCCTTTTCTCGTCTTTCGCCTTTATGGCATGGCGTTTGTCGACGGTAGTCTTCCCCTTTGCCAGACCGATCTCCAGTTTCACCCTGTTCCGGTCGTTGAAATACATGGAGAGCGGAATGAGTGTGTAGCCCCTTTCCTTCACTTTACCGTACAGGCGGTTCAGCTCGAAGCGGTGCATGAGGAGCTTTCTGTCGCGTTTCGGCTCGTGGTTATAAATATTGCCGCAGGAATAAGGGCTGATATGGGCGTTCACGAGAAAAAGCTCGCCGTTTTTCACTTTGGCGAAACTGTCGTTCAGGTTCGCCTTGCCCTCCCTGAGCGCCTTGACCTCGGTCCCCGAAAGGGCTACGCCCGCCTCGTACTTCTCTTCCACCTTGTAGTTGTGGAAGGCCTTCCTGTTGGTGCTTATAGTCTTCACGATAATATTATAACACATTCGGGCGGGCCGGGTACCGGAGGGGCGGCCGCAGTTGTCGGGGCGGGATCTTAGGCTTGGAAGATGGGTATCTCTATCACCATCTTAGTTCCTTTCGGGGCGTTGTCCTGGGCGTTGATCCTGCCGCCCATCTCCAGGATGATAGAATTGACGATCGTGAGGCCGAGGCCCATACCGTCCCGGTTTCTCGTGAAATAGGGATCGAAGACGCGGGACTTGTCCTCGTCCATTATGCCGGGGCCGGTATCTGCCAGCTCTATGCGCACCATGCCTTTGCCTTTGTCGTAGTGAGTCCCGACGCTGATTGTTCCGGCTTCCTCGCCTATGGCCTTTATGGAGTTCGTGATGAGGTTGATCAGGGCCCTTTTCATCCTGTCTCTGTCCATCTTGAGGAGGGGGACATGGCCCCCGTACACGTGGAAGGCTATGGCGGGGCAGAGGTTCCTGTAAATGGCGACGGTCTCCTCGATGACTTCGTTCACGTCCTCCATCGTGAGGGTCGATGCCGTGGCGTGGGTAAACTTCGTCAGCTCGTTCGCCATGTCGGTTATGTCGTTGGACGAGTTGAGTATGACCGAAGTCGTCTCGTCGAGCACCTGCCACTCCTTCCCCTCGACCTTCGGGAGCACCCGCCTTCTGATTCTTTCCGCGGAGAGTTTTATCGGGGTGAGGGGGTTCTTGATCTCGTGAGTGAGTCTTTTTGCGATCTCCCGCCAGGTTGCGAGCTTTTCCGCCCGCACTATATGGGTGATGTCGTCGAAGGTGACGATGTACCCTTCGGCCTTGCCTGCTTCATCGCGCAACGTGGTGAGCGAGGCGCGCAGGTGGAGCGTATCGTTCCGGAGCGACAGCTTCGTCTCCATCGCGGGACCCTCACCCTCCTGCCTGATGCCCTTGAGAAAGGTCCTGACTATCTTCCTGAAGTCCTTCCCCGCTAAGCGCCTCAGGTGGCTTCCCATCCAATCGTCGTTCTCCACCTCGAGGATGCCCTTCGCCGCACGGTTCATCAGGAGCATGTGGCCCTTCACGTCCGTCGTGATGATACCCGTGGCCACGTTGTCAAGGATCACCTCCATGTACTTCCTCTTCTCCTCGATCTCGTCTTTCGCGACCTTCAACTCCCTGGCCATCCTGTTGAAGGCGCTCACGAGGGTGGATATCTCATCCTTGCCCCTCTCCTCCAGGCTTATGTCGAACCTCCCGCCGGCGATGATCGCGGCTCCCTCTTTGACTCTTTCGAGGGGGACGGTGATCTCCGTAGCCATCTTGATCCCTATCCAGATGGACAGGAAAATGGAAAGGATCGTAATGAGGAAGAGGGGAATGACGAAGCTGTACTTTACGATTTTCTTGAAGGGCCGCGCTTCCTTGAATTCATGATAGGTCGACGATATCTGCTTCATGCTTTGCGTGCCCTTGACCCTGATCTTCTCGCCGAGGAAGAGCAGGGCCCGCACCTGGCCGGAATCATCGGTTATCGCCGTGAGGAAAAGGAGCAATTCGCCGTCCTTGAGGGGGACGATCTGTTTCGCGAGCCGGCTTTTCCCGATTGTCTTCGATTTTTCGACGAGAAGGCGGCCCATCTGGTCATCGAGGCGGCTGTAACTTTTGATCGGCTGGCCCGTAACGTCGAGCAGCGCGAGGTAGCCCAGGAAATTGGATTCGCCCTCTTCCTTTATGAAGGCCGCGAGCTCCTTGTTGTTGTCCAGGATTTTCTTCTCCTTGATTTCCCTGGCTAGGGCCTTCCCCATCCTCTCGTACCGGCTGAACAGGTCTTCGTAGTAAAACTCCGAGAGGTTGCGGGCATTCTCCACCGTGTCTTCCACCTTCTGGCCGAACCATTTGTCCATGCTCGTGTAGAAGAACCACGTGGTGAGGATGAAGAGGGTGAAAGAAGAGATGATCGAGACGGAAAAGACCGTGAGGGTTATCTTCGTCTTCAGCCCCGAGCCCCAGATGCCCCTCTTCTTTTCAATGTAAGTCTTGAGGATGATGCGGCTCGCGGTGAAGATCAGGAGCATGATCAGGAGGAAGTTGAGGTTCAGTATGGCGATGAGGAGCTTGTTGTCGAGAACGGGCAGGAACTTCCGGAAGAAGGGCAGGTTGGTCTCCAGATAGACCAGGACAACGCAGGCTGCGATGGACGCGAGCACGTAGGCGAGGTTCGCCCGGTTTCTTTTCACAAACCCGGCTTCACCGCGCGGCCGAATGCCGCCCGTCTCCATCCCTTCGGACCCTGAAGCTTGTGTCATTTTTTCGCCCCCCCTGCCGTGCGGCCCCTCCGGGAGGCCGCGGAAGCGTTTTTCACCAACGCGAAGTTCACCTGCCTGCCGCGCGCCGACTCGCCGGCCGGGTGGGCCGCCGCTCGCCTCGCCGAAAAAAAGAGGTCCCTTCTGCACGAGGTGCAGAAATCGACATCATCAATGCGGGCGACCCCTTCCCGCGCCAGTAATCCGCGGTTCGCCCGCCTCAGATCGAGAAAGGTGGAGGAGTCCCTTTTCTCGAAGACTTCGTCGCCGAATCCTGCCTTCCTGAAGGCGGCCGCCACGTCTTCTCCTATATTATAGCAGCATGGGCCTATGCCCGGCCCTATAAGCGCGCCGATCCGGTCGGGTGCCACTCCGAGGCCGGCCATGGCGCGCACGGCAAAAGCCGCGATGCGCCCAGCCGTCCCCCGCCAGCCCGCGTGGACGATGGCGCAGGCCCGGCCGTCCAGGGCGTATAGTATGACGGGGAAACAATCGGCGGTCTTGATTACCCCGATCACTCCGGGTTCGGTCATAAGGAGGCCGTCCCCTGTAGTCGGCCGCTCGCCTGCCCTGATCGTGTGCATGTCGCACCCGTGGACCTGGTTAAGAACGATCATGCGGGTCGCCGAAAGGCCCGTGACGAACTCCTTTTTTCTGCCGTTATCGGTCAGGATCGCCTCTGAAGAGCGCGTCATGAAACCGGCGGCTATGCCCGCGTCCTCGAGTTCGGAAAAGGAGTAGTAAGACCAGGGCCCTGCCTGCCTCAGCTCATACTGCATGTTCCCTCACGAACGTCTCGATGTCTGCGGCTACGGCTGCCTCGAAGGACACCCTGGCGCCGCTTGCGGGGTGGTCGAAGGCGATCCGGTAAGCATGAAGGAGGGGCCTGTCCGTCAGTTTTTTTGCCCGCTTTCCATAGAGCTCGTCACCCACCACCGGGTGGCCGGCGTGACTCATGTGAACCCGTATCTGGTGGGTCCTCCCGGTCTTAGGATAGATCTCGACGTAGGTGAACCCCTTGAGCCTCTCCAGAACCCTGAACCGGGAGAAGGAGTACCTTCCGCCTCTTGCCACGAGGTCCATCCGCTTCCTGTCCCTCGGGTGTCTGCCGATCTCGCCTTCCACGACCCCCTCGTTTCCCTCCATGACCCCCTCGACTACCGCCCGGTAGGTCTTCTCCACGGCCCGCTCGTGAAATTGACGGGATAGTGCCTCTTGCGTCTTCCCGTCCTTCGCGACGATTATTACCCCTGTCGTACCCCTGTCGAGCCTGTGGACGATTCCCGGTCTCTCGTCGCCGTGGCTCACCTCGCGCAAATAGTTCAGGATGGCGTTGACAAGGGTTCCCCGCCGGTGGCCTAAGGAGGGGTGGACGACCATGTCCTTCGGCTTGTCGATAACTAAAAGATATTCATCCTCGTAAAGTATAGTGATGGGGATGTCCTCGGCAACGAGGAGGACAGGCTCTTCCGGGGCGATCTCTCCCTCGATCTCGACGTCTCTGCGCACTTTGAAAGATGATTTGGGCACCCTTTGCTCCACCCTTACGTGGCCCTCCTCGATCAGCCTCTTGATCTTCGATCTCGGCAAAGACAGCCTCTCCGAGAGATAAACATCGATTCTCACGTTGTCTTTATCTGCGCGGAAGCGGAATTTATCTTCCATCCTGGAGAGCTTGAACTACGGCAAGGAGCAGGTAGGGCTCGTCCTCTTCCTGCACGGTCCGCATGTCGATGAGGACGCGGCCTTTCTCGATCCTTGCTATAAGGGGGACGTCGAGCGCCCTCATGCGCCCTTCGAACCTCTCGACGGAGGTCCGCCGCGGCAGAAGGGAGAGGCCGTAGGACGGTATGGAGACGTCCGGAAGGCTCCCCCCGCCGACTTCCGATGACATTCTGACGACCTCGACCGCCACATGGGGTGAAGCCTTTCTCACCTGCCGGGCCGCTCGGACGGCCCTCTTCTTCACGGCCGCCTCGCTTTCGTGGAGCATCCGCAGGACGGGGATTTCCCGTCTTGCCCTGTCTTTGTCCGAGTAGATAAGGAGGGTGCCCTCGAGCGCCGATAGGGTGAATTTGTCCGGTCTTAAAGCCCTCGTCAGGGGGTTCTTCTTCATGGCCTCGATAAGCCCGGCCCGTCCGAGTATAATCCCGGCCTGAGGTCCCCCGAGGAGCTTGTCCCCGGAAAAGGAGAGGACATCGGCCTTGGGCGCCTCCACCAAAACCAACGGCTCCCCGAGGCCTGTAAAAGCTCCGGGTTCGGAGAGAAGGCCGCTCCCCCCGTCGAAATAAAAGGGGATACGGCGACTCGCGGCAAGGGCGGCGATCTCGTCGCTCCCGGTCTCGTGCACGAACCCCCTGATCCTGTAATTGCTCGTGTGAGCTTTCATGATAAGGGCCGTCCTCTCGCTTATGGCCCGCTCGTAGTCCTCGATGAAGGTCCTGTTTGTCGTGCCTACTTCCCGAAGGACTGCCCCGCTTCTCTCCATAACCTCGGGGATTCTGAAAGCGCCCCCTATCTCGATCAACTCCCCCCTGCTTATTATGACTTCCCTGCCGGAAGCCAAGGTATCGAGCGTAAGAAGAACCGCCGCCGCGTTATTGTTGACTACCAGAGCGGCTTCTGCGCCGGTCAACCTCGAAAGGAGGGAGAGGCAATGGCTGTACCGGTCGCCCCTCTTGCCTTCCGAGAGGTCGTATTCGAGGTTCGAGTAACCGGAAGCGACGGCAACGGCCCTGGCTATGGCGGAGGCCGCAAGGGGGGACCTTCCGAGGTTCGTGTGAATAATCACGCCCGTGCCGTTGACGACCTTGGTCAGGGCCGGCCTCAAGGATCGGGCGGTCCGCCTTCTCGCTTCCTCGATTATTGCCTGCGCGGGCGGTATTTCCCGCACGCTGCCCGCCCTTATGGCCGACCTCAAGCCCTCGAGCACTTCGCGGAGGTGCTCTTTTGCCCATTCCGTGGGGTAGCCGGCCAGTTTCTGCCAGGCTGTGTCCCTCAGGAGATCGTCGACCTTCGGTATCTTTCTGAGGAGGTCCTTCATCGCCCGGTAAGAGTCCTGATAATATTGAAAAGGTTCATCCGCAGTATGCCGGTCGGCCATTGGAGCTCTTTCTTCTCGCCTATCGTGCCGATGTTCTTCTCGACATCGATGCGGAGCTCTGCCATCTTTCGCCCTCTGTTCGGCCCGTCCATTTCCATGATCCGGTCGATCTTGCCGACCGTATCGAGAGAAAAGCCTATCCTTTTTTCAACCTGCCGGTACACGTCCGCCGATATGAGACCGTGGGTCATCTTCACCTTGTTCAGGGCCAGGGCCGCTCGATAGGTGCTGTCTACGATCTCGTCGCGGTTCATCCATTCCGTCTCGTAGTTCAGAAAATACTTCCAGCCGGGCTGCCTCATTGCCTGCCTGTGCGACTCGGCGTCCCTGAAAAAGAGCCTGTAGCCGTGCTCCTCGGGCGCCTCGAAGACCGCGCTCCCCGGGTCGACAAAAGGGGCCAGCGGTGAGATAAAAGGCGTGGCCACCCGCGACCTTCCGAGGCTCCCGAGAAGGTCGCTGCAATAATCCACCGTCTTCATTACCGATCCGTAATCCTGGAACGGCAGCCCGACCATGAAGAAGAGGTCTATGCGCTTGCATCCATATTTTACCAGAGTCTCGATGAGGCCTTCCATACTTTTGTTCGAATAGGGCCTGCCGAAAGCCTGCCTGACCTTCTCGTCGTGGGACTCCGGGGAGATCTCCACGTTAAAGTTCTCAACGGCCTTGCTGATCATTTTAACGTGCGCCCGGTCGGGCGGACTGAAGAACTCGAAGACGAAGCTATTCCTTATCCGCTCTTTCGCGAGGAGGAAGAGCAGCCTCTCTCCATACTCCGGCCCGTTCTGGAAAAGGTCGCCTATGAGGAAGATAGGTCCCTTGAGATGGGCTGCCACCTCCCTGATCTCCTCCACGAGAAGCTCGGGCGACTTGAAGGCAGGTCTTTTCCTGCCCGCCATGTTATTCAAGGCAAAGCGGGAGCCTCCACAGGTTTTGCAGCCGTAAGTGCAGCCCCTGCAAGTGAAAATAGCGGTAATGGGGTACCTGGGCCAGTTGATGAAGGGGACATAGCCGGCAAAATCCCTGTACCTCATCACCTTCCTGATGATGTGCCGGTAATCGGTGCGGGTGTAATCCAGGTCGTCGGGCACGTAGGTCAGGGGGTTGGCGACTACCTCGCCCTTGTCCCGGAAAGAGAGGTTCGGGACATCGTAGGGCTTCTCGTTCCGGCGGATGGCCTCCATCAGGAGGCGCAGCGGCTCCTCGGTAGAATCGCCCCGCACTACGAAGTCTACCGTCTCGTAGCGCCCGAGCAGCTCGCGATGGAAGTAGGTAGAGGACAAGCCGCCAAGGATCACGGGCGTATACGGGTGGTGCTTCTTCACGATCTCCGAAAGGGCTATCGCCCCCTGTATATGCGGCATCCAGTGGAGGTCGATGCCGAAGGCTTTCGGCCTCATCCGCCCTATCTCGCGCTCTGGATCGTAGCTCTTGCTCCGGAGCATCTTGTAGGCCAGGTTGACGATCCTCACTTTGAAGCCGAAGCGCTCAAGGTACTCTGAGAGACTCGCAAAGCCGATGGGGTACATCTCGAATATCGGTGTGGAAGGGATGACATCGCTTATGGGCCCGTGAAGGATGGACTCTTTACGGAAATCATAAACGCTGGGCGGGTGAAGTAAAATGAGGTCCACCATCGTTAGTTGTAACATATCGGATAAGATGAATCAAACGGCCGACGCCGCCCTGCTGGCCGA
>JBEKOT010000114.1:0-7877 GCA_049521495.1 Syntrophorhabdales bacterium | reverse complement strand
GCGATGAGCAGCAAGGCCAAAAACCGGTCCAATTTTACGATGATTTCCAATTATTTCTCTCTTTGTGTCTCTCGCCGGATTTCCAATATTAACGTAGTGTCTTAGAGGGGGTTCAACAAGCACCTATTATGAATTGGACAAGAAATACAATATCGTCTACGGCGGACTGGTCGAGCTAGTGGCAAACGCTATGACGGATATTCCTCCCATGCTGTAGATACCCTGAAGGGTTTCATATACGCAGGCCCGGACGCGTGACTCCTGAAAACGTGTCCTGGCCTGACCTTCCTGTACAGCCCACCCTCGGTTGTCATCGGCTATGTTTTGGGATGCTTGGTCTTTGAGGTGAAGTGGCAGCCGCCGCAATCCATCAAGCCCCGCGAATTCTCGAGCACTCCCCCCTGGTCATGGCAGCTTCGGCACATTTTTTCAGCAGCGGGGATCGGGTGTGTCGCCTTGAATGCGCCAACCGCATTATCGTTGAGCATCAATACCGCACGCCGCGCGACCGAACCCGTTAGCCAGGCACACCGCTCGGCACGCTCCTTCGAAAAGGACTTGACCTTCGAAACTTTACACCAATTTGTTACAGAGACATGGCAGAGTGGAGACCGGGAGACGGACGGCACGATCTGGAACCTCGGTTTCTTCGGTTGGTAGTCGGGCAGCGGCTCCTGCTCGTACCAGTTGTAAAGCTCCCTGATAAGAGCGAAGGCCCTATCCTTTTTCTCCTTATCTGCGCCCCCGACCGTCAGGAAAATGGCCATCGCCGCACCGTTCAGCGCGCCGCACAAGGTGGAGATTCCCGCAACACCGCCTTCCCCGAAGACCATCATAGCCGTGGGAAACGTGTTGTACGGCCCGCCCACCTCCTTACACAGCTCGCCCACTATACCGTCGAAGGCTCCGTAGCAGCAGGCACCCTTGTAGTATCCCTCGTAGCCTCGCTCCGCGACTGTGTCCGGGTCCAGCTTCTTGTAAGGCCACGGAAGCTCGGCCGCTCCTGCCCGGGACTCCGCGGCAATACCGTCAGGAATCCGTGCAACCCCTCCAAGGCCAAGGCCCAAAAGGACCCCTCCTGCACCTTTCATCAGATCTCTTCTCGAAACGCTCATGGGCAATACCTCCCTGGATAATTACGGCAGCCGCAATACAGGATCGGCATTCATGGTCCATTGCTGTTATTCTTCCGTACAGCAGCCTATGATTTTACATGACTCGATGTCAATATATTACGCCGGCCCGCGGGATGGTAGGGAATATCGAGGCTGCTTGGCTCAAGGCGCGTCTGAAAGACCTTTCAATGGAAGGGAGGCGATGAGCAGGTAATGATAGGCTCCTATGTCGGCCACCCGATCGATGTTGAAGCCGAAGGCCGACAGCACCTCTTCCGCCTCTTTTTCGGACAGCCTTATCCGAACAGGTGGCCCGGGACCGTTGTCGACTTTCTTGAACTCCACTATGACGAGTCTCCCATGCGGTCTCAACACCCTGACCGTTTCCCGCAATGCCACCTCGCCGGTCCCCTCGCGCGGGAGATCGTGCAGGACCGTGGCCATCAGGCAGATGTCGACGGACCTGTCGGGGAGAGGGATGCCTTTGTTCACGTCGGCGGTCAGCGTCCTGACGTTACCGAAGCCCAGGCGGGAGGCCCGCTCCCTGACCTGAGCGAGCCCTTCCTCCCATGCGTCTACCGCATAGATGGAGCCGGCCGGTCCGATGGCCTCGGCCAGGGCGATCGTATAATCGCCCCTGCCGGAACCGACGTCGAGCAAAGCCGTCGATTTCTCTACCCGGAGCTCCTCGAAAAAACGACGCCGGTCGATGAGACCGAAGGTGCCGTGACCGGCCCCCGGCGGTCTTTGTCCTTCCGCCACGAGTAGACCCCTCCCTCTATTTTCCGCAGTCTGTCGGCCGCTCCACGCCCTTGCCCGGTCCTGAAAACCGGGCCCTTACTTCTCGACCACTACGACAAAATCGTAAGTCGTGCCGCCCTGGAGCTGTGCCTTTATCCCCGCCATGCCGGGCGTAGACCCGACCGCGACATGAAAACGCGCTATACCGAGGCGCGAGAAGCCTGGGCCGAAGGGCTCGGGCTTAAGGGTCACGGGGACGCCGCTCAGTGTCACCGTCCCTATCGGCCGGCCGTCGCTCAAGATATCGAGACCTCCCTTTGCGGCGGGCCGCAGCGAGATCGCGGAGCGGCAAACATCGGGCAGCGTGACGAGGATGTCTATGGGCAGGCCCGCTGCCTGGCCCGCCTTCACGCGCTGCCAGTTCTCGTCGCGGCTCGCGTGAAGCTGGTTATAAGCTGCCACGTTCGGAACGGGTTTAGAAGTGATGCGAGCGACAGCCAGCGACTTGTCTGACAGATCGCCGGCATCCGCGTATTCGATGGTAATGGGGTAGTCGCCCGCCTGGGGGTTGATGGGGCCCCAGCGCAAGTGGATCGATTTGAGACCGGGCCGCTCGGGCGGACCTGCCGGAAGCGGAGCGGTAAGCTTGAGGACTATCGTAAGGGGGTCGCCGGGATCAAGACCCACAGTGAAAGGCGCCTCTATTGCTCCATGAGGCCAGCCGTTCAGGAGGACCGCCTGGGGACTATGGGCAGACTGGGGCGTGAATTCTTTCGGGAACGTGAACCGAAAGGTTGCGCCCGCTGGAAAGGCGTAGCCCTGAACGAAAGGGTCCGGCGACTTGTCGAAGTAAACCCACGCCTCGAAGGGATATCCGGCTGCAAGCCCCTCGCTCGACATAGGCTGGTAAACGATTGCCGCGGCCGGTGCTGCCGCGTACGCGGCAGGAGAAAAGAGAAGAAGAATCAGTGCGGCGCCGAGGACGGCCGCTCGCCTCGGTCGAAGCGAAGCCGTTTCCGGAGTTGAATGATGTCTCACGACCCACCTCCTTCAAGTCTTGTTTTCGTTGCAGGTGACCTGTTTCCTCTCAGATCGCCGGTGTAGGCACGTCCTCCCAGGCCGTTGCCTTCTTGACCCGGGTGACGTCCGCGATTTCGCCCGTTTTCGCGTCCACGTCGACGAAGCTGACCGGGGTCCTCGTGGTATTCACGGAAAGGAGCGCACTCCCAGATAGGTGTCCGCCGCCGTGGCCTATCTCTACCACCGCCACCCTCCTGTAGGTGCAGGTATTGCAATCGCCGTCTGCCGTCTTTTTCCGTACAGGGCAGTGGTGCCTCCTCGCGACCGCGGGGTCCACGTGGAACATCTGCGCCATGTGGAGCGACGGCGAGGCCCGGAGGTGCTGGAAAGGATGGAGCACCCATTCGTTTATCATAGCAACCGTATGGTGTTGTTTGTATAAATGGAACTCAGTTCCCGTGTCTGCGATCATCCCCTGCATTATGTAATCGACGGGCATTACGTAACCAATATAATCTTTATCACCTGACATATCAGCGTCAACCCCGCCGTTTTTGAGGATACCCGCAAGGACGGCCGTGGAGAGCGCCCTGTCCTCGGGCAGAATGGAGAGGAGGGTGAGGTTCCTCTTCGATTCGAACAAAAGCGAGTTGAGCGTTATCGACCTTAAGAGGAAGCCCGTTCCCATCACTACGACAATTATGCAGAGCGGCATGACCGAGTATCGCAGCGCACCGGCAGGGAAAAATGAAACATATCTTTCAATCCCCTTAGGCACGAACATGCCCGTCCGGTCCATGTAGTCCCGGTAAGATCGGCCGTACTGGTCCAGCATCCTCTTCTCCTCGTCCTTCGCGAGGAAATAATAGAGGATGAACATGACCGACAGGCTCGCAAGCACGATAAACCTGGGCCAGAGTATGCTCATCCCTATGCCCCATGTCCCGAGGGCCGTATACTGGGGGTGGCGGATGACGCGATAGAGACCGTGAGAGGCGACGCCCCATTTGAAGATCTTGCCCAGGTAGATCTGCAGCGCGCAGACGACGAAGGTGATCGAGCCCACGACGAAGCAGACGGAGCCGAAGACGCGGACGGTTTTCAGAAAAAGTGTGGGAGGCAGGACCATGTGGGGCAGGAAGAAAGCGGTGAGCCATCTTGTGGCCGTAAAGCTGTCGAGCCAGTGGAATATGGGGTTGAAGACGGAATAGAAGAAAAAGGCGAAGGGGCTTATCATGATCATGATCTCGAAGGCCATGACGAAGAAGGCGAGGATGCCTATACGCGCTACGGCCCTTCCCATCATCCCTTCGATCTTTGTCCTTAACATATGTTACCTCCTTGTGGAAATTGCCTGGTCGAGTGCGGCCTTGAGGTCCTGCATGGTCCAGTCTCCCTGGAACGGCCCCGGACCGGAGCCCGAAGGGAAACCCGCGAATCTTACTACCTTCCGGCCCAGCTTGACGCTTTGCGCGCCGTCTATCCAGATGTTTAAGGGGACATGCTCGTGAAGACCCTTCCCGGCCGCGAATTGCTGTGCCTCTTTCGTGTCGGCGTCGTACCAGGAGACCGCGATCTTCTCCCCGTACTTCGAGAAGACGGCTTTCAGCTCCCTCATCGTGGGCTGCATCGGCTCGTGGTTCATATAGAGGACGTCAACACGTACGATGCCGGCATGAGCATTGACGCCAAAACAGAGGATCACAAAAACCAGCGTGCAGAAAAGGGACCACATTAGACCCCCCGTATGCAGGGTTACCGCGCGGGCGGACGCAACAGCGTCTTTCTTCGAAGTCACGGGCACATGGCCTCCCTGCGCTGGTCCATCGCTCCACGGACAAGGTCGAGAAACCGCTTCTGCTGGTCCTTGTCGAGCATGGACTTGAATTCGAGCATGTGGAAGACCATAGTCTTCTGCATCTCTTCCTGTATCTTATTGATCCGGGCTATAGTCTCCTCGATCGCCTTGCGGTCAGGGTTTTCGGCTGCCATAAGGTCGAGAAGGGAAGCCCTTAAGCTGTCCACCTCCTGTCTCTTTTTCAGAAGGGCGCTGTGGAATACTGCCGCCTTTTCCTGGAAGAGCTTCACCTGCTCCGGTTTCAGGGACAACTCCTGGAAGAGCATGCCTGGGCCGAACGAGGCGGGCATGCCATGCATGGCAGCCGGCCCTGCAAAGGGCGGGAAGGAAGGGTGAGTATGCCTGTAATGGGTGTAGGCCGCCGCGCCGAGGAGCGAGAGGTTCAAGAGCAGGGAGAGGATAAGGATATACTTCAAGATGCTATTTTTCATCGGCTCCCTCCACGAGTGTTGCATAGACTCCGCCTATGGAATCACGAGGCGTCGCTTGAAGGAGGTCGAGGGAGAAAGTTTCCCTCACGGCCGCCTGTGTTTCCGATGTCACGTTGCCGGACATCCTGTCCCCGACCAGCATATTTCCCGACATCACGCCGATCAGCATAATCACGAGGGCGAAAGCGACTTCCACGGTCCGCAAGAAGAGGGGCCGGCTGGTGAGGAGGCGCCAGAGCCGTGAAAAAAGACCGGCTTCCTCTATTTCCTCCAGGTGCGCCATTACCCTCGTGGCGAAGCCGAAGGGCGCCTCGAACCTTTCGGCACAGGCGAAGAGCTGGTGCATATTTTGGGTTTCTTCCAGCTCTTCTTTACATGCCGGACATTCCTGAATGTGAGAGGTGAATAGCTTCAACTCGTCCGGTGCAAGCTCGTTGTCCATATACGGGGAGATCATCTTCCTTATTTGTGAACACTTCATTTTTCTCCCTCCTGCCTGTTAGACGTATACGGTTTGATTTTGTTCAGTAAATTTTTCTTCATCCTATATCCTTCCCCCCCAGAAGCCGCCTCAGTTCTTCCCGCGCCCTGGATATCCTCGATTTTACCGTTCCCACGGATATGGCGAGCGTATCTCCGATCTCCTCATACGAAAGCCCTTCCATCTCTTTCAGGATAATCGCCGCCCGCAGGCCATCCGGCAGTTTTTGAAGGGCCGCCTGGATGGCCCGACCGGTCTCCTTCGATTGATAGAGCCGCTCCGCCGAAGGTTCCGATGAAGGTATGCCCTCCACTGAAGGCGTAGTTTCCATGGAATCGGTCACCTCGTGCGCTTTTCTCTTCTGATCGAGACAGGTGTTGACGGCGATGCGATAGAGCCACGAATACAAGGCACACTCGCCCCTGAAGTCTTTCAGCCGGCCGTAGGCCTTCAGGAACACCTCCTGGGCCGCGTCCTGGGCGGTGTCCGGGTCGTGCAGCGTGTAGCAGCAGAGGTTGTAGACCTTGTCCTGGTATTTGCGCACCAATTCCTCGAAGGCCGAAACGCTCCCATCTATGAAGCGTTTCACAAGATCTGCATCATCAGCGAAAGGCGCCATAACCCCCTGCTCTCAGCTACGAAGGACCTGTTCCGTCACATGAAATTCTTGTCGTTTGATCGGAGCCATTATTCCCCCTGCTGTATTATGCCTCTTCTTACACAGGTTTTCGAGAACTGAGCCATCCTGCTCGACAGGAAATAGGTATGAAGGACCGCGAAGACCGCAAGGGCAGGATACAGGACGAAGGCGATCTTGAAGGCGAAGAGAAAGGCTTCGGCAGCGGAGTAATTCCCCATGAGGTTGATTATACCGTAAAACCCGAAAATGACGGGCATCACTGTCCCGACGTATTTCCCGATCATTTTGAGTTCCTGATCCCTCCGGTTGAAATACCGTATTCCCATATCATCGAGCGTCCACAGGAGAGACAGCAGGAGGGAGACGAACACGGTGATCAGGGTGATCAAGAGAAAGCGCCTGATCTCAAAGTGGCCTTCGGGTATAAGGAGTGAGGACCCCACCGACGGTCCGGCCACAAGCTGAAGGACGCCAAGGAGCTTCGTGCCGAAAAGCAGGCCTATGCCGATCCCCTGGAACGGCCTGAAAAGCCAGTGCCTGATCGGCTCGACCTTCAATTCCCGTGCCCGTTCTATCTGAAGAAGGACGGCTGATTTGCTTCGAATGAAAAAATTATAGATTCCCGGCAGAACGAAGAGCGGGATGCACAGGATGGACGCGAAGCGCAAAAACCTAAGTGGTGCCTTGCAGGCGACCCGCCAACCCGCAAGAGGCGCATGGTCGCCATAAAAGAAGGGGATGGCGACAGTCACGAGCAATACGGCTGCAATGGGATACATATCCCTCAACCAGTGGCGCATTCGATCTGAATTCAAGCTGCCACCTGCTCGCTTCACCCAAACACGTCCCGGGCCGGTAAGTGATAGATAACCGAGGCCTTTCGTTTTCACCTCTCTGCGTTGTTAGACGAATGAGACTCGATTTTGTTCAAAAGATTTTTGCCTGGCCAATTGTCTCTCCTATCCTGATTTAACATGAACCGGCAGGTGAATAATTGTCTTGACAGAATTACGAGCATATGCTTATAATGTGTAGATGTCAAGACCGAAAAAATTCCGTTGTGTAAACTGTCGCCCCGATGCCTCCTATTTCAAGCCGCGGGGCATCCCGCTCTTCGAGCTTGAAGAGGTCTGCCTTAATCTTGACGAGGTGGAGGCCTTGAGGCTCTGCGACCTGGAAGGCCGGTATCATGTGGAGGCAGCTCGGGAGATGAAGGTCTCTAGGGCTACCTTCGGCCGTATAGTCAACGAGGCGAGGCGCAAGGTGGCCGAGGCCCTTATCAAGGGCAAGGCCCTCAAGATAGAAACGAACGACATTCCCAAGGAGGACGCAGAATGAAAGTGTGTTTCGCGGTCGAGAAGAACGAAGGCATCAACAGCGCGGTCTACGGACATTTCGGTACGGCACCTGTTTTTGTCATGGTCGATACGGAAACGGAAGGCGTCGGCACGGTCGGCAACAAGGACCTAAACCACGTGCACGGCGCGTGCAACCCGTTTCAGGCGATCGGCGGTCAGGCAGTCGATGCGGTTGTCGTGGGAGGCATAGGCGCGGGCGCCATCTCGGGGCTCAATGCGAGGGGCATTAAGGT
>JBEKOT010000113.1:0-8017 GCA_049521495.1 Syntrophorhabdales bacterium | reverse complement strand
CCACCTGCCGAAATATTGAATGGCTACGAGACACGGAGCATCTATTCGACGCCTCGACTATCGTTTGGTCCCCATCCACAAAGAGAATTCGTTTACCCATTCGTCTCCTTATCTTGTGTGAGGCAGCCTGGCTAAGGCCCCCTTTATGCCGGTTCTGCTCCCGCCCGCCGAAGGTTTTGCCCCGCTCCCCTGCTCACCGAGAATCGCGCGCAATATCTCTGAAACGGCGTCCTTATGTTCCGCCATGACGAGTTTTATCTGCCTGTCCTTGCCGGTAACGAGCTTGCCCAGGATGCTACCGTCCGTGTCGAGAAGACACCCGAGCAGCCGGGAGGCATGTGACCGCAAGAGCTGTTCAACATGCCGGTAAAAGCGTTCGGCGCCATCGTTCGCAAGAAGTATGAGCCGGGAAATCCGCTCGCCATGGGATACGTCGCTGCGTTCCCTGACATGCGCAATTCCCGTTTTTTCATTATTCAGTTTGTGTAAAGCCCCTTCGAACCCGCATCGCAAGCGACCCTTGAGCACGGCCGCCTGGAGCGCCTTCTTCAACGGGTCATTCATCGCGATCAGCGGAACATCAAGATTACCGCCGGACCAGAGCTTACATGTGCGCTCCGTTAATACGCGGCGGATGACATCGGTGCCATAGTCGGCCTCCAGCTGTCTGGGAAATCCCATATCGGAAAGGTTCATGACGCCACCGTCACTTCCACGAAATGCTCCCTCCGGTCATCAACAAGGCGTATTTCCTTCCCTTCTTGCAGGACCCCATCCAGGGAGATGGTCGCTGCCCTAACTTCTCCTGCGTGTCTTTGCCTGACCTTTACGTGGTACATGGTTTCACGGAAGCGGTAGCGCACCGTGAAGCCATCCCATTCAGCGGGGAGGCACGGCGTAAAAGACAGCTTGTCCGTACTTAACGTGAGGCCAAGGAGTGATTCGACGATAAGGCGGTACATCCACGCGGCCGATCCCGTGTACCATGTCCATCCGCCCCTACCCGTGTGCGGCGGGACTGCGTAGACGTCAGCCGCGACGACATAGGGCTCAACCTTATATCGTTCTATACCCTGTGCGGACTTCCCGTGGTTCACCGGATTGATCATGGCGAGAAGTTCCCATGCCCGCCGGCTGTCACCAAGTGCCGCAAATGCCATGGCCGCCCAGATCGCCCCGTGGGTGTACTGCCCGCCGTTTTCCCTCACGCCGGGAGGATAGCCTTTGATGTAGCCCGGATTCAGGCCGGATTTGTCAAAGGGCGGGTCCAGAAGCTGGACGAGGGCGTCGTCCCGGCGAACCAGATGCTTATCGACCGCGTCCATTGCCATCCGGGAACGGGCGGCATCACCCACACCCGACAGCACGGACCAGCTTTGCGCTATCGAGTCGATCCGGCATTCAGGGTTGAGCGCCGAGCCGAGGGGGGTGCCGTCATCGAAGTAGGCGCGGCGATACCACTCCCCGTCCCATCCATTCTGTTCGATGCTGAGGCGGAGCCTGTCGGCCTCGCTCTCGCACCTCTTACTGAAATCGAGGTCGCCCTTGAGCCGCGCGACTCGGGAGAAGCGGCCAAGCACTTCGCACGTGAAGAACGCGAGCCAGACACTCTCGCCTTTGCCTTCCCGGCCCACCATGTTCATGCCGTCGTTCCAGTCGCCAGAACCGATGAAGGGAAGGCCGTGCTCACCTTCCTTGAGGCCCCTTTGAATGGCACGCACACAATGATTGTAGAGGCTGGCCGTCTTCCCTGACCTGCCCGGAAGGTCATAGTAAGAGTCCTCCTCCGCATTGACCGGGCGTCCTTTGATGAAGTGAACCGATTCGTCCAGTACCCCTGTGTCGCCGGTACCCTGGACGTAGCGGCACGTTGCGAGGGGAAGCCAGAGGAAATCATCGGAACAGTGGGTGCGCACTCCCCTGCCGGCCGGCGGGTGCCACCAATGCTGGACATCTCCCTCTGAGAACTGGCGGCCCGCGCAGACGAGCAGGTGTTCACGCACGAGGCCCGGCTCGGCGTGGATGAGGGCCATGATGTCCTGCAACTGGTCGCGGAAGCCGAAGGCACCACCAGACTGGTAGTAGCCGCTTCGCCCCCAGAGACGACAGGCGAGCGTCTGGTACAGGAGCCAGCCGTTGGCAAGGAAGTTGACGGACCGGTCGGGTGTCTCCACCTGCACCGCGCCGAGCGTGTGATTCCAGTAGCGCCATATTCCGCCGAGTGCCTCTCTTGCAGCAACAGAGTCACAGAAGCGACGGGCGAGGCGGGCTGCGTCATCGGCATTCTGCCCCGAGCCGAGGGTGAAGACGACCTCACGTTCTTCTCCGTCGTCGAGATCAAAGGCCAGTTGTATTGCGCCGCACGGGTCGAGTGCGGCCCCGACCCTGCCGGATAAGTGTGAGCGGCTCATGGCTGCAGGGTGACTGAAGTCGCCGTTACGGCCAAGGAACTCAGTCCTGTCGCCGCTCACGGTCCGGGTGGCATGATCCACGTTGAAAAAGGCGACCCGATTGGCGAATTCCGTGTTGTAGGGATTGCGCGCCAGCAGCGCGCCCGTTTGAGGGTCAAACTCCGTTATGACGTGCATGACCGATTTGGGCCGCACGTCTCCCAGTACCCATTCCACGTATCCGGTCACGGAGAGCCGCCGCCGCCGGCCCGAACGGTTGCGCACCTTCAGGACGGTGAATTTGACGGGCTCGTCCATGGCCACGTACACCCACGTCTCAGAGCTGACTCCACGCTCGGTATGCTCGAACACCGTGTAGCCGAACCCGTGGCGGGTGACGTAAGGCGTGGCACCCCGGGCGGGGAGTGGCATGGGAGACCAGAAATGGCCCCGCTCTTCGTCGCGAAGGTAAAAGGCCTCCCCTCCGGAATCGCTCACGGGATCGTTGTGCCAGGGTGTGAGGCGGAACTCATGGGCATTCTCGCTCCACGTATAGGCAGGACCGTTCTCCGAGACTACCGTGCCAAAGCAAGGGTTTGCGAGCACGTTTATCCACGGCGAAGGCGTTACCTGATCGACGCCTGTTGAAATGACATACTCCCGACCGTCCGGCGTAAACCCCCCTAACCCGTTGAAGAACATCAGGTCCTCGCGGGGCATGGGCGCTATGGCGGGCGGGAGGGGGCGATGCGTGCGGGTCGGAGCCAGGACGGGCACTGTCGGCTCCGCAGGCCCCCGGCGGTCTATCTGTTCCGCGAGCGTTCCCAGGCTGTCGCTGATGATGACCCGGGCGACGGCCTGGAAGAGAAGTCTGTCTTCCTCGGCTATCTGGTCGGCGGGCCTTACGAAGATGCCGCCGGGCCGGCCCTGCAGGTTAGCGTCAGCGCCTGCGGCAATGAGCCCCATGATCTGATCGTGCAGCGCTTGCCGGTAACCTGCATGGTCTTCGTTCCAGATCACCAGGTCTACGGCCAGTCCGTTGAGCCGCCAATATGCGTGGGCCTGGATAAGCTGACTCACCAGCGCGATATTTGCCTGGTCCTCAATGCGAAGAAGTACGATCGGGAGGTCGCCGGAGATGGAATAACCCCAAAGGCCCGATTGACCCCGGAGGTTCTTGAGGAGGACGCCGGGGGCAGCGCGAAGCACTGAATTGGCATAGAGAATAGAAGCCGCAAGTCGCCCATAGAGCTGCACGTCGGCCTCTGTCGCGTTGATTTGCCGCAGGAGCACCTGGCTATGGGTCCATGCCAACTCGAAAACGCGGTCAGCAAGGTGGCGGTCCTGGTATTTTCCGACCAGTCGCATGCAGACATCGCGGGTTTCGCCTACACCGGTGACTATGTTGACCGTTGCCGATGTGGCGGGATCGAGGGTCATGCGACACCGGATGGCGAGGATGGGGTCGAGCACCGGTCCTTCACTACCGGAGAGGGGAGCGAGATTACTCATTGCAACGGGTGCGGCAGCAGTCTTTCCGCGGCCGATAAATCGCATGCGGTCGGTCTCATAGGACATCTCACCTGTGTCCGCCCCATGGACCGCCATCACGTGAAACATCCACGGCGGTTGCTCGTCAACGGAACGGGGTCGGCGGGTTGCTATGATCGCGCTCTGTGGCCTGATGATCTCGGTTTGAACGAAGAGATTACTAAAGGCCGGGTGGAGTGCGTCTGCGGCGGGCGTCGCGAGGACGACTTCGGCGTAGCTCGTGATGTCGATCGTTCGTGGCGTCTCCGAACGGTTGGTAATGGTGATCCGCCGCAGCTCGGCATCATCCTCGGGCGATACCGCGATCTCCGTATGGGTGCTGATGCCTTCATCCCGACGGCGGAACTCCGCCCGCCCTTCCGAGAATATCGCCTCGTACCCTTTGGACGCCCTCTGGACCGGCTGGTAAGCTGCCGACCAATAGACGCCGCTTCCCACATCACGGATGTAGCAGAAGGCGCCCCAATTGTCCAGGGTCGTATCTTCACGCCAGCGGGTCACCGCTATGTCTTTCCATCGACTATAGCCGCCGCCTGCGTTGGTGATCATCACGTGGTATCTGCCGTTCGACAGGAGTTGCACCTCCGGTGCGGGCGTATGGGGGGTCGAGTAAACGCGTACCGGCTTCTCCTCTGCAAGATGTGTTGCCTGATGCGTCTGGGATAGCTCCGAGACGTGCGAGTAGAAGGCCGTGGCCTTTGGCAGCCGCTCCTGAAGCAACAGCATTGTCGCCTGGAACGCAGGATCCGACTCGAATCTTTTTTGCATGGGCCGGTCGAGCAGCAGATAGGCGAGGGAGAGGAAGCTCATGCCTTGGTGATGTGCCATGAAGGACCGAACCACGGAGTTCGAGCGGCCCAGGGGCAGGTGGGCCTTGGTGTAATCGACGGCATCATAAAAACCGTACTTGCCGAGAATTCCCTTGGAGGCCAACGCCTCGAGGTTCCTGGCTGCCTCCTCGGGCGCCACCATGAGCGCCAATGCCGAGGCGTAAGGGGCAATGACCAGGTCCCCGGCGAGCCCCCGTTTGAGTCCCAGGCCGGGCACGCCAAAAGCGGAATACTGGTAGTTGAGATGACCGTCGATCATGTTGTAGCACGATTCTGAAATACCCCACGGCACCCCTCGCTTCTTTCCGTAGTCGATCTGGCTTGCGACAGCCGCCTTGCAAGTCTGGTCGAGGAGCGTGTGCTCATAGGTCGGCATAAGGATGAGCGGCATCAGGTATTCGAACATGGAGCCGCTCCAGGACAGGAGAATCGGCTCTCCACCGTCGACGGTGAGGAGGCGGCCTAGTGCGAACCAGCTTTCCTGAGGCAGTTGTCCCAGTGCAATGGCAACGAAACTACTGAGCCGCGCCTCGGACGCCAGGAGGTCGTAGTAACTCTCATCCCTCCGGCTGTTGCTCACGTTGTAGCCGATGGTCAGGAGACGGCGTGCCCTGTCATAGAGGAATTCCCATTCCATGTGGCAGGCGAGTTCTCCGGAAAGGAGCGCAAGGTCAACGAGTGCGGCAATTCGTTCCCTTGCGATCAGGCTTGACTTGGTGACGAGCTCCGCGAATGCATCAAGTTCATGTTGCTCCTCGGCCGTCCCAAAAGGCCCTGCCTGTTCCCCGAACCGCGGCAGCAGTCGATCCTCAAGGCAGGCCAGTTGGCGGAGCGTCGGGATAGCGTTGAGGTGCGGAGAGTCCTTGAGCACTGATTTAGGCACCGAGGGGAGTTGAGCCCATGGAGCACACAGGGTCAGTTCATCGAGGGCAGCCCGGCACTGGGCCGTAAAGGCGCGGGCCCACCGTAGAGCATCGCTGTCAGGGGCAGAGTCAAGACTGAGGACCACCTCCGTGGCAGAGGCTGTCAGGCGGTCGATGCTTTTTTTCACGGTCATGAGCGTTGAATCCGGCGAAAAAGCGCGTGCCGACTCCAGGTCCTCCTCCATCTGGCCGATGGCGGCAGGCTTACGTGCGCCAACAGCATCCGAAAGCACCATCAGCGTGTCCCCAAGACCGTCGAAGAGCCGTGCTCCCAGCAGTTTCTCATCGGGCAGCGCGAGCAATCCCGCCCGCAGGGTGAGAAGGCTTGCGGCCAGGTTCCCGCTGTCAACGGACGAAACATACATGGGCAGCAGGGGCTTGAGGGATTCCGTGTCGTACCAGTTGTAAAAGTGGCCCCGGTGCCGCTCCAGGCCCGCCATCGTGTGCAAGGCCTTGTCCGTGCGTTCGATGAACTGGCCGACGGGAATATAGCCGAAGTCGCAAGCCGACAGATTCGCAAGCAGGGCAAGTCCCATGTTGGTGGGCGATGTCCTGTGCGCAACTGCCGCAACCGGCTCTTCCTGGTAATTGTCGGGTGGCAGCCAATGATCGTCAGGACCGACGAAGGCCTCGAAGAAGGCCCAGGTTTTGCGGGAAAGCTTCCGCAAGAAAACGATCTGATCCTCTGCCAGCCGTGATCTCCGGGGACCGAGGGGCTTGCTGATCCACCAGGCGACGACGGGAGAGATAAACCATAGGCTTAAGATTGGTAGGGCTGCGGGCAGGGCGACAGGTCTTGCATGCAGGAGATAACCCGCCGCCACACCGGCAATGACGGGCGCTATCCACATGCTTTGCCAGGACCCGGCGAGGTCCGTCCGGCTGCTCCGGTCCGCCTCCCCCGAAGGGTTCCATTCCAAAAGACCCCTGCCCGAGACCAGAATTCGCCACAGGGTGTGCAGAATGGCAGCCCCGCTGAAAAATGCCTCATGAGGCAGACAAAGAAGCACGAAGATCGCCTGGGTGACGCTTCTGCCGGCGGACCGGGCCGCACCGGCGAGGTGTTGCCCCATGAGCACGTCCTCGGGTTTCTTCAGGATCTCCATGAGAGAGGCAACCAATGAAGGAATCAGCACGATGCCGAAGATCGATGCAGTCCAGAACCATGGGGATGGCAGCGCGGTCCAGCCGGCGAGCGCGAGAAGTGTCAATGTCGGCGACACAAGACTGCGCCGAAGGTTGTCAAGGATCTTCCAGCGCGACAACGGGGTGAGCGGGTTCTTCCGGAAACGCGCATTGAGGCCGGGAACGCCGGGGAACAGCCATCTCACAAGCTGCCAATCGCCCCTGATCCAGCGCCGGCGGCGACTTACGTCAGCGCCGTACCGCGACGGGTACTCTTCGTACAGTTGCACGTCGCTGATGAGCCCTGAGCGCAGATAACACCCTTCGATAAGATCATGGCTCAGAATACGGTTTTCGGGGAAACGTTCCCTGAGCACCTGCTCGAAGGCGTCAACGTCGTAGATGCCCTTGCCGATAAATGAGCCTTCGCCGAAGAGATCCTGGTAGACATCGGAGACGACGCGGGTGTAAGGATCGATACCGGCATCACTACCCCACATACGGGCATAGCGAGACCGGTTCGTGCCGGGCAGGCTTATCGCCACCCGTGGCTGAAGAATGCCGTATCCGCTCACGATGCGCCCCTTATCTGCGTCGTAGAGAGGGAGATTGAGGGGGTGGGCCATTGCCCCCACAAGCTGCCGCGCCGAATCGCGTGGAAGCTCCGTATCCGTGTCGAGGGTGATGACATATCTGACGTTCGATAGCGCTTCGGTATTGCCGACGATTAGGGAGAATCCGTCGCCTGCGCCTCCGCGGAGAAGGGCATTCAACTCCGCGAGCTTCCCCCGCTTCCTCTCGTAGCCCATCCAGGCTCGCTCCTGCAGGTTCCATTGACGGGGGCGGTGAAACAGGAAAAAGAGATCGCCCGCCCGGCCCCTGTATTTTTCGTTCAACGCCTCTATGCCTTGCCGGGCCAGTGACAGGAGCGTTTCATCCCCGGTCGGTTTCTCCTCGGAGTCGTCCCGGAAGTCGGTAAGCAGGCCGAACTGGAGGTTGTCGTCCCGGTTTGCCAGGAACCGGACTTCCAGGGCATCGGAGAGACGTCCGATATGTTCGCGGCTCGTCAGCATGGTGGGGACCACGACCAGAGTGGACGATTCAGGAGGAATCCCCCTGGAGAAGTCCATTCGCGGCAGCGGATGGGGTGTGACAAGACGTGTCGTAAAGAGATTGACCAGTGCTATGGCGAGTGAGC
>JBEKOT010000112.1:0-8876 GCA_049521495.1 Syntrophorhabdales bacterium | reverse complement strand
TTTCGCGGTTGCGAGCGTCTCTATGAACGCGTCGATCCTGTTGTGGGTGTCGGCCTCGTTGTATGAGCTGATATCGACTATATCGCCCTCCATGATCAGGACCGGCACGTCCCGGTAAACTTTCTTCAGCATCTGGGCCTGCAGCATTATGCCCGCATGCCACGAGCGGCACGAAAAGGCCGAATGGAAGACAACCCCGTCGCACTTGTAATCCTCGATATACTCGATCAGCCGCTCCACCTCCGGCATTGACCCGGGACGCTTGCGGGCCTTGTCATACCAGTAAGTCCAGTAGCGCACCCATCTCCAGGCGATATGCTCGAGGGGGTCGTTTGTCTTGGGGAGGTCAAGCCGGTAGACTGCCTCGCTGCACCGGTACGTCGTTTCGACGGGGAAGACGGCGCCTTTGCCGTTGAAATACTGAAAATCGGCAAGGGCGAACCAGGAAGGAAGGCCCGCGCCCCAGAGGAGCCTGTATTTCTCGTCTTCCACAACACTTTCTTTGTTCTCGATCTTCTGCAGGAGCTCGGTGCGAAGGTCGGCATAGAAGTCGTAGCATTCCTGGGTGCCCAGCATGAAAGAGATGGGGACCATGGTGTTCATTGCGTCCCCAGTGTCCATGGGGCATGGCACGGCCTTTCGCAGCTCGTATGTCTCGATGAACATGTTCCAGGTCCGGTCCGAAAGGTCCACGATCTCCGCAAGCTTGTCCCAGTCCATCTTCTTGCCCGTTACCTTCTCGCAAAAACGGACGCAGGCGTGGAGCTCCTCCGTATTATACTTGACGTAGAACTTCTCCTGCTCCTTGTGGTCTATTGTGGGGTCCCACGGCGGATAGTACATGCCTCCCACGAACACCGGCACATCCGGCAGGTAATGCTGCGTTGCCTGGGGCCACTTGTACCTTGGGTCGCAGAGCAGCTGGCCCGACCCCAGGACCATATCCGGTCTTCCCATCCCGCCCCACGGAGGGTTGGGCGGCATCTCGCCCCCCAGTTCCTCCCGCCACATATCGAAGCCAAGGTTGCAGGTGGCGTAAGTACAGAGCGAGCGGGAGAAGTTTTCGGCCTCCGCTTTTTGCAGGAACCTTTCCGCGTCCCTTTTGGCCGCGCATATGCCTGAAAAGCTCTCACCCCATGCGGGTACTATGTCCATGGCCCTCATGATCTCATCCACCGCGCAGACGATGAAAGCATAGGCCACTGTTTTTCCCTCTTCCCTTGCCCTGACTGTGGCCGCCATGTTGGCGCGCGTCATTTTCGGTACCTTGGCCGCAGCGGCGGTCGCAAGGGCCCTCGGTTTCTTCTCGTCAGCCATCTTTTCCCCCTTGCAGTTTATGCGATCATCTCGAGGAACGCCTCGATCCTGGTCTTCGTCCTTCCCAGGGTCGATGTGGAGTACTCGTCCTCGAGGTAGAGGACAGGCACGCCTGTCTGCTCGATGAAGCGTTTGATGGACGGGACCTCAAAGCCGTAGGGGTCGCAGTACTTGTAGACGAAGAGAATTACCGCGTTTACCCCGAATTCCTTGATAAAACCCCTTATGTGGCCGAACCGGGCCTCCAGGTTCTCCTGGTACGTCTCCCCGAAGGTGACGTAGGTCGTGGGTATTTTTATCTTCCGCAGATAACGCTCGGCCAGGCCGGCAAGCGGGTCGGGCGTTGCTTCCGCGTCCGGCCAGTAAACCTTGCTGCCTATGGAGAGGTTGTCCATCACGAGCTTCCCTCCGGCGTCCTCGATGATTTTCGCGATAGCGTAGTCATCGATCTGGTCGCCTACGAGCATGACCCTGGCGCCCGGAGCGCCCGCCTGCCTCCCTCTCCCCTGCACCTCAGCCGTTACACTTTTTATGAGGGCTGTAGACTCCTCGACGGGCAGGCTCATGGCAGCAACCAGGACCTGCGTCATCTCGACACCGGAAATTAGGGGCGGATCGACCTTTCTCAAGGCATAGAGCTCCCTCATGGCCAGCCTGTTCTCATTGTGCGCCCGGACTGCGCCGGCCAGGTCTTCCCGGCTTATCGCCCTCCCCAGGAACCGCTCAAGGCTCTTCACGAAGACGCCCAGAACGGACTGAAAGAACTCCAGCGACGGGTCATCCGTAAGATGGGGGACGTTCAGGAAGTGCCAATACGGCAGATTGAGGTTGTAGCTCCATTCGTTGTTCGTTTTCTCGGTGCTGTCACACTGGTGGGGCAACACCATGCCGTCGAGGTATTCGAATTTCCCCTTCAGAACCGAATCGAAAACGTTGCGAATAAAGGGGCAGACGATCGTCTCCATGTAGGCGTCGGCCTTCGTGATCGGCTCGGAAACGTCGCCCTTCAGCCGAATCGGTACAACACCGGCTGCTGTCAGGACCTCGACGGGTCCGAGGGCGGTCAGATAGCCGATCACCTTCCTGCCCGAGCCTTTCAGCTCCCTCGCCCTCGACCCATACGCGCTGTAATATTTTTTCGCCAATGCCAGTCCATCTGCTTGCGCTTGTGCCATGGTCGTTCCTCTCCCGCATCTGAGGACGGCCGCCTCCGGGCAGCCGTCCTCCGCTTTATCGTCTTCATTACCTGGGAACTAGAGGCAGGTTGTTACTACACGTGGTCTTTCCACATGCCGTATTTTTCCCTCAATATCCTGTGGAGGATCTTGCCTGCCCCAGATCTCGGCATCTCATCGTCCTTGATGAAGATGATGTTCTTGGGCACCTTGAAACTTGCGATTTTGCCCTTGCAATAACCGGAGATTTCATCGGGCGTCGCCGTCTGCCCCTCGTGGAGCACGACTACCGCGGTCACCTGCTCCCCCCACTTCTCATGGGGCACGCCGATAACTGCCACGTCCTTTACCTTGGGGTGGCCGCCCACACAGTTCTCCACTTCCGATGGGAAGATGTTCTCCCCGCCGGAGATTATCATGTTAGCTTTCCTGTCCACAAGGTAGATATAGCCGTCTTCATCCCTCATGCCCATGTCGCCGGCGCTGAAGTACTCACCTTTCATGGCCGCCTTGGTCTTCTCCGGCTCCTTCCAGTATCCCTCGAAAAGCATAGGGCTCCGCGAATAGAGCTCGCCCACCTTGTTCGGCTCCGTTACGAGATTTCCGTCCTCGTCGTAGAACCTGATCACGTCCGACCCAATTACCTCCCTTCCGCAAGAGCCGAGCTTCGTGAGCTGCTCGTTGGGTTTCAGTATGGTGACTATGCCCGCTTCAGTCGATCCGTATGCCTCATCGAGCTGCGAATTGGGGAACATCTTCAGGATGCCGAGCTTCGTATCCCGCCTGGCCGGCGCCGAAGAGATAAGGAGCTTCTTGATGGAGGTGAGGTCGTATTTTTGCTTCACCTCGTCCGGCAGGGCGAGCATCATGATATAGTGGGTGGGGACAAGAGAGGTGAAGGTGACCTTGTGGTCCGAGAATGTCTTGAGAAGGTTCTCCGCGTTGAAGCTGACCATGTTGTAGCACATGACCGTGCCGCCCACCCAGGTTACGACAAAGGAATAGAAGAGGGAGTTCACGTGGCAGCACGGCATAACGAGGAGATTGACGTCGTTGAAGTCGAACTGGTGGTCGAAGATCGAGATGAAATACTGCGCGAAGAGGGAGGCGTGGGTTTTCATGACGCCCTTAGGCTTTCCGGTTGTCCCGCCCGTGTACATGATGACCCAGAGGTCGTCGGCGTTGACT
This sequence comes from Syntrophorhabdales bacterium, assembly GCA_049521495.1. Lineage (GTDB taxonomy): Bacteria > Desulfobacterota > Syntrophorhabdia > Syntrophorhabdales > WCHB1-27 > CAWEPK01. The sequence goes on along the minus strand of JBEKOT010000112.1, from coordinate 5,196 downwards.
TCGGTAGCCGGCTCTTCCGGGCTCGCCTTCGCCAGGATGTCTTCGTAGGGCAGATAGCCGTCGAACTTAGGCTTGGCGTCTGCGCCGAAGGAAATATAGGTCTTCACCGCCTCCAGGTTCTTCTTCATGCCGGTCACGTGGTCCACCCACTGGTCCTGAACGATAAAGGCCTTGGCCTCGCAGTGGTTGATGATGTACTCCATCTCCGGCCCCGAAAGCCTGAACATGATAGGAACGCATATGAAGCCGCCTTTTGCCGCAGCCGCGTAAATCTCCATCCACTCGACGCAGTTGTAAGCCAGCGCCGCAAACCTGTCCCCTTTTTTCATGCCCGTCGTCGCAAGGGCGTTCGCAAGCCGGCACGAGCGCTCGTTCCATTCCTTGTACGTGTGAGACTTGTTCAGATCTTTGATGCTGACCTTGTTGGGCCACTTGAAGGCACCCACTCTTACAACGTCTTTCGCCGTCAGCCAGTGTCCAAGTTTCATACCAAACCCCCTAAAAGTATAATTTAGACGTCTATTCTACCAGCTCCAGGAGGTGATAAACCTTCTGGGGCATCTTGTTATGGAGAATGTTGTCGATCAGGTTGATCATGCACCCCGGGCACGCCGTCACGACTATATCCGCGCCTGTAGCCTTTATCCCTTCCATCTTCTTTGCCGCTATCTTCTTGCTGAGGTCATAGTGGTAGACGGAAAAAGAGCCGCCCATTCCGCAGCAGAGGTCGGCATTGCCCATCTCCACGTACTTGAGGCCCGCGAGGCCTTTCAGTATGGCCCTCGGCTGGTCCTTGATGTTCTGATACCTGACAAGGTGACAGGGGTCATGCCAGGTTGCCGTCTTGCCGATGAACTCCTTTTTCAGTTTCAGCTCTTCGGGCTTCACCTTCATCACGTCGACGACGAACTCGGTCGCGTCCTTGATCTTCTTTTCGAAGTCGCCGTACCGCTTCTCCTGGTCTTCGTTGTCGGCAAGATACTTCTTGTAGTCTTTGAGTGTGGAGCTGCACGTGCCGCAGGCGGTGACTATGGTATCGACGTCGCCGAAGGCCTTTATGTTCTCGTCCGCAAGGAAACGGCCCGTTTCAAAATCTCCGCTGAAATAGACGGCCGCCCCGCAGCAGTTCTGGGTCTTGGGCACCACCACCTCGACCCCCCGGTGCGTAAGGAAGTCTATAAGTTTCAGGCCGAGCTCGGGATAGACGAAATCCGTGGCGCACCCCATGAAGAAACCGACCCTCATTTTGGTCTCACCGATTGCCGGGTAGACGGGCTTCACCTGGTCCCGCAGGAAAGTGCCGGCGAGCTCGGGGAAGTTCCTGGCGCCTAAAGATTTGATGAAGTCGGGCAGGTGTCGTATCTTCCCTTCAGTGCGTGGGAAAAGCCACTGGAAGGTCTGCATCAGCCTCGCGTAGCGTCCCATTGCGGACCTGTTTGCCATGGCCCTCCTGAAGACAAAGCCTTTGACCAGGCCCAGGCCCTTTTCCTTAACCATCTGCGCCCGGGCCGCCACGATGACCCTGTCGATCTGCGCCTTGGCCGGGCAGTTGACTACGCACCGCTTGCAGAGCAGACACTTGCCTATAATCTCGCCCAGCTCGGGCGTGAACTCCTGCTGGCCCTTTATGGCGAGTTTCGCGAGGTAGTTCTTGCCCCTGGCAACGGACGTCTCCACCCTCTCCTCCTGATAAACCGGACAGAAGAAGCTGCAGAAGCCGCACTTCATGCACTGGTCAACGTATTGCTCGACTTTTTTGAGCTCTCTGAGATCTTTCACGGATTATCCCCCTAATTTAATCCCAGATTTTGCCTGGATTCATTATGTTGTTCGGATCCAAGAGCGCCTTTACACCCTTCATCATATTAACCACAACGGGGTCCGTTATTTTGCTGAAGAATTTCTGCTTCTCAAGCCCGATGCCGTGCTCACCCGAGAGCACCCCGCCCAGGTCGACGGCCCCCTGGATGATCTCCTCCATCGCGCCCACCGCCCTCTTATAGTGCTCCTCGTTGCTCATGTCGGTCATGATCGAGGGGTGGAGGTTCCCGTCACCCGCGTGGCCCAGCACCATAACCTCGACGTTGTATTTCTTGGCGAGCTCCTTGCACTTGTTGATCAGGTCGGGGATCCTGCCCCGCGGCACAGTGACGTCCTCCGCAAGGACGGTCTTTGCCTTCCCGAATACCGCTGCGAAGCCCGCCCTTCTTGCGAGCCAGTACTTGTTCGCCTCATCCGCGTCTTTGGCCACCTTTACGTCTTTGGCCCCGTACTTCTTGGTGATCTCGACGATCTTCTCGGTTTCTTTCTCCACGGCCTCGGCGATGCCGTCGCATTCGAAGAGGAGCACGGCGTCTGCGTCTTTCGGCAGGCCTATGGGCATCATCTCTTCTATCCTGTTGATAACCCAGTTATCGATGAGCTCGATCTTGCAGGGGATGATCCCGTTCTCCAGCACCCTGTACACGCTCTCCCCGGCCGTCGCTACGTCGTCGTAGACCACCACAATCGTCTTTCTCGCCGGGGGCAATGGGGAAAGGCGGAGCTCGGCCTTCGTAATCACACCGAGGGTGCCTTCGGCGCTGATAAAAATATGGAGAAGGTCGTATCCGACAACGTTCTTCAGGGTCCTTCCGCCGAGATTGATGACCTCGCCCGTGGCCAGCACGACCTCGACCCCCAGGATATATTGCTTGGTCACCCCGTACTTGACGCACGCCGGGCCGCCTGCGTTCTCAGAGATGATTCCTCCCAGAGTGGCGCCCAGGAAGCTCTGTGGGTCGGGGGGGAAGAAAAGGCCGTCCTTTGCAATCCTCATGGTGAGGTCCTGGAGGACCACGCCCGGCTCCACGGTGGCGGTCAGGTTCTCCTTGTCGACCTTCACTATCTTGTTCATCTTCGTCATGACGAGCGCGATCCCGCCCAGCCAGGGAACGGAGCCTCCGCTCACGTTCGTGCCTCCGCCCCTCGGCGTGACGGGTATCTTCTCTTTGTTGGCGATCTTGAGTATGGCGGACACCTGGGAGGCGCTGGTGGGGAAGATTACGACGTCAGGCTCCCTTATCCAGTTCGTCGTGCCGTCGTAAGAGTATGCCTTCAATGCCTCTTTCGAAGTGAGCACGTTCTCGCTGCCTACGATCTTCTGAAACTCCCCGATTAAGGATTGGTTGATCATTGGAAACCCCCGTTCGATTATTGAGCGACCCGCTGCGCGGGCGCCCCGGCCGCCCCCTCCACGCGACCTTCGGGCAAGGGGCGGTCCGGCCGGCGGGCTCACCCCTCGAAAAAGGAAGAGGCTCTATGCTTTCCTGAATTCCTTCTCCATCGCTTCCTTTGCAGGCCTGACGTATATGTCTCTAAGCTTCGGCTTCTCTATCTTGCCCGAAGGGTTCCTCGGAACAACGGCCTGCACTATCTTTTCGGGCCATTTATATTTCGCCAGGCCGCGATCTTTGACAAAGTTTATCACATCCTCGTCGGTCAAGGTCTCACCCTGCCTTACCTGGATGATCGCCATGACGATCTCGACCAGCCTCGGGTGGGGATAGCCGAGCACCGCAACGTCCTGGATCTTCGGGTGCTTCCTGAGGGCGTCCTCGATCTCGGCCGGGAATATGTTCTCTCCCCCCCTGATGATGAGGTCTTTGGCACGGTCCGCGAAGAAGATGAAGCCTTCGCTATCCATGTATGCCAGGTCCCCCGTATGGAGCCAGCCGTCGGTGATCGTTTTTTGCGTCATTTCGGGATTGAATGCGTATTCCTTCATGAGCCTCGGCCCTTTTAGCAAAAGCTCTCCGATTGTTCCGGCGGGCATCTCTTTCCCTTCTGAATCGACCACTTTCGCCTCCATGAAGGCCGTCGCCTTGCCGATGGAGCCGGGCTTCCTCATGATGTCCTGGTCGTAGCAGTTGAGCGTCCCACCCCCGCCCCCTTCCGTAATTCCGTAAATGTTGCTGATGGGAAGGCCGGGGAATATCTTCTTCGAATCTTCGAGGAGCGCGTAAGGAACAGGCTGCGCGCCTATCTCAATGTGCTTCAAGCGGGAGAGGTCGTAATCCTTCAGGCTGATCTGACCCGACTTTATCGCCGCCAGGACGTCGGCCCACGTAGGGACCGTGTTCCAGCCGCCGGTGCACCCCTCATCTGTGATAGAAAGGATGGGGCGACAGGTAGACGCTGCTGTAGCCCTCATTGTAGGTAAGGGCGTTCCCGACGCCTATCCAGAAGAGCGTCCCGTGGGTATGGGAGACGGGTTTCGGCGCTCCCGTAGTGCCGGAAGTGAACATGAGCTCCGCCATGTCGTCCTCTCCCGCTTCTACAAGGACCGGAGAAGCTTTGCCGTTGCCGACGATCTCTCCATAGGCCTTCATGCCGGCCGGCGCGTTACCCACGCAGACGTAATGCCTGCAGTATTCCATCGCCTTCATGATGGGATCCACCCTGGGTACGAACGTCTCGCCCAGGATGAAGACCTTGCTTCTAGTGACATCGCAGGCGTACTTTATGTCGTTGCTTGCGAACCTGAAGTTGAGGGGGCTGATCACCGCCCCCGTTTTCAGCACCGCCATGTACGTGATATACCATTCGATGCTGTTGAGGAGCAAGTGCTGCACCACGTCCCCTTTTTTGATGCCGCACTCGTCGATCAGGTAGTTCGCTACCTTGTTCGTCTGCTCTTCGAGCTCCTTCCATGTAAGGACGCGGCGCGTCTTCTTGGACGGATAGCTTTCGATGATAAACTCCCGCTCCGGGAACTTGCTTGCATTGAGACGGCAAAAACCGGCAAAATTCATAATCCCCCCTTAGGCTCCGCGGTCGCCGACCAGCCGGCAGGTTCCGTGTCGCAAGGGATCACAGGACCTACCGGGTCAGCCGGCCCGTCATTTATAGCGCTTTCTTCCCCTCTGAAAACGCCTTTATATTCAGCTCATGAATCTTCTTCGGGAGAAGATCCGTAAGCGCCCTCATCCACATGTCTTTCTTGATCTCCGGAAAGAAATTCGAGAAGGCGCCGACGAGAACCACATTCGCCGCCTGGGCGTTCCCCAGGGAAAACGCGATCTCCTGGCCTTTGACCACATGGACGTTCTCCTTGAAAAACTTCTTGAACGTCTCCGGTATGCCCTCGGGATACTTCGCCTGTCCGAGGTTGACTGCGGGGGGAAGTATCTTCTGCTCGTTTATGACGATCTTCGC
>JBEKOT010000111.1:0-15592 GCA_049521495.1 Syntrophorhabdales bacterium | reverse complement strand
ATATGGAAAAGGCTCCGCCTTTACCACATTCCCACAGTACGGCGGCGGAAGGGTCATGAGCAGGGGATCGGTACTAGAAGAGAAACAGACGATAGACTACATACCGGACATTTCTACTTTGCGTTGACATCACCCGATTTTTCGCTTGCCATTATGGGCTTCTCATGGTAAAGATTGGCCAGAGTGGCGATGGCGGATACAGGCTCTTCCAAGAAACGGGTATGAGCTACTGGAGAAGGAGCAAGGGGTAGGTTATTTACTTTCTTAAGAGATGTCCCTTGTTCCCTCGAAGACCGATTCACGCCGCGACCGGAACCACGGACCGACCCCGTCCGGGCGCCGCGGACGCTGACGCTTTCGAAGGCGCATCGGCGCATAGATCAGTGGAGGTGCATATGTCAAAACGATCAGTTGTTTATCTCCTGATACTCTCCTTCTCTGTCGTGTGCCTCGGTTGCGGCGCCCTCACGAAGAGCCAGGTGAAGGAGGTCAACAAGTTTGCGACGGCGGCGAAGGATTGCCCCCAGTTGCCGGGAAAGGTCGTCACGGAGCACGCGAAGATAAGGAAAACCAGGCTGGTGATCCAGGCGTCCACCGATATGAGCGGCGCTGCGGCCCTTAACGGGATCAACAGCGCCTTGCGCCAGGAAGCGAAGCTCGCTTCAAGGGGGGCCGGGACCGATGCGACGCTCAAGGTCCTGAAAGATTACGCCGACCTCCTGGTGAAGCTCACATCGGACGATTTCACGACGGCGCTCCAGGCTAGCTGCGAGACCCTCGGGTCGAGCATAGATAAAGGAATCAAGGAATACAACACGCTTCAAAAGGCGAGTCTCAGTACATTCGGCTCTGCCGTGGCGGCCGCAGTCAGGGGGGTCGGGGGGATGTACATTAGAGCTCAGCAGGAAGAGGCCCTGAAAAAAGCGGTCGTTTCGGCAGACCCCGTTATCCGGCCCATGACGGCGACCATTGAGGAGACAATGGCCCTGTATCTCAACGACAACCAGCTTGCGGGCGTGAAGCTCCCGGCCGCCGATAAAGCCCCGCCCGCGCTGACCGCGGGCGGCTTACTGGCCAATGAAAAGGATGACATGACGCACTTATATACAACGACCGGACAGTACAACGGCAAGCAGCCCCTTACCCTTGCCCTCACGGTCGCGGACAAGATCGAGGACATCGATACCACGGCGCAGCTTGCGGCTGCGGCCATCGAGGCCGCCGCTTCCTATCGCGTGGCCCATGCAGCGCTCGCCGACATGGTGTCGAAGAAACAGGATCTGCCTTCTGAGATCGCAGAGGTGCAGGTCCTGGCCGACGAGGTGAAAGCCGCCATGGATTTGAAAGACAAACTAGACAAGAAATAGCGGAGGGAGGAGATGGCAAACACGGAGATACTCGACACGCTCAAGCTCGTCAGGGACGCAAAAAATTCCGTAAATGAGGAAATTGATAACGAAAACAGTAAAGCGAAGCCGGACCCTGTCCGCCAGAAGGACCTTGAGGACTCGCGTAATTGCCTGGAAGACATCGAAGCCGATCTTATCGCGGGCGCCCTCGATGAAAAAATCGCTGAGTTGAAGGGCTATAAGGCAGAACTGGATGACGTGAACAAGCAGATACAACAGGATGTGAGCGACCTGAAAGACCTTTCCGATAAGCTGGGCAAAGCCGCAAACGCACTGGGATTCCTCGTCGATGTCATCACGAGTTCCAGCGCGCTCAAAGCACTCTGAAGCCACTCAAGAATGAGGACCGGCATCAAAATAGCACGTGGGTGTTCCATCAGCATAATCCCAGGGATAGAACTGATAACGAGACGTACGAAATGAGGAGAACGAGTTATGAGTAACGGAAATACGATCAAGCGGGTCTTTATCAGTGACGTCCACATGGGTGACGGAAGGAGTGTCAGCCCCGGTGCAAATTTCCATGCTTACGGCTGGTTTTACAACGGACGCCCGGAAATGCTCGCTAAATTCCTCAAGCAATACTGCATCGATGACGAATCAGTGCAGAATGTGGTGATTGTTGGAGACCTTTTCGATGAATGGATTTGCCCCACTCAATTTGACCCGACAGACCGCGACCATCAAACAGAGCAGTTTCATAATATCGCCAACGCCCCGCAGAATCAACTCGTGACTGCCTGGCTTAGAGAACTAGCCTCTCAGCGCAGGCTCACTTATGTGCGCGAAAATCATGACATGCTCGCGAATAAGCCTATTATGGAGAATATTTTCCCAGGCATCGAGCATCCCGGCCGGGATGACGGGCATGACGACGACGCCCACGATGTTTATCATACCGATGACGGCATATGGGCTGAACATGGCCACTGGTATGGGCTCTTCAACGCCCCATATTCTCCGAGATCCGGCGACGGATTTACAGCGAGCGCCCTGCCTTTTGGGTTCTTCGTTTCCCGTATTACTGCTCAAGAAGCCTTGAAGACAGGTAAGTCAATTAATGGTTTGGAAGTTTTTATGGATTGGATAGGCCACATCCACAACAAAATCCCTGAGAGCCGGGATCCGCAACAGGCGATGTTTACAACGACGCGCTCCGCCATTGATGACGCCCTTATGGGTCTGTTCACTACGCTCGTGAGCGATCATGCCCCAGATCAGCACGCTGCCATAATGAACGGACTTGCCGGGGTCCCCGGCCTTGTGACCTGGGAGCAGGTTAAGGACCGTTATAACTCCATCTTCAGTCAATGGAAAACCAACCATCCTGATAATGTTAATGCCTATGATGCACTATGGAGTGACGCTGCCAGCTTGGATCGGGCTGTAAGCTCTGTATTCTTCCATCACGACGAGGCAAAGATAGTTATCTGCGGCCATACCCACAAGTACGACTTAAACTCGACTCCGGGTTCCTTCGAGTCAACAGCTCTGATACCCTCTGGCACAAAACACATCTACGCCAATTCCGGCGCCTGGACGAACGATACCGCTCGTTGCACCTTCGTAGAGACAGAGCTGTACCAGGACAATGGAAATCACATAGTGCGGCTCAGGGAATGGGTCCAGACGTCCGATGGGCAGTACGCGGCACGTAATGTCCAGCCAGACGAAGGCATCCCAAAAGACGTTTGGGCACGTCCCATTACGTAAGGTCAGGGGGGTACCAAGTGCCGAAGTCTCCAGGGCGCCTCCTTCGAGGTACTTGTCGGTATGAACACACGACACGCATATCTTGTCAAGTAAGCCGTATTCCCAGAAACACTTCCGACCTTCTTGCGCGCAGTACCGCGAAAGATCTACCTCTTTCCTCGGCAGATCACTGCGCATCCTGGGTCTTAAACACTTTCTGGCTCAGGGCCGCGTAATCACGATACACGGTGGCTGCGAAATCCCACATCATCGAGCGCGATGATGCGGCAAAAACTGAAGCGGTTGAACCGAGGATCAAGACCATTACAATGGTAGCGAGAATCACCTTGCCATCAGATACATGATGGGAGCGCGATAAAGCCAAAACATCAAAGAAACTCCCGAGAACAAGGGCAACAGCAGAAAGAAGCCAGAAATACCACTGGTCGCTTAACCGTGTCCATGCACGCCTCCAAAAACCATGCTTTTCAGTTCTTGGCACTGGGTCTTCGCCATAGTGGAACCGGCTCTGGATCAAAAGAAAAAAACACAGCCAAAGCGCTGCAGATATAGGAAGCCACACGATTCGCGGGCCAACCAGTGCGTATACCGCGACAGACATATAGGCAGGAAGACCAAGTAGACACGCTGTCGAGGCACCCCGAAAGAAAGCATACATCCCCTGAAGCTGTTCTGCGTAACTCTTCTTTGATTCCTGAAGCAGGTATGTTCTGCAAAGACGAAATGCATCATTGCGAGCGCGATCGATAGTCGCAACGTCTCCGCCCTCTATAACCTGTAGCCCAAATTGTTGGTTGATGAACTTTCCTACCATTGTCTTTAAGTCACTCGAAAGGCCCCTATCGTCAGCGTCGAGGAGGATTTGAGATGGGTAACGCTCTTTGCCTTCCTTCCGGACCTTGGACGGGAATAATACACGTGCGACGCTTTGCACGAGGTAGCCGAACACATAACTTAGTACCAACGCAAAAATACCTGACTGAAAGGATGAAGAGAACGGCACTGTGAGTGCAAAGGGGATGAGCATGAGTGCCAGAAGAATCACACCGGGCAAAAAGTAGGCGTACAAGTCGTAGAAGTTGAACTTCTCGATCATCTCGTTTGTCTCCTCCCGTCGCACGTCTGGTACGCGGAGGACTCGATTTCATCTACTATTACATCCAGCATCATCTCTGCACCGTCTGCATCCTGCATATCGAGCACCACCGATGCGACACGTTGGTGGCCGCCACCTCCATGTCGCAAAAAAAGCGCGCCCAGATCAACGCTCGGGATTTCGATCCAAGGATTCCGCATGGCCGTGATCTTCGCGCGTTGTCCCTCTTTTACGAGACCGACAGAATACGGAGCATCGGGGGCGTTAAGAAAAGCACCATATCTGGGAATAATGACGTCGTTACCCTTTACCGAGAACACCGCAGTACCTCGTATAGTGATACGGATGGCCTCTTGAATTCTGGTAAGACCTTTGCGAATGAGTTGCTCGGCCATCTCCACTCGCCTTGACACTTTCGGTTCCTTCAAAACACGGTCGATATCCTTCTGAAGTAAAAGCTTCGCAAGATGTATGCTGTAAAGTAGTGCATCCTGTCCAACTGCGAGGGAATGGTTCAGTCTTAGGGCAGGCGAGTCACCAAAAACTGCCTCTTGTGGAGATTCGTAGGCCGCCGAATCGGTCTTCTCCGCAGCGGGCACCAGCGGTGAAAAGCGATAATTCCTGTATCCGAACGCACTGGATAGATGATTCCACAAAAGGCCGGTACAGGATGGTGCCTGAGCGTCGTATACTAAACAACTGCTTTTGCGTGCCTCGAAATCCGCCCTTGCGTGGTGTGTCAGAAAGGAGGTTGCATGATGATCCGCCCAAAACTGGGCGGCTGGATGATACAAGAAATCGACAACCGCAGCTTGCGGGGAAAGAACGATAGAGAGCCACGTGCTCTTCAAATCATAGTTTACAGCCTCAAACCGTGTAGATTTGCACCCGTTCTTGCTTTGAAGGAAATCTGCGGCAAGCACTGCCGACGCGACACCGTCAAAACAAGGAGAATGGAAATATACGGTCAGCATAAAGGTCTCGTCTCCGGTCTCGCGTTGTTATACCGCGTTGGCTCCACGATAAAAGGGTTCGTTAAGAAAGTAAATAATCTGCCCCTTGCTCTTTGTCCAGTAGCCCATCCCCGTTCCCATAACCATTACCGATTGTAACATTTGCCATACGGCGGGTCGAGGCGGCTTGAAGGTCACCCAGCTCGGAAGTTGATTCAAGAGGCTAATCATATACTCGTAAACCGTCTTAAGGCTATGCCGAATCTTTCGCATTACCACGGCCCGTTATAAATATTTCCTCGCGCGTAGGACAGACCACCAATCTCGGCTTGGCCCCCCTCCCCCTTGGGGTTCATGGGGGGTATTTTGTATGTATTTGTAGACATTGTTCTGCCCACTTATCAGCCGACAAACGAGCACAAAGGGGCGTTTGACAAGGGAATCAGTTTGTCCTAAGAGGCGAATACGTGCGGGCTGAGAGTGCGAAGGAACAGGGAAAAAGGTCAAAACAACCGGGTATGTTGGGAATAGTGTTGGGAATGGATCAGCTACAGGCAAAAACGGGTTACAGGAATGGCCTGTAACCCCTTGATATCATTAAGAGCGTCCCCAAGGGGATTTGGGCCGTGCAAGATTTGAACTTGCGACTCTCTGCTTAAAAGGCAGATACTCTGCCACCTGAGTTAACGGCCCCCGAAACAAAAGAAAATATCGAACTTTTGCCGTAATGTCAAGCAATTATTGGACAACCCGCTTCGCGGGCGCGCCATCGGGTTCCCCATCGTAAGCGTCTTTTGGGGCCTTCGAGCGCCCTTCCCAACGGATAGGTCTAAATGTAAGGCATGGCGGAAGGGATTGCAACGCCGGGAAACCTCTATCTGGATGCAGACGCACCGATGAAAAAAAGATGATTTTTGCCTGCGATATGCTTATATTTATTGTGTTCGCAGGTCTATTGCGTGACTTTATTTTTCGCTTGTACTTTTGGATTCTTCACGGAGGAGGGGTTATATGCCCGTAAAACTCGGACCGGACGATCTTCGCAAGTCTTGCAACCCTGAGCAGTTCAGCTTCGCCACCACCGAGGACGTAGAGACCCGGATCGGCATAATAGGGCAGGAAAAGGCCCTGAGGTCTCTCGACTTCGGACTCGACATCACCGCAAAGGGGTTCAATATCTTTGCCCTCGGACAAGCGGGCACGGGAAAGATGACGACCATTACAGCGATGCTGAAGGAAAAAGCGGCCGCTGAGAGGATCCCCTCCGACTGGTGCTACGTGTACAACTTCAAGGACCCCGACATACCCCTCGCCATTTCCATGGAGCCGGGAAAGGGAAGGAGCTTCAGGAAGGACATGGACGATCTGGTCAAGGCACTGAGGACCGACATCCCCAGGGCTTTCGAGTCGAAGGAGTATGAGAAGCAGAAGAACCAGATAGTGGAAGAGTTCCAGCGCAAGCAGAGCGAACTCTTCTCAAAGCTCGAAGAGGAGGCGAAACAGAAGGGGTTTTCGATCAAGAGAGGGGTTGCGGGGATCATGATTGTCCCCTTGAAAGATGAGAACGAGCCCCTTACGCCCGAAGAGTTCGGCAAGCTCGACGAGAAGACGAAAAAGGAGATGGAAAAGACGGGCAGGCAACTGCAGGAAAGGCTGAACGACGTCTTCAGGGCGATGAAGGAGACGGAGAAGTTCGTCCAGGAAATGCTGAGCAAGCTGGAGCGCGCCATCGCCTTCGATGCTCTCCACGTGCCTATAGAGAACCTGAAGAACAAGTATAAGGGGAACGAGAAGATAGTCGCTTATCTCGACAACGTGCGCGAGGACATCCTGAGCCACCTCGACGAGTTCAAGGCGCAGGAGGCAGAGCAGCCCTCACCGCTGCCCTTCCTGAAGATGCCGAAGCAGGAGGCGTCCTACACGAGGTTTACGGTCAACGTGATTGTCGACAACGCCGAGACAAAGGGGGCGCCCGTTGTCTTCGAGAGCAACCCCACCCACTTGAACCTCTTCGGAAGGATAGAGAACAGGATAATGTACGGCATGGCCGTGACCGATTTTTCCATGATCCGGGGCGGCTCCGTCCACAGGGCAAACGGTGGTTACCTCATCGTCGACGCCATCGACCTCCTGCGGAACCCCTTCTCCTACGAAGCCCTCAAGAGGGCGATCAAGAACCAGGAACTAAAGGTCGAGGACGTGCTGGAGCAGTACCGCCTGATAAGCACCGCCACCCTCAAACCGGAGGCCATACCCCTCGAGACCAAGGTGATCGTCAAAGGAAGCCCGAACATATACTACCTCCTCTATAACCTCGACCCCGAGTACAGCGATCTTTTCAAGGTAAAGGCGGACTTCGACAGCAGGATGGAAAGGACGCCCGAGAACGTGGCCAAGTATGCCCAGTTCATCGCCGAGTGCCAGAGAACCGAGAAACTTCTGCCCTTTGACCGGACGGGCGTCGCCGCCCTGGTAGAGCACGGTTCGAGGCTGGCCGACCACCAGGACAAGCTCACGACGAGACTCTCGAGCCTCGCCGACCTCATGAAGGAGGCAAGCTACTGGGCGCGGAAAGACAGTGCAAACTTCGTCAGGGCGGATCACGTGATCCAGGCCGTCAACGAGAGTGTGGACCGCGTCAACAGGATCGAGGAGCGGATAAGGGAGGCAATCCTGGAAGATACGCTCATCATCGATACTAAAAGGGAAAGGGTCGGCCAGGTGAATGGCCTCGCGGTCCTCGACCTGGGCGACTACAGCTTCGGCAAAGCCTCTCGCATCACCGCCGCGACGTACGTGGGCAAGTCGGGCATAGTCAACATAGAGCGCGAGACCAAGATGAGCGGCAAAATTCACGAGAAGGCGATCTTCACCATAGCGAGCTACCTGGGCAGCAAATACGCCGCCCGGAAGCCTATCAGCCTTTCCGCCTCCATCACATTCGAGCAGCTCTACGAAATGATAGAAGGGGACAGCGCGACGTGCGCGGAGATGTATGCCCTGCTTTCGAGCATCTCCGGCGTCCCTGTCAAGCAGAGCTTCGCGGTGACGGGCTCCATGGACCAAAACGGCGACGCGCAGCCTATCGGCGGAGTCAACCAGAAGATCGAGGGCTTCTTCGATCTCTGCAAGAGCAGGGGTCTTGACGGAAGCCATGGGGTTATAATCCCCAGTAGAAACGTGAAGAACCTGATGCTCAAGCAGGAGGTGATCGAGGCCTTGAAGGACGGACTTTTCTCGATTTTCTCAATCGAAAAGATGGAAGAGGGACTGGAGATACTGACCGGCATGCCTGCCGGAGCCCTCGGCCCCGACCTGCTCTATCCGGAGAATACGGTCAACAACCTGGTAATGAAAAGACTTACCGAGATATCGCAGGCGCTGGAAGCGAAAAAAGAAAAGGAAGAGGAGCCGTCGTCGATCGAGCCCAAACCGAGCCGCGACCTGAAGGAATAGGGATACCCCACCCTCCTTCAAGAATAATTCATTTCCGCCGATAATCCCTAGGTATACACATGTTGCTGGGTCTTTGGCCCATGGAAGAAGGCGACAGCCATGCACAATCAACAGAGATACATGTCCTTTCCGCTCGGCTCCATAGTGCCGGGAAGCCTTCCCGATTTCAAGATCTTTATCTTCTCCCGCGACAGTCGCTACGTTCTCTGGTCCCGTGACGGCGGCAGGGTCACCCCGGAGCAGCTTGCGAAGCTCTCCGCCGCGGGCCACCATGAGGTGTTCCTGGACCTCGATGAAGAGTTCAAGTATGATGAGTACCTCGAAGACCACCTCGGAGGCATCCTCGAGAACAGGCTGACGACGGACGAGCAGAAGGCATCCATATTCAGCAAGGTCTCAACGAATGTCGTCAAGGACGCCTTCGAGACATCACTCGGTTTAGGCGCTATGGATTCAAAGACCATGGTCAGGACCCAGACGATGGTCGAGAACGCCTTGATCTTCATAGCCCAATCGAACTCCATACAGCCTCTCGCGAAAATGATAGGCCACGACTACAGGACTTACGAGCACGCCACGAAGGTCCTCTGGTTCACCATGGCGTTTCTGAGGAGCAACCCGGACATCTTCGAACAGGTCCGGCCCGACTACGACTCGCTCGATGACCACCTGAGAACGGAAGTCCTCCGACACTGCGGCGTCGCCGCCCTGCTTCACGATATCGGCAAAGCCCTCGTTTCCCCGGACATACTCAACAAGAACGGGCGGCTGACCGAGACGGAGTGGGAGATCGTGAAACGCCACCCCTTGAACGGTCTTGCCATGCTTCTCGATGCCGACCTTCCGGACTTCGTCAAAAAGGCCGTATTGCACCACCACGAGGACTTCCAGGGGGGCGGCTATCCTATGGGCTTCGAAGGGCTGCAAATAAGCATGCTTGCCCGCGTCCTCAGGATCGTGGACACCTTCGATGCCATGACGTCCCGCAGGCCCTATAAACAGCCTGTCCCGCCGCTGAAGGCGATGCAGATCATGGTCGGGAAGCCGCCGGAGAAAGAAACGGCCCCCAAGGGAAAAATACAGGACGAGCGCGACATTGGCATGAGACGGTGCTTCGATGAAGAGCTGCTCCGGAAATTCATAATCTTCCTGGGGGACATGAAACTGGGCCAATAGGCGCCCATCCGGGCCGTTTGCGGGTGGTCCCCGTCTGTGTTATCATGCGATTGATATGAAGACCGACACGATCGGGCAGAGGCACCTTCTGCTACGCGCCATACGGGACTTCTTCCATGGCCGGGGTTACATCGAGGTAGAGACCCCCTATCTCTCGAAGACCGCACCGCCCGACCCGTACATAGAGCCCCTTCGGGTGTACGTGGGCGGCTCAGGCCCGCACTACCTCCACACATCGCCGGAGGTGGGCATGAAGAAGCTGATCGCACTCGGCCATAGGAAGATCTTCCAGGTGTGCAAGGCCTTCAGGGTCGAGGAGTTCGAGGAGCACCACGCGGTGGAGTTCACCATGCTGGAGTGGTACATGGGCGGCACCTACGGCCAGGCGATGGAGGAAACAGCCGGTCTCATCCGGGAGACCGGCCGGCGGATGGGCGCAACGGACGGCATCATCCCCGCCGGCCCCTGGAAGGTCCGCACTCTGGGCGACCTTTTTCTCGAGGCTGTCGGCTTCAACCCCCTGCCCCTCGACAGAGAGTCTCTATTCTCGGCGATGGGGGGGCGCGGCTTCCAGGGCCTCTCGTCGGACGAAGGGTGGGAAGACCTCTTCTTCAGGCTCTTTGTCCAGGAAGTGGACCCCCTTGTACGGGAATGGAAGGAAAGCCCGGTTTTCATAAAGGACTGGCCCGCGTCGCTCACTGCCATGGCCAGAAAAAAGGATGACCATACGGTCGAGCGGTTCGAGCTCTATATCAAGGGCCTCGAGATCGCAAACGGGTACACCGAGCTCCTCGACGTGAGGGAGCAGCGCGAACGGTTTTCACGCGACAACGCCGCAAGGGCCAGGCAAGGGAAAGAAACATTCCCCGTTGACGAGGCCTTCCTCGGCGCCCTCCCCCGGATAGAGGGCCCCGTCGCGGGCGTTTCCGTGGGGGTCGATCGGCTCTTGATGGTACTGTCTGGAAAGGAAAGGATCGGGGACGTCCTGGCGGACAGGTTCACCCTCGGAGGGGGCCGCCCTTCCAAACCGCCTTCCCGGACTTAAAGAGGCGTGCATGCGAATAATCGACGCCCGTTTCGAAAGGGGAGTGACGGGGATCGGCCCGAGAAGGGACATTGCGCTGCCGGAGGTCTGCCTCGTGGGCAGGTCGAATGTCGGCAAATCGTCCATGCTCAATACTTTGGTCGGAAGGAAGGTCGCGAGGACGGGGAGCACGCCGGGCGTCACCAGGATCATCGGCCTTTACAGGGTCACGTGGGAGTCGGCGGGCGCCAGAAAAGGCGCCCTTATTTCAGATTTTCCAGGCTTCGGCTATTCGAAGGTCGCCCGAGGCGTTTACGAGGGCTGGCAAGCGATGGTAGAAGGCTACGTGGCCGGGAACGAATGGATAAAACGCGTGCTCTGGGTCTTCGACATACGCCGCGACCCCGACCGCCTGGACGCCATGCTCCTCCGGTGGCTGCAGGCCGAGGGCTTGCCTTTTTCCCTGGTCCTCACGAAAGCCGACAAAGTGGGAAGGATAAGATCGCTTCAAAAGAAAGAGCTCTTCCGCCGCATGCCCGGCTTCGCGGAAGTCCTGTTGTTCTCCTCCAAGGACGGCTACGGGAGAAACGAGCTCCTTTCCCACATAGTCTCGTCCCTTGCGGGCCCTACTTCTTGACGATCTGTTTCGCGTAGAGATCGTCCGTCTTGTAGTACTTTAGCGTCACGGTATCCCCGACCTGGACGTCCTTCTGGAGGTCGGAAAGAGGGACGTTTTTGCCCTTTACCGTGAGCTTTGTGTCCGACCCTATTGCGGCGCCGACCGTCAGTGCCGCCTTGCCCTTCCCCGCTTCTATGACTATCGCTTTGCCCTCCGGGTCGATGGCCGTGACCTTCCCCGTCTGGGACATTGTCTTTTGGGACTGGGCATATATGTGGCCGGTTGAAAGAACAAGGGCCAGCATGAAAAACAGCGCGAAGACGATATTTCTCTTCATGATACCCTCCTGTCGTAGGTCTTCAGGGCAAACCCCTTTTCCGTAATATATACACCGTACGTGCAGGATTCAATCAGATTACCCGTGTTCATGTAAGTCTTCTTAACGCCGTTTACCTCATATCTATCCAGGTCCGCCATGTGGGAGTGGGCGATGACTACCGCGTCGTAGCCTTCCCGCAGTTTCTCCCTTCCATACTTCCTGTACCGGGCGAGCACTTTTTCGCTGCGGGGCCTGCGCCGCTTTGAAAACAGACGCCTGAACTGCATGGCGATCCGCCAGGTGCGCTCCGGGCCGAGGAGGTCCATGATCGCATAGATGAGACGTGATCTCAGGAGCCTGTGCAGCGGCAGGGCCGGAACAGTGTCTCCGTGGCAGAGGAACACCCGCTTCTCGTCCATATTGAGGGCCAAGCTCGTCACGCAACTGACCCCCGTGTACGATTCGAAGAACTGTCCCATGCCGAACTCATGGTTCCCCTCGATGAAATAGACGGGCCGCCCTCTTGCGATGTCCCGCAGGGTGTCCACGATTTCCTTGTAAAAGGGGTAAATATAGCCCTCATAGCCGTGGTAGAATTCAAAAAGATCGCCCAGGACGACGACAAGGTCGGCTTCCCTTGTGACGTGCTTTAGAAAGTCTTTCAGCGCCTCGGTTCTGCCCGCATCGTCAGCGGGAAGGTGTGCATCAGAGAAAAAAACTGCTTTCATTTGCCCTTGAGGTACCCGTCGGCGCCATACCATTTCTCATAGAAGCTGAGGTATTCCCCGGTCTTGATCCGCTCCCACCATGCCCTGTTCTCTATGTACCAGCGTACCGTCTCTTCCATGCCCGCCGCGAAGGGCACGCCCGCCTCAAAGCCGAGCTCGTTTTTTATCCTCGTGTTGTCTATGGCATACCTCCGGTCGTGTCCCGGCCTGTCCTTGACGTACGCGATAAGGCTTCGCGGTTTCTTGAGGATATCGAGGATCAGCCCCACGATCTCGAGGTTGGTCCTTTCGTTCTCCGCACCGATGTTGTAGACCCGTCCGGCCGCGCCCTTCTCCAGCGCCAGCGAGATGGCCGCGCAGTGGTCGGCCACGTGTATCCAGTCGCGCACGTTCAGGCCGTCGCCGTAAATAGGCAGGGCACGGTCATCAAGGGCGTTGCTGATGAGCAGCGGTATGAGTTTTTCCGGGAACTGGTAAGGACCGTAATTGTTCGAGCAGCGCGTAATCACGACCGGCACATCGAAGGTCTTGCGGTACGCCATAACGAGCATGTCCGCCGAGGCCTTCGACGCCGAATAAGGGCTGTTGGGCGAAAGGGGGGTTTCTTCCAGGAACTTCCCGCCGGCGCCAAGGCTGCCGTACACTTCGTCGGTCGAGACCTGAAGGAATTTCTCGACCCCCCGGCGGCGCGCCTCCTCCAGGAGGAGATAAGTGCCGTAGATATTCGTTTTGACAAAGGCGTCCGGGTTGACGATGCTTCTATCCACGTGCGATTCTGCGGCGAAGTTTACCACCCAATCTACGGGCGCAGCGAAGGCCTTCTCCACGTCGGAGGCGTCCGCGATATCGCCCCTCGCGAAACTGTACCTTGGGTTTCCTTCGAGGTCCCGGAGGTTTTCCAGGTTGCCCGCGTACGTAAGCTTGTCGAGGTTCGTGGTCCTGTGCCCCGAGGTAGAGAGAATGTAGCGGATGAAGTTGCTTCCGATGAAGCCGCAGCCGCCCGTAACAAGGATGTGCCTGCTATCCATCTTTCCTCTCCCATCGGTATGGGATGTTGTTCTTGTGGGGGTCTAACCGGTATTCGTCCGGCGCCTCGCTGTCGTACGGCTCGGTGGGTATGTTTATGATTATAGCCTCTTCGGGTGATATGCATTTCCAGCCGTGGTAGACCATGCGGTCCGCGGGTAGGCGAGCCCTCCCTGTCGTCGTAGAGGACGAGCTTGAGCATGCCCTTGAGGCAGGCTATGAAGTCGTCCTGTTTCTTGTGATAGTGCCAGGCCTTCACGACCTGGGGATAGGTAGTCGTCATATAGACCTGGCCGAACCGGGAAAAAAGCTCCTCGTCGCCGCGCAGAATTTCCATCAGCCTGCCCCGCTCGTCGGCGATCATCCTGAGATGTTTTACCGCAGCCCCGTCGATCATGTCTCCTTGCACGCTCCTTGTTATTTTATCAATAGGCCCCTATCTTCTGCGTGATTCCCTGCAGGTTGAACGAGAAATGGAAACTCGTGTCCTTGGGGACCCTCGACTGGATAACGGTGAAGGTAAGTCCCCAGCACGTCGGGTGGTAAGTGACGGAGTAAAGGGTGTTGAGCCATGTATGCTCCAGAAGATCGTACCTTACCTGATAAACGAGATCGAAGACCTTCAACCTCGTGAGCGTGGCAATCCAGACCTGGTTGACGCTCGTGCCCGTCGTAAGACCCGGCGCGTAGCTGTGGCTGAGGTCCATCTGAAACATCGGCAGCCGGGCATAGTGTATACTGTTCACCATGTTTTGTAAACCCTTGCCCGAGACGTCGAAATAATCGTCGTGGACGTACCAGAAGGTCTGTGGCATCGGATAAAGGGTGAGCCTGGTGTGCACCTGGGAAAGGCGGTCCCCCGACCCCTGGTACAGAAAGGGGTTGTCGCCGAGCTTCTGGGTCAGACCATAGGTCTGGCTTATCTCGAGCAGCGATATCTCCCTCACATTGCCGTCCTTGACTGCATTCAGATAGTGGTTGAAGGAGTATGTCACGTTGTTCATATTGGAGAGACGGTCCATCAGGTCGATGGAGGGGATGCCCGATAGAGATTTGGTGTTCTGATAGTAATTGTACTGTAGCCGGGGCATGATGATGCTCTGTACGTTTCCGATCTTGAAGAGGTCCGTTGAGGAGTCCTTGAGGAACTGGGCGTTAGCGTCGCCCTGCAGGGCTATTGCCTCGTGATGGATCATGTCATTCTCCCCGGGCGAAGCGGGATCGGTCCTGTACGCCTTCTCGACCAGACTCCCCGAGCCGAGGAAATTCAACCCGTTCCACGCGTAGGGCACCCGAAGGCTCGGGGTCGCCGTGAACCTCGTGAACCTGTCTCCCTGGCTTCTCACGAAGTTGGTAAGGTCGCTCGTCACGTCTCCGTAAACCCTGTTTTTGAGGAGAGGCAGGTATTCGGTGAAATAAGAGCCGGAGGGCAGGTACTGGATGGTGTTGTCGTTGCTCTTCTGCGTCAGGTCCTGGAAATAGGCCCCTTCAACGGTCAAGAGGGACCTCGGTAAGGGCTTCTCGATGAATGCGACGCTCCGGAGGGAGCTCTCGCTGCGCTCCAGGGTCGTCCTTCCAAGGTCTTGCAGGTACAGGTAATCCGAGACGTGGTTGATGCTCGTCGTAAAGGTCATGTCGCCGAATACCTGCTGGTGCTCGCCCTTTATCTGATAGCGGTCGTGGCCGTACTTCGCGTCGTCGATGAAAGAAGCGTACCATGCGCCCTTCGTATTTTGGTCCAGGTAATACCGGTACTCCACGCCGGGCTTGATCCCTCTCTGCTGGATCCAATCGAGAAAAAACGTTGCGTCCTTGTCTTTCGCAATCGCCCAATAGTAGGCCGACCTGAATATGGTACCGTCCCTGCTGGACAGCTGGAACTGGGGAAGGAGGAAGCCCGATTGCCTCTCCGTCTTCACGGGGAAGATGCTCCAGGGCAGATAAGCCACCCTGTGGCCGAGGATGCTGAAGGTGGTGGACCTGGCGGTCGCGTATTCGCCCATCGTCAGCTCGACCTCTTTGGCGGAAAAGGTCCAGAAAGGCCCCTCCCAGCCGCAAGTCGTGAAGATCCCC
>JBEKOT010000110.1:0-8463 GCA_049521495.1 Syntrophorhabdales bacterium | reverse complement strand
CGATACCATAAGCACGGTTCCAGATTCTTCTTTATTTAGCGACAAGTATGAGGATGCAGCACCCGCCGACTCGACGTCCGGGTACCCGGGTGAAGCGCAAGGTTCGAGGCGCGGAGGCGCACTTTTTTGTACGTCGGAGCGTCGCGGACTGCAGCGCGACGCCAAAGATGCGCCTCAGACGCAGGCGCTATCGCCCCTTAGTCAACAGAGCCGCACTGAAGGCCGCGAGCAAGTCATAGTAGAGAGGGTTGTGTTTCCGGCTCACCGTCTGTATCCGCGCAGAATTGTCAATATGCCTGACTGCGGGGATGAGGCCCGCCTTTTCGGGGAGGACCTCGTGGACGAAAAGCATGAAGGGAGAAGCGGCGCCGTTCGTGCGAAACCACTTGTGCGCCTCTTCCTCCAGGACCGCCGGCGCGAGCGGTCTGAAATCCTCCCTTTCCTTGATCCAATTCAGCCTCGCCTGCATGTCCGCCCTGCGCGGAGAGGCGAGAATCGAGCGGTTGCCAAGGGCCCGGGGGCCGAACTCCATGCGCCCCTGGAACCAGCCGACCACCATCTCGGCCGCAAGGAGCCCGGCTGCCGTCTCTGCCACGTTGTCCTGCCTCCGTACGGGAAGGCCCGCGGATAAAAGACATTCCTCGATTTCACGCTCATGGTATTCCGGCCCGAAGTAAACATGTTCCATCACGAAATCGCGGGCATCGGTCCGCCGCTCCCGCGCGTCGACGAGGAGAGCAGCGCCGAGGGCGGTCCCCGCGTCGCCGGAAGCAGGCTGGACCCAGAGGCGCCTGAAGGGTCCCCGGTCCCTCAGGCAGCTATTGAGCACGCAGTTCAAGGCAACGCCCCCGGCCATGCACAGGTCGCCGGCCCCTGTCTCGCTCCGCAGCCACCGGGCGATTTCGAGCACCGTCTCCTCCAGGGCGACTTGCAGCGAATGGGCTATGTCGCAGTGCCGGTCATGCAGCGGCTCGCCGCGCAGGCGGGGAGGACCGAGACGGTCCCAGAGGCGGCTCGTGTCTATGGAGTACTGGCCGGCGGCACCCAGGCGGATTGCGTCCCTGAAAGTCCCGAGGAAGCGCGGCCGGCCGAAGGAAGCCAGGGCCATGACTTTGTACTCGTCGCAGGAGTGAAGGAAGCCCAGATGGGAGGTGACCTGCTCGTAGAGTAGGCCGAGGGAGTTGGGCATGACCACCTGGCCGATGACGGAGAGCCGGTTGCCCCTGCCCACGCCGTAGGTAGTGGTCGCCCTCTCGCCCCGCCCGTCTATCGTCAGTACGGCCGCCTCGCTGAATGGGGAGGCAAGGAAGGCGCTGGCCCCGTGGCAGAGGTGGTGGTCTATGAAGTGCCAGCGTGAAGGATCGATGGCAGAGACGCCCCGGAACCTGGGCGACAGATGGTGGGGCACGCCGCCCACCAGTTGCCGGGGGGCATTGACTATGTACGAGAGAAAGAGGGGGTCCCAGGCAGACTCCCATTCCTCCTCGGGGGGCTGGCCGGACGGCTCCAGGGGCAGCTTAAGGGCTGTGCCCGCCCCGTCTCTGTCGAGGCGAAGATAAGGATCGTAGGAGTAAGCGAAGTGGTCCACGGACGCGAGGGTGATCCCTGCCTCGCGCAGGCAGAAGTCGATGGCGTTGAACGGCAGCTCGTAGGCGGAGAAGGGGACGGGCCGTTTGCCGTGCTTCACGCGGCTGAACCGCTCCTCTTCGGCGGCCGCGACGAGGCGGCCGTCCTCCACGAGGGCTGCGGAGGGGTCATGAAAGGCGGCGTTTATGCCGATCGTAAACAAGGGCCTAAAAGCTCCAGGGCTGCAGAGATCACGTCTTCAGGGCTCACCAGCCGCAGACAATCGTTCGTCCCCCTGGGACAGACGCTCTTGTAGCAGTACTTGCAGGGGACATCATGGAAGAGCACCCTGCTGGGTACCTTCCAGGGGACGTGCTGGGGGTTCGTGAGCGCGTAAAGACTCACGACCGGCGTGCCCACGGCGGCTGCTATATGGGCAGGACCCGTATTGTTCGACACCAGGAGAGCGGCCATGCTGAGGAGCGCAGCCAGTTCATCGAGGCGCAGGCGGCCCGCCAGGGTATGGGACCGAGCCCCCATGCGCTGCCGGACGGCCTCGATCAAAGGCCCCTCCGTCTCATCGCCGGTAAAGATTACCGGCAGCCCGGCCTCGCCTGCAAGGTAGCGGCCCACCTCTGCGAAGCCGTCGGCCGGGTAGCGGCGCGAGCGTGCCCCTGCCCCGGGGTGGAGCACGACAAAAGCCCCTCCGTTGACCCCCAGCTCCAGCAAAGAGCGCTTGACCGACTCAACCGCATCGGCAGGGATGCGCATGTACAACCGGTCATCCCCGGTCGTACAGCCGATGCGGGCCACCAGATCGAGTTGGCGGCGTACCTCGTGACGGATGCGAAGAGGCTCAGCCGTTCCGGCCGGACCGATTGCAGGCGGGCAAAGGTCGGTGATTGCTCCGTCCGGCTCGTCTTCCGGAACATGGTCCGTGAGGAGCTGGTAAGGGTTTTCCCGGCAATAGGCAAGCCGGAGGGGAATGTCTGCCAGATAGCAGAAAAGGGCGGCGGGAAGAGAGCTCTGGCTGTAGACCGTAAATATCACGGCGCCTTCGAAGGCGGCGGACCTGATAGCCTCGATAGCCGCCAGGTCCCCGGCGCTTTCCGGCCGTGGAAGCGTCGCCTTCATCCACGGGGCGTCATAGACGATTACCTCGCCTATCCAGGGAATTAAGCGCGCTGCCTCAGCCCCCCTCGATGAGGTCAAAAAAGAGACCCTGCGGCCCGGTGAAGACTCCTTGACTGCCCTCACTGCCGGGCCGGTCATCAGCACGTCGCCCATAGAATCCAGGCGGATGCAGAGCACCTTCCCTGCTTCGGCCCAAGAAGAAAGCGTCGGGCGCTCAGGCTGCTCCGCGGCGGGCATGGCCGGTCCCATCCTTGTCCCTCGCGACTATGACGAGGGCCGCCTCGGCGAGATCGGCGACGAAATAATCCGGTATCCTTTCCCCAGACAACAGCCACCTCGTCTCGCTGCCGTTGTTGATCAGTATGGTCCGGCATCCGGCCTTGCGGCCGGCTGCGATATCGTCGAGGATATCTCCGATGAGCCAGGACGATGCAAGGTCGATCCCGTGCCGCCGGGCTGCGTGAAGGATCAGGCCGGGCGCCGGCTTGCGGCACAGGCAGGGGACGGCGTATTCGGCCACTATGCCTTCCGGATGGTGGGGACAGAAACAGAAATCGAGAAGGGGAACGCCGATCTGCAAGCACATGAGCGTCAGGCGCTCCTTGACCGCGTCTAGGGCGCTTTCCGGGAAGAAGCCCCTCGCGACCCCCGACTGGTTCGAGACGACCACCAAGCCGTAACCCGCGTCGTGGAGCAGGCGGAGGCAGAAGACAGCGCCTTTGGCGAAGCGCATGCGGCCCGGATCCACGTTGTAGGGCAGGTTCTCGATAAGCGTCCCGTCCTTGTCGAGGAAGACCGCCTTCACTGCCCGGGGCGAAGCCTCTTGCACCGGCGCTAGGGCCATGAAGTCTCCCCCATGGACAGGACCATCACCTCCGGGAGCACCGTCCCGTCCGGCTGGCGGAGGAGAAACCGGACCGTCTCGGCCACGTTTGCCGGGTCCTGGAGGCTCTTTACGTCGATGTCCGGGAACCTTTCAAGGAGAAAGGGCGTGCGCATGCCGCCCACCACCAGGGCGGACACCTTGATGTTGTAAGGCCTCGCTTCCACGTGAAGGGCGTGGGTAAAGCCGAGGAGGCCCCACTTGCTGGCGTGGTACGCCGCTGCGTTCGCCCAGGCCCTCTTCGCAGCCGTAGACGCGACGTTGATCACATACCCGCACCCCTGCCGCTTCATTATGGGGAAAACCGCCTTAGCCATCAGAAAGGGACCTCTAAGGTTGACCGAAAGGATGCGGTCCCAGTCGGAGACGGCCAGGTCTTCGATGGACCGGGTGACATCGGTGCCGGCATTGTTGATCAACACGTCTATCGTGCCGTGCCTCTCCATTACCGAATTGACAGCCTTCTCCACCTGGTCTTCCCGGCCCACATCGAGCTCCATGGGCTCGACGCGCTTGCCCAGGAGCCGCATTTCTTCGGCAACACCCTTCGCGTATTCCCATCCGATATCGGCCGCCACCACGATAGCGTCGGCGTCCGCCAGGTTCCGGCATATGGCCGCCCCAAGTCCACGGCCTCCTCCCGTGACGATGGCGACCTTATCCTTCAGTTCATCCATCGTGTCCCCCCAACTGAGACTCGACCAGCTCCAAAATAAGATGCAGGATAAACAAATGAGCTTCCTGGACGCGCTGGGGGTCGGACGCGGGAGCAGGGATGGCCAGGTCCGCCGCCGCAGCAAGAGCGCCTCCCTTCGCACCCAGGAGGGCGATGCAGGAAATCCCTGCCTGCCGCGCCCTTCGACTCGCCTCGACCAGGTTTGGCGACCGTCCGCTCGTACTGGCGCAGACAAGCACGTCTCCTCCCTGGCCGAGCGTCTCTACCTGGCGTGCGAAGACGTCCTCATACCCGGCTTCGTTCGACCATCCCGTCAGGACGGCCGAATCCGCGGTAAGGGCGATCGCCCGAAGTCCGGACCTCCGCCCCTCTCTCAAGCGGCAGACCATCCGG
The DNA here is from genome assembly GCA_049521495.1 of Syntrophorhabdales bacterium. Classification (GTDB taxonomy): domain Bacteria; phylum Desulfobacterota; class Syntrophorhabdia; order Syntrophorhabdales; family WCHB1-27; genus CAWEPK01. Next base: position 3,811 of record JBEKOT010000110.1, on the reverse strand, counting down.
GCTGCGAAATGCTGGGCTGCTGCGGCGCTCCCTCCGTTGCCGCACGCGAGCACCTTGCCGCCTCTCTTGAGGCAGTCGCCGATCAGACTTGCGGCAGCTACGATTGCAGGGGCCAGCGACGTCCGGCACCTCCCGATCGTTTCGATCAGGGCCGAGAAGCCGCCATCGACAATGGCCTGCCACTGCCCGGCCGCGCGATGTCGCTGAATTATCGGAGTCGTCACTGCGCTCATGCGGCGCTTCTTTTTTGTCTCCCGGACTCCGCGGCGACTGCCCGCAGTGTGGAGTCCCAGTCGGCGGAGAACCGTCCGATGCTGAAATGCCGCTCGGCAAAGCGGCGGGCGGCGGCCCCAAGCTGTCTGGCCGTGGCGGGACTGCGCAGAAGTTCCTGCATGCGGGCAATAAGCGTTCCTATGTCCGTATCGACGTAGCCCGACACGCCGTTCTGGACTACCCTTGCCATCTCCGTCGTGGCAAGGCCGATTATGGGCATCCCGAGCATCATCGCCTCGCACACGGCAAGACCCAGACTGGTGTAGCGGATGGGGTTGAAGAAAAACCGGTATCGCGCTGCAAAAGCCGGAAGCTCGCTATGGCTTATCTCCCCTAGTCCGCCCGCGTCCTCCGAGTCCATGCCGACCAGGTCGAGGGGTACCCTGGCGCGCACCTCCTGGAAGATGTCCGCACCCACCCTCCTGTCTCTTTTAGTGATGCCGTTGATGACGACGAGGCCACGTTCGATCTCCCCCGTATAAGTGGCCTCGGGCCGAGGGACGCCGTGTTCTATGACCCGCGTCCTGGTCGCGCCGCTGTCCCACATTAGCCGGTTGAAATGGGTAACGTGGACGAGAAGCACGTCCGGGTCGTCAACGATATGCCTTGTGTCTGTCGGGTGCCGCTGCGGCGGATCGTGCTCGATGTAGATGCGACCGGCCGACCTCTGCGCTTCACTCAGTATCTCGTACTGGTCGTCAAGATAATTCTTGGAGGACTGGAAGATGATGCAGTCGAGGTCCAGGCGCTTTACGTCCTCGGCAGGCACCTCACTGACGTTTTCGGGCCAGGGAAACCCTGCTGCACAGCCGCCGTAGCCCTCGGGTACGGACGGTTTCACGGGCAGGAAGAACTTATGGGGCGTCTGGACCAGCGAAAAAAGATAACTCCCGTGGATGTGCCAAGTCAGAACGCGTAACTGATTCATGGGCCCATCTCCCTGGATATGGAGCTACCCGGTAATTGCGCTACAAGCGAGAGATAGCGGTCCTGCGGCCGCGCGCCCGCGGCAGTCCTAACCCAGTGGGAGAGCACGCCGCCGCCGAATTCGCACGACTCGCCCACCCGCACAGGGATGCCGGCGAGGTAGCACCTGTAGGCATCCGGGTAGGGAGACCGCCCCGGACTCGTGAAGATAACGGCGCCTTTGCAGGACAGACCGGCTATCATCCCGATATAGGCTGCCTCGTCCCTTGCGCCCCTATGGGCGGCAGCGTCTATGAAAGGCAGCCTCCGCACGCTATCGAAGACGGCCGGGGTCGCCATAAGGATGATCCGCGAGAAGGGGTACGATCTACGCAGAGCACCGAGGGCAGGGATTGTGAGGACCGATTCCCCGGCTTCGTCCGGAGAGAATACAAGGAGACGATCAATTACCTGCAGACCCGCCATCATGACGAAGCAAGACCTTAGACCGAAGCGGCTCCCGGTCCGTCTCATGTCTTTGGCGGCGGAGTAGTTCCTTGGCGGCCGCCAGCGCCTTTTCCACGTCGGACTTCGGCCGCCCCGCGGGCGATTTCAGGGCTGCTTCGCCTGCGGGAAAGTCTGCGGCTACTACGCGGTGGAGGTCGCGGTCGAGAGGCGCCCACCTATCGGCTTCCGAGTCCGTAAATATGACCACGCTCGGTACCTGCAAGGCGGCTGCCAGATGGGATATCCCGGTGTCGTTGGATACGAGCAGCATGGCGTTCGACAGAAGGACGCCGATGGCGCCGAGCGTGGTCCGCCCGGAGCAATCTATCGGCCTTGCTTTCATAGCCCGGGCGACCTGCCGGGTCAATCCGGCCTCAGACGTGTTGCCCGTCAGTACGACCGGCATGCCAAGGTCGGAAATCGCATCGGCCAGGAGGGCAAACCGCTCAGCCGGCCAGCGGCGGCCCCTCCCGCTGCTGCCGGGGTGCACGCAGACATAGGTACGGGGCCAAAGGTTCCTGGTCTCGGGGAGCACCGCAAGGGCCCGGCGGTCCTCCTTGTACAGAGGGAATTCGAGGTTCTCGCCCACGGGCGATATACCGAGGAGCGCCAGGAGCCTCAAGTGCCTTATCACTTCGGGCTCGTTCTCTTCGTAAGGGAGGAAGCGGTCCCTGTCGGGGCAGAACTGGCCCGGCACGAAAAACCCGGCGTTGAGACGGGCGCCGAGGAGAACAGTGAAAGGGTTTGTTACCGTTCCGTTCCCGTGCATCTGGAGGGCCAAATCGAAGCGTCGCTCCTGCATGGCTGCGAAAAACCGGGGCAGCCTGTCTATTCGCGCCGCTGCCTCGGGAATACCGGGATATCCGGGCGACTCGACAAGCTCATCGACATAGTGGCCGAACCTGGCGACGAACTCTTTCGCCCAGGGAAGACCTATCAGAGTGATGCCGGCCTTCGGCAGGGCTGCCCTGAGCGCTCTCAGCGCCGGCACCAGGCAAAGCATATCTCCAAGGCCGCGCAGCATCCGGACGACGGCGACACTGCGGGGCGCAGAGCTTCCGAAGGTCTTAGCGGGTACGCCTGTCATCCTTCCGGACAGCGGTCACGAGCGGCCAATGAAAAAGCTCTGCCCGGGCTTATAATCGGTTGTAGATGAAGCCGGGTATATAGTACCGCCGCTTGTTCAGGACCATCCCCAATACATTCCCGCCGTGCTGGATGATCCTTTCCTTGACGCTCTGCGCGACCGGCCATCTCGTCTTGTCCGCCTCGACGACCAGGACAACCCCGTCCACCCTCCTGCACAGGGCGAACGCATCGGATGAGGAAGTGGCCGGCGGAGAGTCTATAAGGATCAAATCGAAGCGCTCTCTTAAGGTGTCCCATACGGCATCAAAACCGGAGGAGTCGAAAAAGTTCATGCCCGAATTCGAGTTGCGCGAAATGAGACTGACGAAGAGTTTCGAGGTCCCTACCTGATAGAGCGCTTTCTCGGCGCTCTCACAGGCTTGTACGACTTCATCCAGGCAGTGGTCCGGCGAAACGCTGCAGAAGAAGTGCTGGGTCGGATTGTGCCTGTCCGCGTCGAGAAGGAGGACGGTCTGGCCGAGTGTTGCCACGGCGATCTTCGCAAACTCACGGATTATGGTGGAAGTGCCCTCGCCTTCCCCCGACCCGATGAATTGTACGGCTCTTTTTCTCCGTTGGGGCAGTAAAGCTTCGATCGTCTGGTAGAGATGGAGCATCTCTTCCTCCATCTCCATCTCAAAAGAATAGGTATCTATCTCCTGCATCCGCTCCTGTATTTGAGCGGGCTCCTGCACGGCTTCCACCCGGGAGGCTTGCACTTCCTCCGACACCTTTTTCTCTTTCTCGGCCTGTTCCAAAGCTTCGTAGATCTTACTCATGGCTCGCTCCTCCCATCTGCAAATATTGGGCTTATCCTACCATCACCGTCGGTGACCGGAGCCTCCCTCCCCTCTCGTACCCCATAAAAATCTTACCCCTTCTCCCTTATGCTCCCCAGCACCGGCAGCTCCAGCTTCCTCTCCGCTGCCTCCGGGGTTGAGAGGTGCTGGCCGGTATATTCGGAGAAGAAGGCGAGTCCGAGCCCCGATACGGAACC
>JBEKOT010000109.1:0-8381 GCA_049521495.1 Syntrophorhabdales bacterium | reverse complement strand
TCCTTTTAAATAGCTCCAGGGACCACGAATCAAACGAGATACCCACATATGTTGCGAGTTCCGGATTTGAGTGGAAGGAGCACCAATTACGGGTAAGTCCGGGAGCGCCGGGTCAGCGGAAGGATAAGGTGCGAGCGGCCGGGGGGGATTTGCACGAGTTCGTACCAGGTACCATTCGTACGAGGTACCATTGGAAAACAGGAGAAAAGGGTGCGAGCGGCCGGGGGGGTAGTTCACAGATTATACCCGGCTACCATTGGGAGTGGAAGAATAAGGTGCGGGCGGCCGGGGGGTTCTCGCCCGCAGCGCCACAAAGCCGGGCGCGAAAAGAGTCAGGACCCCCGGGAGGCATTAAGCGTTGCAGTGTTTCAAGGGCGGTGTTAGACTGAGAGGGGAAGGAAAGGAGGTCCGGCTGCCATGAAAAGTGAAAAGGCCCTTTTTTTTCTTGTCTTAGGAATTTTCGCGCTTATTTGCTCCGGGGTCCGCCCCGTCGCTGCCACGCTCGGCGGCTCCGTCGATTCAATCGAGACGGATAGAAAGATACTTGCGGCCGCGCGGGGCGGCGTGACTGCGGCCGGCGGCTATTCGGTTCATGAAATCTTACAGGACGGGACTGCCGTAAGGGAGTACGTCTCGCCTTCAGGCGTGGTATTCGGGATAGCCTGGAACGGTTTGACCCATCCGGACCTCACGCAGCTCCTGGGGTCGTATCTTCCCCAGTATGAGGAGGCCTTGCAGCGGACGCCCCGCCAACCGGGCCGGAGGAGCCTCTCGGTGAAGGCGAGCGACGTAGTCGTTGAAAAATGGGGACACATGCGGAGCCTGCAGGGCCGGGCCTACTCCCCGGGTCTCATACCGCCGGGCGTGAGCGTGGAAGACATCAAATAGGGGCGCTCTTCAGGATATAATCTTGTTCAACGGATCGCAGCTCATAGAGCCCGTATACATGATAGTTCTTACAGGCGGGCCTTGCTCCGGGAAAAGCTCTTCCCTTGCCTATCTCACTGAAAAACTGTCCGACTGCGGCTTCATGGTCTTTGTCATACCGGAGACGGCGACGCTCATCACGAATAACGGCATCGACAGGCGCAAGATGGACAGGCCGAAGCAGGTGATGATGTACGAGGAAGCGATCCTCGACATGCAGCTTTCCTTCGAGGAGACCTATCAGAAGGCGGTAACGAAGATATTCCCGGAAAAGAAGAAAGTCCTCCTCCTCGACCGCGGCGTCATGGACATCGGGGCTTTCATGCCCCAGGAAGACTTCAAGGCCATGTTGAAGCGCAAAGGTCTAAAAGAGGTGCGCCTGCGCGACCGCTACCACGGGGTCATCCATCTCGTGACGGCTGCGGACGGGGCTCCGGAGCACTATACAGGCCAGAACAATACCGCCCGAATAGAGACCGTCGAAGAGGCCCTCCTTATCGACCGCAGGATACGGGAAAGCTGGCTCGGCCACCCCCGCTTCAGGATCGTAGACAATCGGACAGACTTCCGGGGCAAGATGGCGAGGACGTTTTCCGCTATCTCGCAACTCCTCGGCATACCGGCCCCGACGGAAGAGAGGGAAAGATACGTCCTCAGGCATGTAAGCTACGAAGACCTGCCCACGTACCGGATCATAGACACGGAGCAGGTGTGCATCAGGTCGAAGAACCGTGACGAGGAAATATGGATCAAGAAAAGAGGGCAGGACGACTCCTACCTGTATTTCCTCACTAGAACGAGGACGGCGGGCGGACGCCTCGAGGAGGAGGAGCTGATAACGGAGCAGCAATACTCGAACCTGAAGAGGCTGAAAGAGCCCGGCACGGAGGTCCTCGCGAAAGACCGCATTGCCTTCCTGTGGAACGGCCAGCATCTGGAGATCGACAGGTACAGGGGAAGATACGAGGGGCTTTCCGTGCTGGATGTGGAGTCTCCCGAGACGGACGGGGAAGGGACGGGCCCGCGCCTGCCGCCTTTCATCACCGTCCAGAAGAAAATCACGGACAATCCCCGCTACAACGAGCGCAACATGGCGATGAAGAGAAAGAAATAAAGCATCTCCTCTCTCGCCGTGCCTATTGCCCATCCGCCGCCGAAGCATTACTTTGTGGAATAGGCGGACCATTTCAAATCAAATCCACGAGGAGGCTGAAGATGAAGGGCAACGATAAGATAATCACTCAACTGAACGCGCGCCTGTCAGAGGAGCTTACGGCCGTAAACCAGTACTTCGTCCACGCGGAGATGTGCGACAACTGGAAGTACGCCCGTCTCCACGAAGTTATCCGGAAGAGGGCCATCGTCGAGATGAAGCATGCCGAAAAGCTCATCGAGCGCATCCTCTTCCTGGAGGGGATACCCATTGTGAGCAACTTGGGCCTGATCTCGATCGGAGCCGAGGTGCAGGAGATGCACAAGCACGATCTGGACGCGGAGAATTCGGCCGTTAAAGGCTACAACGAGACAATTAAGCTTGCGGCCGAGCTTATGGACAACGGCACCAAGGACCTCCTGGAGTCGATCCTTGACGATGAAGAAGGGCATGTCGACTGGATAGAGGCGCAGTTCGATCAGATCAAGCAGGTGGGCATACAGAACTACCTGACCGAACAGATCCGGTAAGGAAAAGGGGCCGGGCGCTTCTCTCCCCCCCTTTCCAAAGGGTGCCGGCTCCGGCGTTACACCCGCGCAGTGGGTCGCATAAGACTACGCTCCGGCCGGCCGCCCTTGGTTTTTGCTCTGCCCATTGAAAACCGCTCAGGTCTGCCTACTCCTTGCATGACGGGTCAAGTTAGGATATGTTCTAGTGCATATGGGCGAAAAGCAATTCTCCTTTTTTACGATGCTCGCTTTAGTTTTGATGCTGGGGTATTTGGGCTACAGGATCCTGCTGCCCTTTCTTGCCCCTCTCGCCTGGGCGATTGTCTTCACCATAGTTTTTTTCCCGGTCTACAGGTTCATCCTCAAGTATGTCAGGTGGCAGTCCCTTGCTGCGGCCATCACCGTCGTCCTGGTCTGCATCCTTATCCTCGGGCCCTTTTCCTATTTTGCCTATCTCCTGACAGTTGAGCTTTCGAACGTTTCGGCGGGGTCCCTCAACCTGAAAAGCATAGCCGACCTCTTCAACCATCCGGCCATAAAGCCGCTTACGGATAGGTTCGTTTCTTTCTTTGGCATCAGTCAGGCCAGGCTCGAGGAGTCGGTGCTGTCCAGTCTGGCCGGCCTGGGGAAGAGTCTTGTCGAGTATGCCCCCGGCCGGCTGGGCGACGTGGCGGGCGCCGTTTTCCATTTTGTCATCATGGCCTTCTCCCTTTTCTTCTTCTTGAGGGACGGTCCTTACCTCCTCGGGAAGTTGACCGGCTATTTGCCTTTTCGCAAGTCTCACAACGACAGGCTGACGAAGCAGGTGAAAGACGTCGTCATCTCTACCATTTACGGCGGCATAGTGGTGGCCTTGGCCCTGGGCCTGATAGGATCGATCACATTCGCCCTTCTCGGCCTTCACGCGCCCGGCCTATGGGGCCTTGCCATAGCCCTTTCGTCGTTTATTCCTTTCGTCGGCTCCGCAATCGTCTGGATTCCTGCGACCGCCTGGCTCCTCTTCAGCGGCTCCGTTGCAAAGGGTCTTGTCCTCCTGATAGTACTGGCTTCTGCCGCCATCGTCATAGATAATGTCGTAAGACCAGTCATCGTCGGAGGCCGCCTGAGAATGCCCCTTCTCGTCATATTCTTCGGCGTCCTGGGAGGCATCGAACTCTTCGGCCTGATAGGTCTCGTGATAGGGCCCCTCGTGCTCGCCGTTTTCATCTCCATCGTCGACATATTCAAGGACGTGGAGGAGGGGGAATGTGAATAGCGCCCTTCGGGTGATAGCAGTGCCGGTTACGGTGGCAGCGGCCCTTTCTTTCGCCCTTCTCATTGCGAGAGGATTATCGATACACTTCTTCAAGGTTTGGGCCGGGGGGACGGAGAACAGGCTGCGGACTTACGGGGCGGTCTTGCGGGCCATGGCTGCGCCATCCATCTACTGGTGCATAGCCGCGGGGCTCTATCTCGGCGCTGCCGTTTCGGACCTGCCGGAAAAGTACGCCTTCTACGCCACGAGGACCATCCACGTGATCCTCGTGTTCTCCGTGACCATCGGTGTGGCCAATATGGTCGGGGGCGTGTTCAGCGCCCAGGTCCGGAGGATGGGTATCCCTATCTCGACGACCGCCCTGGCGGGGGCTGTGCTCAAGGGCATGGTTATCGTGACCGGCGTCGTGATAATTCTCGGCATCCTCGGCATATCCATAGCCCCCCTTCTAACCGCAATGGGCGTGGGCGGCCTTGCCGTCGCCCTTGCTCTCCAGGACACCCTGGCGAATCTCTTCGCCGGCTTTCACCTCATCGTAGAGAAATCTATACGGGTGGGCGACTTCGTAAGGCTGGAGTCCGGCCATGAAGGATACGTGGACGACATCACATGGAGGACGGCCAGGATGAGGACGCTCGCCAACAACACGGTGATGATACCGAACAAGAAACTGGCCCAGAGCGTGGTCGTCAACTATTCGCTGCCCGGGGAGGAAATGTCGATCTCCGTTGTCGTCCGCGTGGGATACGGGGTGGACTATGATCGTGTCGAGGCAATAGTGCTGGATGAGGCTAAAAGGGCTGTTGCGGAGTTACCCGGGCTCGTGGAGGGGCAGGAGCCGTCCGTCACCTTCGACGAGGCCGAGAGCTGGGTTGAATGCTCCATCGGCCTTTCGGTGAAGCGGTTCGCAGACCAGTACGTAGTCAGGAGCGATCTTCGAAAACGCGTTTTCCGAAGACTCGCTAATGAGGGGATAGACGTTCCCTTCCCAACGAAGACCGTCTACGTGAAGGAGGCCCAGGGTGGAAGGACAGGCACCTCCCTTTGATTTTCAGCAGACGATCAGTATTCTCAAGTCTACGGGAAAAAAGGCTCAGAACGTGGGCGAGCTGCGGGAAGGCATCGCCGCGACCAGCGACGAGGCGATCTTCCACCATACCTACCAATACTTCCTCAAAGGCCACGTCCTCGAGTACACGAACGACTTTGCTCAATGGGCCGGCGAGACTCTCGAGGAGACCATCCTCTCCGAGCACCTGTCAAACATAGACCCTTACAGTTTCAAGTCGATGGGGGAGGTGCGCAAGGAGCTGCTCCGCGTCATCGACAGGTATCTGGAGCGGTTCCCGGAGCCGAGGCAAGCGATGACCGGTGAGGAATTCTACTTCAACGAGTCGGTGGCCCTCATCTTCCTCGAAGGGGTCAGAGCGCGGAACCTCGCGGAATTCCTTATGGCCGTGAAATATGTCGACCCCGGGTCCATATATTTTCACTTTTACGAGGCGAGGAGCCGCATAAATGCGGAAACTGACGATTTTTCGAAGTGGTTCGAGGAAGGACTTGGAAAGAAGGAGCTGGCCCGGAGTGTAAGGGCAATAGACCCATTCATGCACAGCATCGAAGGCATAAGGGAGATTATCGCAGAACTCGTTGAGCGGGAGCTGAGACTCGACATGGAAGAGGGGGTCGCATGATTTCCCGGTACGCCGGCATAGCGCCGAAAGGCGACCTGCTGCTCATCAAAAGGCTCTGCGAGAGGTTCCAGGGCAAAAGATTCCTTCACGTGAATTCGACGAGGGAAGGCGGCGGCGTAGCGGAGATACTGCAAAGGATGGTGCCCCTGCTTGCCGGCATGGGGATCGATGCAAGATGGATGGTTATCGAGGGGGACCCCTTTTTCTTCGAGATCACAAAGAAAATCCACAACGCCCTTCAGGGCAACAGCGAGTATATAACGGAGGGTATGTGGGAGCATTATTTCGAGGTGAACAGGCGGAACTCCTCGGTAATGGACCTCGACGCCGAAATGGTGCTCGTCCACGACCCGCAGCCCGCGCCGCTGATAGAGTTCAGAAAGGGGGGGCACTGGGTGTGGCGGTGCCACATCGACGTATCGGAGCCCCAGAAGGTGATATTCGATTTCTTGAGTTTTTATGCCCGGAAGTATGAGAGTGCCGTCTTCTCGATCCCAAGGTTCGCAAAGGCCCTGGGGATAGACGAGTTCATCATACCTCCGTCTATCGACCCGGTGAGCGAGAAGAACAGGGACCTTACCGAACAGGAGGTTGAGGAGACGCTTTCCAGGTTCGGCATAGACACGGACCGTCCCATCCTCCTCCAGGTCTCGAGGTTCGACCGCTTCAAAGACCCCACAGGCGTGATCCAGGCCTACCGGATGGTGAAGAAGTATAACGACTGCATTCTCGTCCTTGCGGGAAGCCCGGCTACCGACGACCCTGAGGGCGAGCGGGTCCTGTCGGAGGTGAGAGAGTACGGCAAAGGAGACCCCGACCTGCACATACTTCTCCTGCCCCCGAGCGACAAAGACATCAATGCCCTGCAGCGGGCGGCCGACGTGATACTCCAGAAGTCCCTGAAAGAAGGTTTCGGGCTGACAGTGTCGGAGGCCATGTGGAAGGGCAAACCCATCGTGGGCGGGGCTGCGGGCGGTATACCCCTGCAGATCATCCACGGCGTCACAGGATTCCTCGTCCATTCTGTTGAGGGCGCAGCCTTCCGGGTCCGGCAGATCCTGAGTGACCCGGCCATGGGCCGGGCAATGGGCTCGGCGGCGAAGGAGTACGTGAGGAACAATTTCCTCATCACTAGGCAGATGAGGGATTACCTTGCCGTCTGGTATTTTTTGGACCAGGGCAGGGGGAACGTGTTGAGGGTGTAAGCGGTCCCTCTATCGCGGGAAAATCCGTCAAATTCCGGTGCTGCGGATGCCATCGAAGCGGACGGGCAAATTAGGGTGAATGCTAAATATCCGCTTGGAGGGCGGTCGCGAACTCATGGCGGCAAGAGCCGTTAAACGTGGTTCCTCAGCATCAGCTCGGCCGGATGGGGGTTAAAATAGAATTGTCGTCTTAAATAGGGTTCACCGTATTTCCGCACGTAATGGTTTATCAGGGTTATGGGCACTACGAGAGGGACGTACCCCTTGCGGTACCGTCCGATGATTTCGAGCAACTCTTCCTTCTCGTCCCGGGTGAGCAGTTTCTTGAAATAGCCGAGGGTATGAAGGAGCACGTTCGTATTCTTGGACGGCGATGCCTGAAGGCGGAGTCCTTCCATGAGAAGCCGTCCATAGGCATCAAGCTCCTCGGGTTTGCGCGCTTTGGCGACTATCCGTCCGAGCATGCTGTAGTGCTTCGGGCTGTGGGCCAGGACGAGGAATTTCAGATCGGTGTGAAGGGCCACCAGATCCTTTGCGGCTCCGCCCTTCTTGAGGAACCCCTGCCACCGCCCGTACACGGAAACCGCGTCGATGAAGGTTTCTCGAAGACCGGGGTCATGGAGTCTTCCGTCGTCTATGACGGGTAAAAGCGGGTTTCTACCGACGAACGCGGCGGCGAATATTCCTACTGCGCTCCGGACGGGCATGCCCGATTCCGCATAGACCTTCACGCCTTTCAGGCCTGAGCTGGGGGAGCGGCTCTTGAAAATGAACCCGCATAGTTCCTCGTGCTCGAGGTCGTCCAGCTTCCTCTCCGCAAACCTCTTCATGCCGTCGGTGTGGTCCACCCCGGTGCGTGCAGTCATCAGCCGGGGTGATGCCGGATCTCCAACGAGCCGCAAAGATTCTCTCGGAACCGGCAGTCCGTACTCGACCTCAGGGCATACGGGCACGTACTCGAAGTACTGCCCCAGCGTTTCCGTTATGTATCGATCCAGCTTGTGCCCGCCGTCATAGCGAACCTTCTCTCCCAAGAGGCACGTGCTGATTCCGATTTTGATTTTTTCCACGATCTCCACCAACAAAGGCCCTGATAAGGCGGTGGCGAATGGACGCCGGGATGGCATTCCCCCCGATTTTCCCAGCCTCGATTGTGAACCTTCCAATGAGCCGGCAGGCCGGATGGAAAACAAAAACGCCCCTCCGAGCCGACCCTAGAACAGAATATCATGATTCGGATTGAAAGCAAGTATCGCCGAGGGATGGTTTGGTTTCCGGTGTACCGTCCGGGGCTCGAAGCACGGAGCATAGCCATCGGGCTCGGGAAGCGCTGCTCAATTTTTGTTGCATCCGCCAAGACACATAATGTAACATAGGTGAGTGCACTGCTGTCTCGGCGGCAGAACGGCCTGGCGGACACGGATTGTCCTGAAACCAGACAGCACAAAAAAAGGGGGGGGAGACCATGAGACGGTCTATAGCGCTCTTTCTGGGTGTATTCTTTCTTGCCGGCTTTGCTCACCAATCGTCTGCGCAGCAGTATATTGCCGTGGGCGTTCCGACCTCTCTCAAGCTTATCGAGGGCTACGAGGCAAACAAGGCGGCCCAGCTCGCCGTGGAGGAGATCAACGCGAAGGG
>JBEKOT010000108.1:0-8394 GCA_049521495.1 Syntrophorhabdales bacterium | reverse complement strand
CCCGGGGTAGTCCAACGGGGACGTCCGGGGCGGCCGAGGACCTGAAAACATCTCTCGGTTCCGACTTGTCTTGCCGACTTGCGCTCTACCGAAGCGGCTTGTATTTCTTCCATATGGGATTCGGCTCCTCGAAGTAGAAAGGCTCTTTGCGGGGTTTGAACTTACCGTAGAAGAGTTTCTCGGCACGGCTCATCCACCACCCTGCTTTTCTCTTACGGGTCGCGAGGGCAGCGGCAAGGCGATGGAACGCCGTTCTCGGTTTCGTCCATGGGCAGGCAGCGATACAGACGCCGCAATCAGTGCCCGTTTCCCTCCATATCTTGAAACAGGCCTGGGAGTTGATGGCCCACTTCTTCACACCTCGCACGACTTTCTTGTCGCCGAAGGGTATGGCAGCGCTCGGGCAGCTCTCCGCGCAGATCTTGCAGTCCTGACAGAATTCTTCTGCACCGATATCGACAGGGGGATCATAGATCAGGGGGAGGTCGGTGGTCACGGTCGCCATTTTGAGAGCGCTCCCCAGCTCTTTCGTAAGCATTATGCCATGGCGGCCCAGTTCACCCATGCCGGCATCGATAGCGACGGGGATGCAGAGGGTCTGGTAGTTGCTCACAATGTGGGCCCGCCCGGGGTAGCCCAAGGACCGGATGTAGCCGGCGAGCATTTTGGAAATCGCAGCGAGCCTGTTGTAGACCTTCATCACCTCGGTGGCCATAGGAAGGGTGGGACCGGTCTTCATGAGGAGCGGATCGAGGCCTATGGCAATGGTCACGGCGTTCTTATGCACGAGCCGGATCGGGGCGCCGTAAGCCCTCTTCGGATCGCCCTGGGTTTTGCCTACATGGGTGTAGACAAAGGCGGGGTTCAAGGGGCCGACGCGCACGAGATCGGCGCCCAGGAATCGGGCGAACCCCTTTGATCTTCTCCGTTGTCCTTTCCGCAGAGATATGGGCTTTGACCGGGGAGAGGGGACCGTCTACCAGATCCTCAGCGCCGCCCTTCATTACGGTCGTTATCTCCTCGAGAAAGAAGGGGTGGTCGAGGTCACTTCCCGTAAATTCGGAAATGGCCCGGACCTCGTTGTCCCCAGTCTCCCACTCGGGATGGCGCTTATAGAAGTCGATGAAGTCCTCGGAGGCAGGCTGCAGGCGGGCTCGGGCCTGAATGTTGTCCCTTTCGTCGAAGCGCCCGATTTCGCCGGTTACTTCATATCGAGGTCCTGAAAGCATGGGACACTCCTTTTTCACCCCTCCTGCGCACGGTTCACGGGTCCGTAACCATAGGAAAGGAAGCCGCATTCATTCCCGATCATAACAACGGTGCTGGCAAGAGTTCTCTGCGTCCGGAGTGTTATTATGGTACACCTGACCATCCGTCCATTGCCGTTCGAAACCTTCACCATTGTATCAGCTTTTTAATTTGTGGACTACAGGAAGGAGAAGAGTATCTCCTCCATCTACGACTAAACGACATTAGAAGCATGAAGCACGGAGAACTATAGATAGAAACAGAGCGCGGCGTTTCAGTGCCAACGAAGCTATCGCTCTGGACGATAAGCAAGCATCTGACCTTGATAGGCTCTTTACTTTAAGACCGACAGCAGATGCTCTGATTTATCGAGGAGCCTGAGGAAGGCCCAGGCTGCTGGAGAGAGGTCCTTGCGGTTCCGGTATCCGATCCCAAATTCGATTGTGGGATATCCTTCGAGGATTTGTACCAGCTTCAAAGTGCCATTTTTGAGCTCTTCATCTATTGCATCTTGTTCCACGAAGCCTATCCCCGCATCCTGCCGCACAAATTCCTTGAGAAGAGAAGCGCTCGCTGACTCCACTGCGATGAGGGGGGCTACCTTGAATTTCCGCAAATATTCAAGGACGATCTCTCTGACCCCAGAACCTTCGCGCCTGAGGACTAATGGAATTTGCGATAATTGCATAACAGAGATTTCCGAGCCAGGTAAGTGTACACTTTTCGGTGACGCAACGAGGACTACTTCATCTTTCCAGATTACCTTGATTTTTAGCCTGCTGCTGCTGGGCCTATACCGGATAACTGCAAGTTCGTTGCGGTGATCCTCGATGCTTTTGACCATTTCTGCGTTTGACCCCTGGTCAAGGATTACCCTGATTCCTGGATAGGTTTTCTTGAAAGCTGTGATCAGAGGCATAAGAAGTTTTAACGGCCCTTCCGGACATCCTACACGCAGTTCTCCCGACCTCCCCGTGGACACGTCCTCCAGAAGGCCTTCCATCTCGTGAATCTCTTGGAAAATTAGCTCAGCCTTTTTAAACACAATCGCTCCGGTGTCTGTGAGCCGAATGGAGTTTCCATCCCGGACGAGAAGCCGGACCCCTACCGTTTCCTCAAGTTGTTTGACCTGCATGGTAATAGCAGGTGGCGTTACCATGAGTGCCTGGGCAGCTTTCGAGATGCTATTCAGTTTTGCTGCCACATAAAAAGAACGCAGTTGATTCATGTTCACAATCACGATTCAAGCTCCAGAATAGCAATTAAGCTGCGCTTAATTGCATTTAACATTAAATGAGTTGCGTTGTCAAGGGTTGGTTGCTATCATGATACTAGGGATATTTTGAGAATAAAGGCAAACAAGGAGGGACGGAAGATGGAAACCTTATTAGTGTCACGCGAATCGGTTGCCCCACACATTCCGCTGGAGGAGTTACCAACGAATCGACACCTTGTTCTCCGTAAACTGAAGGGGATCACGGCGTCATCCGGTGTTGTCGAGGGTCCTTGCACAGTCATCAGAAATTTGGAAGACCTCCACCCATTACCACACGGGACAATTCTCGTCTGTGAAGTACCATCACCAAAACTGGCACCGTTGATGCCATTTCTAAGCGGATTGGTCACAGAGCGGGGAGGTCTCTCAGCCATTGCTTCAGGGTATGCGCGAGAGTACGGGATTCCTGCTGTTGTCGGTATCAAAGGGCTCATGGCCACCATCCACAATGGTGATGTCATCCGGGTAGATGGTGAAAGGGGCACAGCGGACCTGATTCTGTGACAGTCCTGGTGCATTGGCAGCTAAACCCGCTCGAGGCTTCCTCTATCCCAATGTCCAGTTTCTGCGGCCGCAACGTAGGTGCTCTGCAGAAAAACAAGCAGCTCGCCATCTGGATCGTCAGCGTTTCGGACCCTCTCATAGGGGAGGATATACTCGCCCATCTCGGCCGAGTAGAAGGCTTTGTTCGGGCTCACCTCAGAGTTCTTGAAGCCTTCCGGTTCGGGATAGGCATAGGAGTAATATGCCGGTTCCTGAAGGGCGCCGCTCCCAGGCCAGAACCCGCAACTGCTCACCTCGTGGGAATAGGCTTCGAGCACGACGAAGTGGGCCAAAAAGGGGACCGGCGGATGCGGAGGCGCCGGGCGGCCGGAGAAACGTGTGAGCGCCATATCGAAGCCGCCCCAGAAGAAGTGGACGGGGCTGCACTTGCCTATGTAACCTGAGCGAAAGATTTGGAATATCCTTTCCGATTGAACGAGGATCCTCCAGAAGCGCTGCGCGTACTCAGGGTCGTAGGTGGCATGAGCAGTGTCCTCTTCGAAAGGTATTCGCGTCTCCACTTCTTGCGGCATCGTCCATATCTGAACGTCAATGCCAACCGAACGGAGGAGGTCCATGAAACGATGATAGAAGTCAGCAACCGGACACGCCGACAGCGGCATGGTTCTGCTCTCATTTCTCTCTCCGCAGACATCGACCGCGAGCAGATGCCTCACGAAATCGAACCGTACCTCGAATCCGCCCCTGCCGTACGGCATCATAGAGGTGGTGAGCCCTGCGGGTGTGACATAAAAAGGCACGTTCCACCAGTGGTTCACGAGAGGCGCCTGTTTCAGCCGGACCTTCCCCACGATCTGCGTCCATAACCGCAACGTCTCATAGGTGTCCTTCCATTTATCGAGGGGCAAACCCGGCCACTGCTCGAATTCATCCATCGGAACCTCCATAGATGGCGCTCCGCTACACGGTCCCGGAAGTCCGGCGCCCGGAGTCAACCTCTACCCCTTCAACCCCAGCAGGGCAAAGTGGCGTTCATTGTAATATTGTCACTGGACGTAAACCGTTCAAGCCGGGTAATGCCCGGCGATACATTGTTCGAGAAGATTGCCATGCGGTTCGGCCTCGCCCGGAATGCACTCAACTTCATCGCCGACGTATATTTAAGGTTCAGCCGGCGCAGGCCATTCGCCTTCCACGCGCGACACGCCCACCCACGCAACTGTTCGCGATGCACTTACCCGTTCTTCCCGGCCGCCGGCCCTCCATGCCCTATCCGGATCAGGAAGGCGGCCCAGAGTACGCCCAGGTAGTAGGAGATAAGGACGTCGCTCGGCCAATGGGCCGCGAGCGCTATCCGGGCGAACCAGCCGAGAACGAGGAGGGCGGCGCAGACGACCGGTATTGCGACGCGCGTCGGCCCTGCGCCCTTCCAGGCAGCGAGGACTGCCAGGAAACCGAGAGTGGCGGCACATCGGAGGGCGAATAGGGAAGGAAAGCTGTAGCCCGAAAGTCTTTTCTCGACATGGACGAGATCCGGAGAAGGCCTCGGCCGGCCGACAACCGGGCCGAGCCACAGGCCCAAAGCTAGCATGCCCGCGAGGCTGAGGACGGAAAGCAGGGCGATGCGCCATCCGGCAAGTACCCATGAGAAGGCGAAGACGACGGCCACTATGACGAGGAGCCAGGGGAACTCGGCGGACATCGAGATATCCTGGGCCCAGGTGAGATCGTGGGGGAACAGGGATTGCACCCACCTTTCGGCGGTCACGTCCCCCGGAAAATAGGCGTAACGGCTCGCTGCCCACGCGGACAGCACGGCGATGGCGAATAGTGGGGCCCATACGGCATATTCGATGCGCATGCTCCTGTTGCTCATAACGATCCCTATGCTTATTCTGTGTACGCACGATCTACGCCGCAATCTTGCCTTTCACCTACCGGTCAGCCTGAACTATCCTTCAAGACAGCGCCTCATGGGCTTACGCCAACCGTTCCTTACCCGTCATCTCCACGATATCTATCCTCACGACCGCGGTAATCGCGAGCTTTTCTTCGGGAAAGGCGCCGTACCCGCCTTCGGGCTGGTATTTTTCCATCAGCCCCTTGAGGGCCTTCAGCCTTTCGTCCCGTTCTTCGACCACGCGCGCCCGGCCCCTGACGATGACGCTCCGGTAAAGACAGCCGGCGCCGCAAGGGTCACCGACGGCCTTTACGAACGCAACGGCTAAATCGACCTCGAAGCAGACGCGGTCGTCTCTCGCCATGTCGGCGATCTTTTCGCCCTCGCGGGCGGAATGGAAATATATCCGTCCGTCTAGATAAACGAAATTCAAGGGCTTTACCATCGGGTAGCCGTCGCGGCCCATTGTGCCAAGCCTCCCTACGGGTGAGTCCCTCAGGATGCCCTCTATGACGTCCTTGTCTCGTATCTCCCTTTTCGCCTGCCGCATGACCTTATCTCCTCCTGTTCCGTGTACCCTCCCCCTCTTCTGATTATACACGATCTTGTGGGGCAGGACAGATAGGGGATCGTTTTCGGATGCGTGCTTCGTCGAGTCCGCCCCGCGGCGCCGGTCGAAGATCGCCATAGCACGGGCCGCTGCCTCCGCGCCGCCCTCGTCCTGGGGCGGAGGAACGGCCTTCCCAAAAGTCGTCCAAAACCGTCAACTTTCGTTTACTTTCGTAAACCCGTGGCGCAGGCGCCGTTGTAATTAGTGGGGTTTCAGTCCTATAATGATGGAGAAGCCCTGGAGGAAAGGCTGCACGCATGGTCTACGGCACCGATAAAATGACAATAACCACACAGCTGATAGGGGCCCGGGAGTATACGAAAGTCAGCTACCCCATCAGGTACGGCGTTTACGATGAGGTGAGGACGAGGGAGTACGTCTTCCAGTTCAACCTCCATGGTGAGATCAAGTACGTTTCCGGGCGGCTCGACTGGCCCAATCCCGCCGAATGGCTGAAGAGGAGCCAGGGCAACGACTGGACCTATTACTCATCGGGCGATTACAACGGGGTGGTCGAACGGTTCGGCGAGTACTACTTCCCTTGCTTCCCCTATCCGACAAACTCTATCATGCCGGACGAGCCGTTCCTTTACGGGTCGGTGCAGCGTGGGCTGCGAGCCGCCGCGAGGGTTGGGGAAACGCTGAGGCAGGCGGGAGCCGGAGCCGTGGGGAGGGAAGTCAGGCAGTTCCTCGACCGCGCCGCAGCCTGCGACGCAGATAGACTCGCCCGGAGGGCGAGACAGTTCCATCGGATAATCGGGGGTCGGGTAAGCGTACTGCCGCCGGACGCGCGCCACGCCGACTACGAAGTTGTCCCCATTATCCTCGCGGATGGCTGCCTTTACAACTGCCTGTTTTGCAGCGTCAAATCGGGCAGGGGGCTTGCTGCCCGGCCGATAAGGAACGTGCTCGCGCAGATAGAAGGGCTAAAGGCCTTCCTTGGACCCGATTTGCGGAATTACAACGCCCTTTTCCTGGGTCAGCACGATGCCCTTGCGGCAGGGGCGGGACAGATAGAGTCTGCGGCCTTAGCGGCCTACCACTCGCTGGGGTTCGAAAACTCGGTCATGAAGAAGCCCACTCTTTTTCTCTTCGGCAGCGTCGATTCCCTGCTCAGCTCGAAAGAGAGCCTTTTCCGGTCCCTAAATGGGATGCCTTTTTTTACGTACATCAACGTCGGCCTCGAATCAGCGGATGCCGGGACCCTGCGACTCCTCGGCAAACCCCTGTCGGATGGGTCGGTCCGGGACGCCTTTGCCCGCATGCTCGATGTGAACAGGAACTACGACCGTATGGAAGTGAGCGCGAATTTCGTGATCGGCCCGGACCTGCCGCCCGGCCATCTCCCTTCCATGGTCGAGCTTGCCAGCTCCGGGCGCGCACTTGGGAAAGGCAGCATCTACATCTCGCCTATCGTCCGGAACGGCGCATCGGGGAGGGAAGAGCAGAGGGCGCTCCTCGCCCAGTTCGACAGGATCAAGGCGGGGAGCGCCCTGCCTTCCTACCTGTATCTGATCCAGAGACTGTAGCCTATACCCACCTCAAGGTGACCGTTTTTTCGTCGAGAAAGAGCTTGATGGAGTCCATGCGGGACTTCGACATTCCGAAGAAAGAATCCTTTTTGGAACCGAGACCGAAAAATGAATAGGGCTGCGGGATGCCTGCATTCACCCCGACATTGCCTACCTCGCATTCCCGTATGAACTTTCGCGCCGCCATGCCGCTCTCCGTGACGATGCATGCGGAATGGCCGTAGTTCGTCCCATTGATCCAGCCTATTGCCTCATCCAGGTCATTGGGCCGCAGCAGGTTGGCCAGAGGGCCGAAGGCCTCCTCCCTGGCCAGGGGGTCCATATCAGGGGTCACGCCCTCGAATATGCTGGGCCCCAGAAAATAGCCCTTTTCATATCCCTTGACGCGCGCCTTACGACCGTCCAGAATGAGCCTTGCCCCGGCCTTCAGGCCGTCTTCGATAAACTGCTCGACCTTTTCCTTCCCTTGCTTCGTCGTAAGAGGCCCCAGCTCGACAGTCTCATCGAGTCCATAGCCTATCCTCATCGACCCGGATGCGGCCAGGAGCGCCTCCCTCAGCTCGTTGTACCGTCGATCGTCTCCTATTATCGCCACATTGTCGGAACCGAGGCACCGCTGGCCCGACATCCCGAAACAACCCCGAAGAATGTAGTTGACTGCGTTGTCTACCGGGGCATCCGGCATAACGACAATGTAGTTCTTGCCGTTCCCGTTCAGGGAAGAGCGCTTCCCGTACCGTCCGCAGAGCTCGAATAGCTCTTTCGATACGCGCGTCGATCCTATGAGACCGACACCCTTTATCCTCGGGTCGGAGAGGATGACCTTATTCAGCTCCCTGTCCGGCCCCATGTGGACGAGATTGACGACGCCCGGCGGGAGGCCGACCTCTTCAGTCGCCTTCATCACTGAATCTGCCGCTACAGGGACTTGGCGGCTCGGCTTGACTATTACCGTGCAGCCGCAGGCGACGGCATAGGGGACGAAAGACGACCAGGCATGGGTCGGGATGTTGCCCGGCGTGATGATCAGGAATACGCCTGCCGGCTCGCGGATCTGGTAACAGTCGATGCCGCCGGCAAGCTGGTCGACGTGCTCCCCCCGGTAGGGACCGTACATGGAGCTGCCCGCCGCCTCGATGTTCTCTACTATCCTCGCGCAGGTTCCCCTGCCCTCTTCGATAGCACAGCCGTGGTCCTGGACAAGGATGCGCGCCAGCCACTCCGACTTTTCTACGAACTTTTCGCGCAGGGTGAATACCTTCTTCGCCCGGTCCCTGAAGGGAACTTCCTTCCATTTTTTGAAGGCCTGGTGAGCCGCGCTTAT
>JBEKOT010000107.1:0-15132 GCA_049521495.1 Syntrophorhabdales bacterium | reverse complement strand
TCGTATCACTATCTGTTCGGCATCGACGTGTCCGTGGTCCGGTACTTCACGGTCTACGGACCGGCCGGCAGGCCCGACATGAGTATTTTCAGGTTCATCAAATGGATCGACGACGGCACCGAACTCGTCCTCTACGGCGACGGCTCCCAGAGCCGCGATTTTACTTTCGTCTCCGATATCGCGGACGGCACGGTGAAAGCCCTCAAGACGGTCGGGTTCGAGGTCATCAACCTCGGAAACAGCCAGCCCCACGAATTGAAGGAGGTAATCTCCCTCATCGAGCAATACCTGGAGAAGAGGGCAGTAATAAGGAGGGAACCCTTTCAGAAAACGGACATGATGGCGACATGGGCGGATATCGGAAAGGCGCGCCGCCTACTCGGCTGGGAGCCGCAGGTCTCGCTCGCCGAGGGACTCAGGATGACCGTGGACTGGTACGTGCAGAACAAGGAATGGGCCCGCGAAATCCAGATAGATATGGGGAAGTGAGCGGCCGGGGCGAGCGGCGGGACACCCGCGAGGCGGGCCGGCGGCTATTGCGCTGTCTATGGTATAATTGAGAATGAAAAAAGTCGTATCCTTCGACCTCGACGGGACAATTGTCGACGGCCTGTATGGCAATATGGTCTGGCTCGAGGGTGTTCCTCAGTTGTACGCCCAAAGGCACTCCATGTCGGCGGCCGACGCGAAGGCCGAGGTGAAAAAGGCATACGATTCGGTCGGGGAGACCCATCTGCTGTGGTACGATATCGGTTACTGGCTCAAGAGGTTCGATTTGACCGTTCCGATCCCGGAACTTTTAGACCGATACTGCGATTATATCCATCTCCTTCCCCATGCGGCAGAAGTCGTCGAGGCGCTCAGCCTAAAGTATCGGCTCGTCATCGCATCCAACGCTGCGCGCATATTTGTTGAAAAGGAATTGAGCCACACCGGTCTGGCAAGGTATTTCAGCACCGTCATATCGGCCACGAGTGATTTCGGGATGGTAAAGAAGGAGGAGGGCTTCTACCGCCGCCTGTGTAAGGTCCTCGACGTATCGCCCGCTGAAATGGCGCACGTGGGGGACCACGCCCTTTTCGATTTCGAGTCGCCCCGTCTTGCCGGCATCGACTCTTACCGCTACGCCCCCGGGGCCGCCGAGAACGGAACTGCGATATGCGATCTAAGGGATCTTTTGGATAGGCTATGAAGAAATGCCACAAGTGCGGTGCCCCCGTCGGAAGAGAGCAAGTGTCCAGACGGGACGAGTGCGAAGGATGCGGCGCCGATCTCCGCGTCTGCCTGAATTGTACCTTTTATGACGAGAAACGGGCAAACCAGTGCTTCGAGCCCCAGGCGGAAAAGGTCAAAGAGAAGGACAGATCCAACTATTGCGACTATTTCCGCTTCAGGGAGGAGGGGCAGAAGCAGGAAGGCAAGGCCGAGACGGAAAAGCTATGGCGAGACCTCTTCAAGTGCTTCATCTAAGAATCGTCTCTGGGGCGTGTGAAGATTGTACGGTAGCGCTCCGGGTCGATGTCGAGACAGGCAGTGCAGCCGGCCTCATTACATACGGCCGGCTCTTCCCCGGGCGGGAGCGGCTCGAGAAGCACGTCGAACCCTATTGATTCATAAAGCTCCTTTGCCTCCGAGAGCCGGGGCTCGGCTGCGATGAATCGTTTCTCCCATCCCTGGCTCGCGAGCTCCTCTTCACGCTTGGTCATAACGAGCAATTATAACAGACCAGGGGCCTAAAGAGAAAGGCCCTTGAAGTAAT
This sequence comes from Syntrophorhabdales bacterium, assembly GCA_049521495.1. Classification (GTDB taxonomy): domain Bacteria; phylum Desulfobacterota; class Syntrophorhabdia; order Syntrophorhabdales; family WCHB1-27; genus CAWEPK01. Next base: position 13,373 of record JBEKOT010000107.1, on the reverse strand, counting down.
CGATGGTGCTTTTCAAACCCTCCTCAAGCGGCACGCCAGGTTGCCATTTCAAGTGGTTCCTGGCCTTAGAGATGTCGGGGCACCTCCGTCTCGGATCGTCTTCCGGCAGCTTTTGGGAGACTACCGAAGAGGTCGATCCCGTCATCAGGACGATTTTCTCCGCCAATGCGCCTATAGGCGTCTCGTCGGGGTTGCCCAGGTTTATGGGTCCGGGGAACCCCGAGAGGTACGGTCTCGTATAGTCCATGCCCCTTGGGCTCTCCTCCGTTTGATAGTCCATCATTCGTATCATCCCTTCTACCATGTCGTCCACGTAGCAGAACGACCTTGTCTGCTCCCCGCTGCCATAGACGGTAATGTCCCGGCCTGTGAGGGCCGAGACTATGAAGTTGCTGATGACGCGGCCGTCGTCGGGCCTCATCCTCGGCCCGTAGGTGTTGAATATCCGGACGACCTTGATATCCACCTTGTTCTGGCGGAGGTAGTCGAAAAAGAAGGTCTCCGCCACCCTCTTGCCCTCATCGTAACAGCTCCTCCTGCCGATGGGGTTGACGTTTCCCCAGTATTCTTCGGTCTGCGGATGTACATCGGGATCTCCGTAGACTTCGCTCGTGGACGCCTGCATGATCCTCGCCTTCACCCTCTTGGCCATGCCGAGCATGTTTAGCGCGCCCATGACGTTCACCTTTATCGTCTTTACCGGGTTGAACTGGTAATGGATAGGGCTCGCGGGACAGGCGAGGTTGAAAATCCAATCGACTTCGAGAAGGATCGGCTGCGTGACATCGTGTCTCAAAAACTCGAAAGCTTTACGGTCAAGGAGATGGGCGATGTTATTTCTCGTGCCGGTGAAGAAGTTGTCGAGACAGACAACTTCATGGCCGTCAGAGATGAGGCGCTCGCAAAGGTGCGAGCCGATGAACCCTGCCCCGCCAGTGACGAGAACGCGTTTAGGCTGCAGATAGGTATTATACTTGTACATCCAAGACTTTCCGCCTCATTATCCTTTACCCTGCCCGTGTGACGCCGGCCTGCCTATGCAGACGTACGTGAAGCCGAGCCGTTCGAGGGTCTTCGGATTGTACTGGTTCCGTCCGTCAAATATGACCGGCCCCTTCATCAGCGATTTAATACGCTCGAAATCCGGCTCCCTGAAGGAAAGCCACTCCGTCATGAGTATGAGAGCATCAGCCCCTTGCAGAACGTCATACTGATTCTTGCCGAACGCCACTGCCTGGCCGTCCGGGAATATGCGAGAGGCAGACTCCATTGCCTTCGGGTCATATGCGCATACGCGTGCCCCTGCGTCCGTAAGGCCCCTTATGATATGAACCGCCGGCGCCTCCCTCATATCATCGGTGTTCGGCTTGAAAGCAAGTCCCCAAACGGCGAAGGTTCTTCCCTGCACGCCTTCCTTATAGAATGACTTGATCTTTTCCAGGAAGCGGGAGCGCTGTGCCTCATTTATTTCCATCACCTTTTGGAGTATGGAGAAGTCATAGTCGAAGTCTTTGCATGTCTTTATCAGCGCCCTTACGTCCTTGGGGAAGCAGGAGCCGCCGAAGCCGATCCCTGGAAAGAGGAATTTTGGTCCTATCCGTGAATCGGTGCCCATGCCTCTCATGACCTTCATCACGTCCGCTCCTACCCGTTCGCAGACATTGGCTATCTGGTTCATGAAGGAGATGCGGGTCGCCAGCATGGCATTAGCCGCGTACTTGGTCATTTCCGCAGACCTGAGGTCCATAGAGAGGAAGGGCGCACCGGTTCTCACAAAGGGAGCGTAAAGCTCCGAGAGGATCTCCTCGACCCTGCTGTTCGACGAACCGACGATGATCCTTTCAGGCTTCATGCAATCGTCCACCGCAACGCCTTCTTTGAGGAACTCGGGGTTGGATGCGATGTCGAAGGGAATATCGAGACCGCGCTTTTCGATCCGGTCTGCGATCACATCCCTGACCTTCTCGCAGGTGCCCACCGGGACAGTGGATTTTATCACGACAACCCGGTATTTCTCGATGCACGCTCCGATATCGCCTGCCACCTTCAGCACGGAGCGGAGGTCCGCCGAGCCGTCCTCATCCTGGGGCGTATTGACGGCTATAAATATGATGAGGCCGTGGGCTACGGCCTCCTCGATGCTTGCAGTAAACTGAAGCCGCCCTTCCCGCAGATTGTTCTCGACGATTTCTCCCAGCTGGGGCTCGTATATGGGTATTTCGCCCTTCTGAAGGCGCTGGATCCTTTCCCCGTCGATGTCCATGCAGATGACGTTGTTGCCTGTTTCAGCGAAGCATGCGCCGCTCACCAGACCCACATAACCGACGCCGATTACTGAGATGCGCATAGAAGGTCCTCCTTGAGAATGTTAAACCAACCGGTGGTCCCAGGTCAAGTCAACAGCCCTGGAGCTTCCCCGGTTTTTCCAGGCGACAACCCTGCGGCTTCCCCGATTTTCAGCCGGAGCGGCACGTAGAGGGAAACTGAGGGGCTCCGGACAATAACCCCAAAATTGTCGGTCCGGAAATTGTCTTGACAAAAAGGCCGGATTTAATAGAATAGTGTCACATTTGGACCTGTAGGTCTATAATAAGGAGTAGCTCCCTTTCGGGGTGTTTTTCGAAAAATCGCGGCCGTCCGCAAGGGCTTTGGCTCTTGTCCGGCCGATACACACGCGATGGCGCAATTAAAAAGAGGTGCCCAGGGTGCGGGCTTGCGTCAGGAGTACGAAATGAGTGACTATCCGGAAATCCGGGACAAACTGATGAGCCCCGAGGAGGCGGTCAGGCGGTACTTGAAAAATGGCAGCCAGGTGGCTATCGGTGGTTTCACCATAAGCAGGAACCCCATGGCCATAGCTTACGAAATCATTAGGCAGGGCATAAGAGACCTGCACCTGGTCTGCCACTCGCACGGCCAGGCTCTTGACTTGCTTATAGGCGCCGGGTGCGTGAAGAGGGTCGAGATAGCCTACGGCGCCAACGGCCGTTTTGCCCCGACGTGCATCCGTTTCAGAAAGGCAGTCGAGAACGGTGAGATAGAAATCGAGGATTATTCCAACAATCAGATGAGCCTAAGATTTCTTGCGGGCTCCTTAGGTATCCCTTTTATACCGAGCAAGTCGGGGCTTGGGACCGACATCGTCAGAATGGAAGGGTTCGGACCCGATGTCAGGAAGGAGAGGAAGGTGGCAAGGAAGAAACTCGTAGTCGCCAGGAACCCTTTTGGGACTGAGGGGGAGGAGATCGTCCTTCTTCCGGCCCTTAACCCGGATGTGGCGCTTGTCCATGCCCAGTATGTGGGCGAAGACGGCACGGTCCGGATAAAGGGTCTCACCTTTGCCGACGTAGAGCAGGCTAAGTCGGCCGATGCGGTCATAGTCACGTGCGAAGAGATTTTGCCGAAATCGTTTATAAGACTCGACCCCGATCAGAACTGTCTCCCGTCCTTTCTCATCGATGCCATCGTTAAGGTCCCCTACGGGGCGCACCCGACCGCATGCCGTTTCTTCTACGACTATGACGCCAAGCACCTTAACATGTACAGGGAGGCGGCAAAGCACGACGGGGCGTTCCGCGCATATCTCGACGAGTGGGTTTTCGGCGTCAAGCACAGAGGAGAGTACCTGGACAAGGTAGGTGGCGCCGGTCTCGCGACGATCAAGGCAAATCCGATCATCGGCTACACGCCGGGGCTCGACCGCAGGTAGGAGGAAAACCGATGAGCGGCTTTACAGACAGGGAAATGATGGCCATAAGCGCCGGGAGGCTCATAAAGAACGGCGATATCGTCTTCGCCGGGACCGGGGTCTCGATGCTCGCGGCAACGGTGTCTAAGAGAATCCATGCGCCCGGGGCTGTCATCTTCTTCGAGACGGGCGGGGTGGACCCCTCTCTGGAGGAGCTTCCCATGGCTGTCGCCGATTCGCGGGTCATGGACGGCACTGCCATGAACTCAGGGCTAGTGGAGGCCTTCTCCATCGTGGCTCACAGGAGACTCAACACCATAGCCTTTCTTGGCGCAGCGCAAATAGACAGGTACGGCAACCTCAACTCGACCTGCCTGGGCGATTACCGGAAACCGAAGGTCCGTTTTCCGGGGAGCGGCGGGGCCTGCGACGCGGCGTCCCTCGCGGCCGGGGTGATCATCTTCGTCCAACTAGGAAAGCAAAGATTTGTCGAAAGGCTTGACTACTTGACGAGCCCGGGCTGGCTGAAGGGAGGCGACTCCCGCAGGAAGGCGGGTTACGAGCGGGGAGGGCCTACGGCTGTGGTTACGGAGAAGGCGGTGCTGAAGTTTCACGAGACCACGAAGGAGATGTATCTCGCCGAGTATTATCCAGGGACCGCCATCGAGGCCGTAACTGCCGGTATAGCCTTTCCTATCGATACGTCAAGGGCGGTCGAATCGGCGCCGCCCTCTGACGATGAGCTCCGCATCTTGCGTGAAGAAATAGACCCGCAGAGGCTCATACTGGAGTAAGAGAGACATCGGACCGCTGTATGGGCCGGCCGCTGCGAAAAGAATCGAGAAAAGGAGGGACCATGAGACGAAGTTTTGCCGTTCTTCTCGCGTTGCTGATCTGGGCATCCCTGTCTATGCTGTCTTCGCGGCAGGCAACGGCAGCCGACGAGTTGATCCCTTTTATCACACCGCCTGCCGGCGGAGGGGCGTATATCGTCGGCGCGGGTATGATAAGCGTGAGCAACAAGTACATCGCCCAGCCGAAATTCGTCCACGAGGCCGCTACAGGGACGATGGATATCGTGAGACGCATGATGGCCAGGGAGGCCGCCAAGAAGGGGGTCTTCGGTATTTTCGGCACCGTTGACGCCTGGAATGCCTACAAGGGCAATAATGAATACAAGGGCAGGCCCTTCACCGGCCTCCGCATGGTGGTATTCGTGATGGGAACGGACCTTTATCTCGTCGTGCCGTCCAATTCGCCCATAAAATCTTACGGCGACGACGGTGTGGCAAAGAAGGATTACAAACCTTACTACTACACCTATAAAGAAACTGTCGAGGGCATCCAGAACGGCAGCCTCGACGGCGGCTTCATCGCAGGCGGGTATCCCATAGCAGCTTACAACGAGCTGGCGGTTCAAAAGGCAGTGAGGATCGTCCCCGTAGATGAGGGTAAGGTCAAGAAGATCGTCGCAGAGCATCCCTACTATTACAGGACGACGGTGAAGGCAAAGTCTTACAAGGGGCTCGAACAGGATACGACGATCATGGGATTTACCACGGGTCTGTGGACGCACGCGGGCTTAAGCGACGATATAGTCTACAAATTCCTCAAAAACCTTTTCGACCACAGGAATGATTATTATGCAATCCATTCGACTGCCAAGGAATTGACGCCGCAATCGGCCCTGAATGGTCTTTCCGTGCCTCTCCATCCGGGCGCGGAGAAGTACTTCAGGGAAGTGGGAATTCTGAAAAAATAGGCCTATCCCTCGTCCGGCAGGATGGCTCCGGGGCGCTTCGTGCGAAGTCTGGGTATCATGGGAAGCACTACGAGGAGCAGCGCGGCAATGAGACATGTGGCCGAGATAGGGCGGTAAAAGAAGATCGCGAAACTGCCCTTTGACACCATGAGGGACTGCTTCAGTGAGTACTCGAGCATGGGGCCGAGGACATAGGCCAGGATGAACGGCGGCGCCTCGTATCTCAGCTTCTTCATGAGGTAGCCGATGACGCCGAAGATGAGCATGAAGAAGACGTCCATCACGCTGTTGGCAATCGTGTACGCCCCGATTATGCAAAAAACGATTATCAGGGGCATGAGGATCGGGTAGGGGACTTTGAGCAGTTGGACCCAGAGTCCGATCATGGGAAGGTTGAGTATGAGAAGCATCACGTTACCTATATACATGCTGCCGATTACCCCCCAGAAGACTTCCGGGTGAGTCGTCAAAAGCAGCGGGCCGGGCGTGACGCCGTGGATGACGAGGGCGCCCAGCAGCATGGCCATGACGACGTTCGAGGGGATGCCTAGCGTAAGAAGAGGGATGAAGGCGCCCTGGGCCGCGGAGTTGTTTGCCGATTCCGGCGCCGCTACGCCTTCGATCATGCCGGTGCCGAATTTTTCAGGTGTTTTTGAGACCTTCTTCTCTACAGCATAGGAGACGAAGGACGCAAGAACTGCCCCGCCGCCCGGAAGGATACCCAGAAAAAAGCCTATGACGCTTCCCCTGAGGATCGCGCCGGCTGACCTGACCCAATCCTGCACGGTCGGCAATAATCCCTTCACCCTTGCCTTGAAGATGTCGCGGTTGATCTTCGTCTCTATGTTCAGGAGCATCTCGGAGATGCCGAAAAGACCCATTACGACCGGCACAAGGCCCACCCCGTCCATCAGTTCGGTAATGCCGAAGGAGAAGCGGGCCGTCCCGGATACCGTATCCGTGCCGACGCAGCCGACAAGGATGCCGAAACAGGCCATAATGAGGGCCCGCACCATGGAGGTAGAGGAGAGGAATGTCAGGACCACCATGCCCAGGCACATAAGGGCAAAGTATTCCGGGGGTCCGAAGCGCAGAGCAAAACCGGCCAGCGGCATGGCCATCAAGGTGAGGCCCGCTAAGCCGATCGTCCCGGCAATGAACGAACCGAACGCGGAGATGCCGAGGGCGCGCCCTGCCTTCCCCTGGCGGGCCATCTGGTACCCGTCGAGACATGTGACGGCAGAGGCTGCTTCTCCCGGGATATTCACCAGGATGGAGGTCGTGGAGCCGCCATACATGGCCCCGTAGTAAATGCCCGCAAGCATGATTATGGCCGCCACAGGGGTGACATGAAGGGTGGCAGGCAGAAGGAGGGACATAGCGGCCGCAGGTCCGAGGCCGGGAAGAACACCCACTAGGGTACCTATCAGACAGCCGAGGAAACAGTAAAAGAGATTGACAGGCTGCAGGGCTACGGAGAACCCCGTGAGGAGTTGGCTGAAGGTATCCATTCCGATCCGTTCACATGCTCATAGCGGTTTCGACTTTGCCATCTAGAACCCGAAATACCCCCTCGGCAGCCGGCTCTCCAGGAAGACCACGAAGACGAGATATACTGCGGCAGTGGTCAGAGACGCCGAGGCCAAGACTGTCTTCCATCGGTAAGGCTCTACGATCCTGAAAAGAACAAGGAGCAGAAGGAAGGTAGCCAGGAGGAAGCCCAGGAAGTCGAAAAGAGCGACATAGATAAAAAGGGTTCCCAGCAATATGCCGAGCTTGCCGAACCGTACCCCTCCCCAGATTTCGGACGCAGGCCCCTCGGCTCCTTTCAGGGTCTGCAAAAGGGAGATAAGGGCGAGGCACCCGAGCAGGATGGCCGTATAAAAGGGCAAGAAACCGGGCCCAGGGTTACGAAGGCCCCCGACATTGAGACGCCAGGACTCGATGCAGACCGCCACGGCAAGGACCAGCCAGAATATGCTTGCGACCGCGTAGGTTCTCTTCACTCCTCTATCCAGCAGGGCGGCTACTTGTTGAGTATGAACTTCCTCATCTGCTCTCCCGCCTCCACATATGCCTCAGCCCAGTACTTCGTGAATTCCTTTGTCCCCATGTACTTTATCGGCATGTCATACTTGGACATGGCATTGATGAAAAGCGGGTCATCCTGGGCCTTGTGAAAGGCGTCGTGAAGAATCTTGACAACCTTCGGGTCCATACCCTTCGGTCCGAATATGCCCATAGGGCTGTCGTGCACGACCTTGTAGCCGAGTTCCTTGACCGTCGGCACACTGGGGAACTTCTTCGATCTTTTCTCTCCGAAGTGGGCCAGGAATCGGAGCTTCCCGGCTTCGGCCAGAGGGATCCAGCCTGCCGTAGTGGCGATCATGTCCACGTGTCCGCCAAGAAGGGCAGCCGTCGATTCCGGGTCCCCCTTCGACGGGATGTGCTGCAGCTTTATGCCGCCCGCGTTATAGGCTGTCTCTTCCCAGGCGATGTGGCCGCCCGTGGCCACGCCTGAGGCCATGTATGTCAGTTTGCCGGGATTGGCCCTGGCATAGTTGATGAGATCCTGCAGAGTCTTGAAGGGAGAGTCCGGCCGGACGAGTATCCCGTAAAGGTGGCCGCCGAAAAGGATGATGGGAGTCAAGTCCTTTACTGTATCGAAGGGCAGCTTGTTGAGGAAAGAATTGCGATGGAGACTGTTCACGGCCTCGGCGAGCGTGTAGCCGTCCGGCTTCTTCCCTATCATGCTTCCAACGCCGACGGCCCCGCCCCCTCCGGAACGGTTCTCTATGATCACCGTCTGGCCGAGTTGTTTTTTGGCAGCCTCGGCGAGGGCGCGGCAGGCTATGTCGGTAGCCCCCCCGGCAGGATAGGGGACGACCAGAGTGATGGGGCCGTTCGGAAAGTCAGCGGCCGGGACAGACATAGGGGTGATAATAAGGCTCATGGCAAGTACCGCCATGGCCAAAACGGCTCCGGAGTCCTTTGTGGTCATTCTTTTTCCCTCCCTTTGTGCCGCCGAGAAAAGAACCGCTCGGCCGATGAACGTCATCATGATTCTCTTTCCTATTTATCACTAAAGGCAATCGAACTGCAATAAAAAACGTCCTCTTTCTTGTTCCGCCTGAGATTGACAGGAACCCCTTGTTCGTGATAAACAAAGGGTTCATGCCCGTTCTAATACGGCCCTTCAAAGGTCTCCTTTACAGCCAGAAGGGCAGGGAGGATATAGCGGCGCGCGTCTGTCCGCCTTACGACGTCATCCCTGACCCGCTCCTTTACTACGATCGAAGTCCCTTTAACGCGGTCCGCCTTGAGTTGCCCGCTGCCGCCGGAGGGGGAGACGTATACGAAAAGGCAAAGGAGACGCTCGACGGGTGGCTCGCCGGTGGCGTCCTGGCTTTTGACGACCAGGAGTCGATCTATATATACGACCAAGAGTTCGCCGTCGGGGGGAGGATGCGAAGGCGGAGGGGTATAATACCGCTCGTGAGGCTCAACGGCGGGCAAATCCTGACCCATGAGGAGACCCAGAAAGCCGCACTTGAGGACAGGAAAAGGCTCATCCACGGGCTCGGCGCCATTACGAGTTTAATCTTTTCCATGTACGAGGGCGCAGGAGAGGTGGAAAGGCTCATCGATGCCGCCCCGAAAGAGCTGCTCTATGATTTTAGGGACGAGCTGTCCATAAGGAACAGGTTTTACCGGATGAGCGACCCGTCCGGGACGGCGGCAGTCTCGTCGGCGATGGAGGAGAAGAGGCTATACGTTGCAGACGGCCATCACAGGCTGAGCGTCGCTCTCGGGCTGGGGCTGCCTTCTGTGCCCATGTATCTGACCGATATGTATTCGGACGGCATAGCGATACTGCCCTATCACCGGGCTGTGAAGCTTAAGGAAAGGAAAGGACAGGCGGGCGTTCTTGACCTTCTGTCGCCCTGCTTCGATATATCGCGGCCGGAAGTATCGGCAAAAACCGATCTCGACCGTCTCATCGAGGAGATATCCTCGTCCCGCGCCCTCTCATTTCTTCTTTACTTCAACGAGGAAGGGCCGAAGCTTTACAAGCTGGTGCAGAAGAGAGCGATAGATTTCGATCCCGACAGCCCGCCGGCCTTGAGGCGCCTGAAAGTGAACGCTGTCCACCGGGGCGCTCTTAAGCACCTCCTCGGGGTGGACGATGAAGATATCTCGTACATGAACGGGCCCGATGAAGCTGCCGGGCTTGTGGACGGCCACGTTTACGATTTCGCCGTATTCGTGCCCGCGACGTCAGTGGAAGAGGTAAGGGAGATCGCCGACAACGGGCTTTTTATGCCCCCGAAATCGACCTATTTTTACCCTAAAGTACTCACCGGGCTCGTATTCCATAAGTATGCCTGATCTCCTGAAGGAAGATGAGACCCTTGACATACTGTGCAACGAGAGGGTGAAGCTTATCCAGAAGAAGAAGGGGTATCGTCTATCGATAGATCCTCTCCTGCTCGCGAATTTCGTCGTGCTCAGACGCAGCGATACCCTTTTGGACATAGGGGCGGGCTGTGGTATTATACCTATATATTTGGCCAGGAGAGGCTGCGAGAACAGGCTCGTCGGGATAGAGGTCCAGGATGATCTGTACGACTTGTCCCGGAGGAACAAGGCATTGAACTCGTGCGCGAACGTTGAGTTTGTAAAAGGTGATGTGAGGAAGGAGAAGACCGGCTTGGGCAGCTTTAGCGTGATCGTTTCGAACCCGCCGTACGTGAAAGCGAAAACCGGCAGGGCCAGTCCCCAAGAGTCGCGCCTCGTAGCCAGGTACGAGTCTTCTCTTGACCTGGGTGCGCTCCTTGCCGCCGCCTCTTCTCTTCTTCAGACCCATGGGAAGCTCTGCCTGATCTATCCGGCGGCCAGGCTGGCGGAACTGCTGGGTGGGGCGAGGTCCTTCGGGTTGGAACCGAAAAGGGTAAGGCCGGTCTATTCGAGGCAGGGCGAGGCTGCGGTGCTTTTTCTCGTTGAGTGTGTGAAAGGTGGGGGTGTGAACCTGAAGGTAGAGCCCCCGCTATATATATACGACAAGGACGATTACACCGAAGAAGTGAAAGCGTATTATGCGTGAAAGGGCATGTATGGAAGAGGTCGTACAGCTTATAAAGGAAGACCTTGAAAAACTGGAGGCCTCCATTGAAAGGCTCCTTACCACGAGGATCCCCTTTATCCAGGAGGTCGTCCACCATCTCGTCAAATCAGGCGGTAAGAGGATAAGGCCCATACTGGTGATCCTCTCGGCCCGGCTTTGCGGATGCAGGAATGACGAGCACCTCCCCTATGCGGCGATAGTCGAATTCATCCACACGGCAACCCTCCTCCATGACGACGTCGTCGACAACGCTGAGACGAGAAGGGGCGCGGCCACGGCCAATATCGTTTGGGGGAACGAGCCCAGCGTTCTCGTAGGAGACTTCCTTTTCACAAAGTCTTTCGACCTCATGGTGTCCCATCATAATGAAGAGATCCTCCGGGTCATGTCGAAGGCTACGACCGATCTCGCAGAGGGCGAGGTCATGGAGTTGCTCAAGACATCCGACGCGAGGACTACCGAGGAGGAATACTACGAGGTGATCGCGTGCAAGACCGCGACCCTGCTCTCCGCTGCCTGTGAGATAGGGGCCATCCTAGGCGGTGTGACCGATGAAAAGCGCTTCGCCCTGAGAGACTACGGATACCACGTGGGCATGGCATTCCAGCTCACGGATGATCTCCTCGATTATACGTCGAGCGACACGACGCTGGGAAAGGACGCGGGGAGAGACCTGAAAGAAGGCAAGGTAACCCTGCCCCTGATCCATGCCCTTTCGGCGGCCGCCGGCGAAGAAAGGCAAGCGATAGAAGCGGGCCTTTCAAAGCCGCGGATCACCCGAAAGGACTTCCGCAAAGTGAAGGGGATCATCAAGAAGTACGGCGGCCTCCGGTACACTGCCCGGGTCTCGAGGGATCACATCGACGCCGCAAAGGCCCTGCTGGACGTCTTCCCAGCCTCGCATTACAAAAATGCGCTCGTCGATCTGGCGGACCATATACTGCAGAGAGAGTCGTAAGAGTTCCTTCGTTGCAGAACCCGGCACTAAGTCCAGGTCGGTTTGTGAAAGCGTGTCAGCCACTATCCCCGGATCAGGCCGCGAAGACCCCGTACAATAAATAATCGACCTTCATGCAAAAGACCTAACGTCTATTGGGGCCTGCCCCGTTGGCGTCCATGAGGGCGGCCCCCAGCGCCGCGGTGATCTGCGGTTGCTCAGGGACCAGCACGTCGGTACCCAGCTCGGCCTCTATGGTCTTCACGAGCCCTATGTCCCTGGCGCCGCCCCCGGTAATGACGATGTCGCGGGTAAGGCCGACGCGGGTGACGAGGTTGACGATCTTCGACGCCATGGCCTTGTGAACGCCCGCGAGAATATCCGCCGGCAGAGCCCCCTCGGCTATACGCGACACAGCCTCCGACTCGGCGAACACCGCGCACCCGGTGGTGAATTCGACCGGGTTTTTTGATGCCATTGATAGTTCTCCGATCTCTTCCACCTCGATATGGAGGATACGGGCGATCACCTGGAGGAACCTGCCGCTTCCGCCGGCACATTTCTCATTCAGGATGAAATTCGTGATTCTTCCCGAACCGTCGACACTGATCGCCTTGCTGAACTGCGCGCCTATATCGACGACGGTCTTCGCCGAGGGAAAGAGGTGATGGACGCCCGAGGCGTGACAGGAAATGTCCGTGACCGACTGGTCGGCAAAATCGACCGCGCCTGCGCCGTAACCGGTGGCCGTGGTAAATGAGACAGCGGCAGCAGAGAGGCCGGCCTTTCCAAGGGCCGCTTCTGCGACAGCCGCGGCCGCCTGTTTGTAGCTCCCTCCCGACGGTATGACCGCACTCGACAGGACGACCCTGTCGGCGCAGACCACCGCCTTAGAAAAACCGGAGCCTATGTCGATGCCGAGGGAGTAATGCATATTGCTCGCCTTCCTGCCTTGTGGATCAAGAGAAGAATGTAGCCGCTTCGAGGCCAGATACGCTCCTCTTGGGTATCTCTCCCCTTAGGACAGCCTTCTCGTATGTCTCTTTCCCGACGAGCGCCGCGCCTAGTGCGCCTGTGAGCAAGGGCTCGGGCGGGACCAAAAGGGGCAACCCGAACCGAGCCTCCAGGGCCCTGACGAGACCTGCATTCTTTGCGCCCCCCCCGGTTACTGCCACCTCCGGTTCTATCCTGAGCTTGGCCACTAGCGCGTATATGCGCGTCGCTATAGCCTCGTGTATCCCCGCAATCAGATTGGGGACAGTCTCGCCGGCCGCGAGCCGGCTGGTTACCTCCTGTTCGGCAAAGACCGTGCACGTGTTGCTGATCTCGGCCGGCTTTTCAGCGGAGAGGGAAAGCTCACCGAGCCTTTCAAGGGGGACGCCCAGCGCGTCGGCCATGACGTCCAGAAACCGTCCCGTGCCCGCGGCGCACTTATCGTTCATAACGAACCCGGCCACCTTGCCGTCCCTTATCTTGATACCTTTGGTGTCCTGCCCTCCCACGTCTATTACCGTCCTTGCGGCAGGCAGAATGCTGTGGATACCCTTTGCATGGCACGTGATCTCCGTTACCTGCCTGTCCGCAAAGGGAACGTTTATCCTGCCGTAACCCGTCGCCACGACAAAAGCAACGTCGGCAAAGGCCAGGCCGGCCTTCCGCAGCGCTTCTTCCATCACCATGTTGGCCAGCCTGCGGTGCTCCGGCCCAGTGGGGCCGATTATGGACGAAACCATGACCGCCCCTTTAAGGATCGCCACTTTGGTCATGGTCGACCCTATATCGACACCGGCAAAATAGTGTTCCATTCAGCCAAACCGCCTCATCGGTCCTTGACAGCCCTGATTATTCCGGTCAGCGATCC
>JBEKOT010000106.1:0-15125 GCA_049521495.1 Syntrophorhabdales bacterium | reverse complement strand
GAAAAGGGGGTGTCCTCCATGAAAGAGGCCGAGAAACTGAATATAACGAGGAGTCTTGAGCTTTTCGACGAGGGGAAAAAGGTCGTCCCCGGCGGCGTACTAGGCGCCAGGAAGCCGGCTGATTTTATCGAGGGGGAGTATCCTATCTTTCTCGAATCGGGCAGAGGCGCGAGACTCACCGACGTCGACGGTAATGAGTATATCGATTTTCTCTGCGGCTACGGGCCGATTATTCTTGGCTACAGAGAGGAAGAGGTCGATGATGCCGTCATCGGGCAGATCAAGGGGAAAGGCTTCTGCTTCACCCTTACGCAGAAGTACCAGAACGATCTCGCGAAAAAGCTTACGGAGCTTGTCCCCTGCTCGGAGATGAGCATTTTTCTTAAGACCGGCTCGGACGCCACCACGGCGAGCATCAGGATCGCGAGGGCCTACACGGGCCGGCTCAAAGTCATGCGCTGCGGCTACCACGGCTGGCACGACTGGTCGGTGGAGATGAAGGGCGGCATTCCTTCGAAGCTTTACGAGGACGTGCACGAGTTCCATTACAATAACCTGGGCGAGCTCGAAGAATTGCTGGCTCGCTATGGCGGGGAAACGGCAGCTATAATCATGACCCCCTTCGGCCACCACCTCCATCAAAGAATGCAGGAGCCGGCGCCCGGTTTCCTTGAAGGGGTCAGGGTCCTTGCCGACAGGTACGGAGTGGTCCTGGTCTTCGACGAGGTCCGGACCTGCTTCAGGCTTGCCATGGGAGGGGCGCAAGCGCTCTACGGGGTCACGCCCGACCTGACGGTTTTAGGAAAAGGCATGGCCAACGGGTACGCGATCAGCGTCGTTACCGGAAAGGCCGAAGTGATGATGGCTGCCAGCCAGAAGCTCTTCATATCCTCCACCTTCTTTCCCAACAGCGACGGTTACATCGCGGCCCTGAAGACCATCGAGATCCTGGAGCGCGATAACGTCCTCGATAAGATATGGGCGAAAGGGCGCCGTTTCATGAAGAGCATCCAGGGGTCTATCGACAGGCACAACGCCGGGGCCGAGTTGAGCGGCGTTGCGCCGATGTTTTTCATAACCTTCAAGAAGGACAAGGGGGATACCCAGAGGGGCAGGCGGACCGACTTCTACACCCAGCTCATCCGCAAGGGGGTCTTCCTGACGCCCCACCATCACGGGTATATCTGTTACAGACACACCGAGGAGGACCTGGACATAGCGGCAAAGGCTATAGACGAGAGCATGGAGTTCATAGCGGCCAAGTACCGCTACGAACCTCTATAGAGCCCCTCCGGCCGGGCTACGCCGGCCCCGGCCGCAGCAGGTAAGCTATGATGTCGGCTTTGCCATATACGCGGTCAACGTCACGGACCTCTTCTTCTGCTCCCAGAAGACGTCAATGTCGATCTGTCTGACCTGCTCGATGGGCGTCTCGGTAACTACCATTCTGTAAGTAAAGCCGTTGAGGTCCGCCGGGTCGATGAGACCCTCGGTCTGCCCGATTTCGGGGTAGCCGAGCCTCTCCACCTCTTTCAGCTTCTCGTCCGCCGCGAGCGTTGCCTCCGTGATCTTTCTCGCGTGGTCCTCCATATCAATGGAGATGACAACGAGTGATATAAAGGAGACAAGCGCGATGGAGGCGACGGCGAGCGCGATCATCACCTCAATAAGGGTAGTTCCCTCACTTGATCGAAATTTCCCCGATATAGCCATCTTCCCCTGTGACTTTTGCAGTCAATGGATTTACGAGCAATGAATAGAACGCGGAGCCTCCCTGGACATGGAGCACGGCCCTATCGACCATACCGCTCGGGTAGAAGGTCATGTAGCACTTCCCCTCCGGAAAGGCCTGCCCGTTGATCACCACGTCCTTGATCCGAAAGTCCTCCGGCAGGCGGAGGCGGTCCGTCTCTACAAACCCATTCTCCAAATCGGTCCTCCCGACGCGCACTTCGCTGTTCGTCACGTCGAACTCGATAAGCCTGTTCTCGTACTTGGATATCGCCTCCTCCCTGATCACTGACACGTCGATGGAGAACTGCTCCAGAAGCGCTTCCTTTCCCTTTTTTGCGCCGATATTCCAGTTCACGGAAGCGAAGGTGATGAATATGCCGATGAGTGCGACTACGATGATCAGCTCAAGGAGGGTGAACCCTCTAATCCTTCGTAAGGTCGGTGCTGGAGATGTCGGCATCTTTGCCTGTTCCGCCCGGCTCTCCATCGTGGCCGTAGCTTGTGATTTCGTAGTCCCACCTCTTGTCGGTAGCGGGCGACGTATAGTAGTAGGAGTTGCTCCAGGGGTCCTGAGGCACGGCCGTACCATCGAGGTAGCCCCCCTCTCTCCACTTT
Source organism: Syntrophorhabdales bacterium (assembly GCA_049521495.1). Classification (GTDB taxonomy): domain Bacteria; phylum Desulfobacterota; class Syntrophorhabdia; order Syntrophorhabdales; family WCHB1-27; genus CAWEPK01. The sequence continues at coordinate 12,776 of JBEKOT010000106.1, read as the reverse complement.
TTCGGGATGGGCACAGTCTCCGGCTTCTTGATAAGCGCTATGAGCCCCTGTTCCGTCGTCGGATAGGCCCCGCTGTCGATCTTATAGAGCTTGAGGGCGCTTTCTATGGCCTTGATGTCCATCTTGGCCTTGGTCCTCCGTGCCTCCTCGGGCCTTTCCATGATCCTCGGGATGAGCAGCGTGGCAAGAATGCCCATGATCACTATAACGATCATCAGCTCGATGAGGGTGAATCCTCCCCGGCTCGTCTTTTTTTTCGTGCGCAACATGGTTCCTCCTTTTAGCGTCATCTGGCCAGTACCTTGTTCATCTCGAATAAGGGCAGCATTATCGAGACAAGGATGAAAGCTATGGCCAATCCCAGAATGACTATAATAAGCGGCTCTACCAACGAGGTGAGGGCCGCTATTTTTTGGTTCGCATTGTTTTCGTAATAGTCGGAGACGGAAGAAAGCATCTCTTCAAGGTTCCCGCTCGATTCTCCCACCGAGACCATGTCGGCCACATAGGCAGGAAAGATCGGGGTCTCCCGCAACGCAATGGAGAGGTCCGCCCCGCGCTCAACCATCCTGGACATGTTCATGACCGCATCGGATACGACGGTATTCTTCATCGTCGAGCTGACCACGACCAGGGACTGGAGCATATGGACGCCGCTTTTCAGCAGGGTGCCGAGGATCTTGGCAAACCTGCTGATCAAGACCATCTGATAGAGGTTCCCGAACATGGGGAACCGCAGGACCAGGTTGTCCCAGAACTGTCTGCCCTTCGGGTTCTTTTTGATCCACCTGTTGAAGGCAAAGACGAGAACTCCGAAAAAGACGGCGAAGACAAAGAGGTAGCTGTTGACACAATTCGTTATGGCCATCAGGATCTGCGTGGGAAGCGGCAATTGCTGGTTCATCCTGTCGAATATCTTCGTGACCATGGGCACCACGTACCCGATGAGGAAGAGGAGAACGAGCGTCCCAACGACGGTCATCACGGCGGGGTAGACGAGGGCGGCCTTGATCTTTGCCATGACGTTCGCGCGGCTTTCGAGCAGGTCTGCCTGGTACCTGAGGATCGAGTCGAGGGCGCCTGTCTTTTCACCGGCAGCCACCGAATAGATGAAGAGGGTATCGAAGATCTCCGGGTATGCCTTTAGCGAGTCCGAAAGGGAAGAGCCGCCCTTTACCTCGTCTCGCAGGTAGCCTACTATCTCCTTTTCCCTATCGCCCTCCAACTGGTTTGCTATAATGGTGAGGGCCTGGAAAAGGGGGACGCCGCCCCGGAGGAGGGAGGCGAGCTGCCGCGCCAACTGTACGGGCAGCTTATGTTTTATGCCGAAGGCAAAGAGGAACCGCTTCTTTTTTCCCTGAGCCGCCGCTTCCTTTAGGGAGACAAGGTAAAGTCCCCTGTTCCTTATCTCGTTTTTCGCCGTTGACTCGGCGTCGGCCTCGATGCGGCCTTGCTCCATCTTCCCCTTCTTGTCGACTGCGCAATACCTGAAATTCATGCTCTCCCTTCAGACCTCACCGCCTGCACCCTGGCGCGCACAGGCGGCAGCCTTTCTCACTCTATGGTCACCCTGACTATCTCTGAGATCGTGGTGTCGCCGGAAAGGGCCCTACTAATGCCGTCCTGCCTCAAGGTTGTCATTCCGTTCTTCGTCGCCTCTGCTTTGATTTCCTCCGAAGACGCCTTTTCCTGGACCATCTGTCTTATCTTGCTGTTGAGGGTGAGCAGCTCGAACACGCCTATCCTGCCGAGATAGCCCGTGCCCAGGCATTCGGGACAGCCTTTCCCCTTGTAGACGACGCGGTCTGCGTCTCCGTATTCCTCGAGGATCTCCCTTTCAAACTCGGTCGGTTCGTAGACCTCCTTGCAATGGGGGCATACCCTGCGGACGAGACGCTGGGCGAGGATGGCAGTAATGGAAGAAGTGAGCAGGTAGGGCTCTATGCCCATGTCGACAAGTCTCGTAAGGGCGCTCGGGGAATCGTTCGTGTGCAGGGTCGAGAAGACGAGGTGGCCGGTGAGGGCCGCCTGTATGGCGATCCTCGCCGTCTCCTCGTCTCTTATCTCGCCTACCATAATAACGTCGGGGTCCTGCCGCAAAAACGACCGCAGGGCCCTCGCGAAATCCAGCTGTATCTTCGGGTTGACCTGTATTTGGCCGATGCCCTGGAGAATATACTCCACAGGGTCTTCCACGGTCAATATATTCTTTTCCGGAGTGTTTATATGCTGGAGCACGGCGTAGAGAGTGGTTGTCTTGCCGCTGCCTGTGGGTCCGGTAACGAGAAAGACGCCCTGGGGTCTCGTGATGAGGGAGACGATCTTTTTCTCCAGGTCGGCGGTCATGCCGACGGAGTCCAGGGTTATCAGCGCCGCGCCACGGTCGAGGAGCCTCATGACTACCTGCTCGCCGTAAGCGGAAGGTATGATCGAGACCCTAACGTCTATGTCCTTCTCGTTTACCCGCACCTTGATTCTCCCGTCCTGGGGGAGCCTCTTTTCCGCCACGTCGAGCCCGGCCATGACCTTGATCCTCGAGACGATGGCATTCTGGGCCCGCTTGGGCGGGGTGTAGGTATCGTAGAGGAGGCCGTCGATCCTGTAGCGGACCCGGAGGTCTTTCTCCAGAGGCTGGATATGGATATCGCTTGCCCTGTCTTTTGCGGCGATGGAGAAGAGGAGGTTTACCAGCTTGATTATGGGCGGCTCGTTTGCGGCGTCGTCCAGGAGATCGTGGCCGCTCGGAATCTCCTGGGCAATCTCTGTGAGGGCGCTCTCGCCCAGGTCCTCGACGACGCCGATGACCACCTCCCTTCCTTGTTCTTCCCTGAAGGTGTTAAGGAATTCGTTGAATTGCTCTTTCGGCACGCGCCTTTTCTCGATGGGCATATTAGAAAAGATGCCCAGTATGTCCGACCGGTAGGCTGACTCGTCCTCGCAGACGGCTACGATCAGGGTAGGGGGGTCCTCCTTCATGCCCAGGGGCACGACCCCGTTTTTTTGAAAGAACGAGTGGTGTATTCTCGCTATGCGGTTCGGCACAGGCGCCAGTTCTTCTTCGTGGGATGCCAATGATTCCATGCTTCATTCCTTACTTCATTTCTTTCAGGTCGTGCGGTCCGATCAGCCTCTCCTGCTGCGCCTTCTTCTCTTCGCTGATCTTCGCGAGCGTCGACGGCTCATAGACGATCCTGGGCGTGAGAAAGACGAGAAGGTTCGTCCTGGCGTCGCTCTTGGTGCTGTAAGTGAAGAGCCTTCCGAGGATGGGGATCGATCTGAGGAGCGGTATCCCCTGCTCGGTATCTGCAAGAGTATCCTGTATGATGCCGGAGATCACGATCGTCTGGGCGTCCTTTACACCCACGGTCGTTTTGGTGGATCTCTTGATCGTCGTAGGCGCCGGCTGCTGGCCGGTGCCGACCGTCGCCAGCGTGCTGACTACCTGCGTGACCTCGGTGAAGATGTTCAGGTAGACGAGGCCGTCCTTGTTGATGAAAGGCTTTACTTTGAGCTTCACGCCCACGTCGCGGTAGTCAAAATTGGTGATGGGGTTGCCTGCCGAGTCGAGCCTTGTGCTAGTCGTATAAGGAATGTTCGAGCCTACGAGCACCTCTGCTTCTTCGTTGTTGAGGGTGAGAAGCTGGGGAGTAGAGAGTATCTTGTTCTTCGAGTCTGCGGCAAGGGCCTGCACGAAGGATTGGACGCTTGGGAACGAGACGCCTCCGAACTGTATCGTGCTCCCCACCACACCTATGTTGAGGCCCGACTTGAGCGCACCCAGCGCAGTCGCGGGCTGGTCCGCCGCGAGCCCGGCGGCCAGAGGGACAAGAGCGCCCCCGGTACTGGGGTTGGTGCTTATGATGTTGCCGCCCACTATCTTTGTGCCGTCCTTCGCGCCGCCCACGATCCACTCGACGCCCAGGGTCTGAGTCTTGGTGAGGGAGAGTTCGACGATAGCCGCCTCGACGAGCACCTGGGGCTTGTACGTGTCAATCTCCTCCACGATGCGCCTGATCTCCTTCATGTCTTCGGGAGGTGCGCTGATGAGGAGCGAGTTCGAGGGGACGTAAGCTGTCACGAAGATCTTCTCCCTGGGCGTGGCCGCCTTTTTCCCTTCCGCAAGTAAGGCCTGGAGCGCCTTCGCGAGATCTGCCGCATTCGTGTTCTGCACGTTGTAGACCTCGATCCCCGAGAGCTGCCTGGAGACGGGGATGTCGACCTGGCTTATCAGGACCTGGAGTCTTTGGAGGTTCGAGGCCGTATCGATCATGATCAGGGAGTTTGCGGAAGGAACGCTGACGAGATAGGCGTCTCTCGACATAAGGGGCCTCAGGATCCCCACCATGGTATTGGAATCAAGGAACGCGAGGGGATAGACAAGGGTCGTGATCCTCTCTTCCGGAGAAAGCTGCATGAACTTTGCCCGATCGAGCGTTTCGACCGCCATGCCCTTTGCGTCCGCCGCTCTCACTATCTTGTAAGCCTCGGGCGTTGCCATTATGGTGAAGCCGAAGTAGCTCAGGACGCTTTCGAAGACCCTGAAGACCTCATCTTTCGTGAGACTCCTCGGCGAGAGCACGGTTACCCTGCCCTTGACCACGGCCTCGTCGTAAATGAAATTCTTCCCCATGATGCTGCTCACGAACCTGATCAGGTCCCGCAGCTCTATATTGTCGAACTGCATCTGCACGAGACCGCCGGCAGAGGGAGGGGGAAGGGGGGGTCTGCGGACTGACTCCGGTGCAGGGCGAGGTGCTTCTCTTGGTAAGGGACGCTCCTCCGGAGGCGGGGGCGCCTGCGGGGGTGGGAGAGGGGCCGCCTGGGGCGGGCCGGGCTGGGCCTGTGAAGGCGCCGGCTGCGCCTGATTGTCCCCTTGCGCCTGTGGAAGGGGTGGCGGGGCAGCCTGGGTCTGCACTACCACGCCTTCTGGTAAGGAAGGCGGGTCCTGGGCCGGGGCGCCGGACGGCAGGGCAAGTACGGCTACAAGGGGAAACATAAGCAGTAGTACCGGGCTTTTGTGCAACAACGACCTCCCACGTATCCTATCTTATCTCGTAACGGAGCGTCTCTGAGTGTCCTCTTCGCAGGACCTTGACCTCAAAGGTCGTTGCATTCTTCAGGGCCTCATAGACTTTGTTCATGTCTTCAGACGAAGAGAGCTTTAGGCCGTTCACCTCCTGGAGCGTATCGTCAGGCGCTATTCCCATCCTCTGGGCGATGCTCCCCTGGTCGACGGAGACCACCTTCACCCCGTCTGCGCCGGCCTTTACCGCTATGGAAGACATGAGCGCTTTATTGTCCGCTTTAAGCTGGTCCGCAAGGGCCTTGGACACGCGGGTGACCGCCCCCTCCCTTTTTATATCGTCCATCCCCGGAGCTGCGCTGGCCGCGGCCGCCTTCACAGCGGGCTGCTGCATGGCGAGCCGTGTCTTGCCCGGACCCCCGGTCCGCTCGAAGGCGGATGAAAAGAGCCTGAGCACTGCCCCGAAGTCTCCCTTCTCGAGCTTGACCGAGTCTTTCCTTATTTCTCTAAGGGCGAGTCCATCCTCTATGAACTCGCCGGCCTCGTAGACCCACACGCCCTTCTGCCCGCCTCTATCGATGATCGCATAGTTATCCCTTTTCGTGACACCCAGCACCACCCCTTTCAGGGCCATCGTCCTGACGATGGCCGTGAGCCTCTCTTCCTCTATCTCGGCCTCTGTCTTTGGCTTGGGAATCTCAACCTGCAATTTGGCCCGGAAGAGATTTCTCTGTGTGATAGCCCCGTAATCAGGGCCGGAAGGGGCCGCCGTCTCTCCGGCGGCCCTCGGCGGCACGGCTGCAGCCGCTTGCGGCACGCCGTCGGGCATTCTAAGAAAAGAGGCGTTTATCATCATGAGAACCACTATAGCGGCAATCACCCCCAAGAAGGTTGAAGCGCCTAAGATGACGATCTTTTTTAGGTCGTATCGCATTGCTTTCAAGGTCCAGATTTCTCAATCATCAGATGAAAAATTCGCTGAAAGCCTTACGTACCGACCGTGCTTTGGTGCAAAGCATGAAGCAAGTTTCTTGACCGCTAGAGTACCATGATCATTCATTTATTGTCAATCTAAGTCAGCCGGGCCGCTTTTTGCGCTTGCTTACGGTGACCGCGGCACCTCTATCCTCGCGTTGCTACCCACTTTTCGGCTGCTCAACCACGCCCCCCTTGCGGCCCTGATGCAGGCAACTGGCCGCGGCCCGGGCCCTGCGCCGGCTTTCCAGCCGACTGGGGCAGGACCTCGACGGCCGGCGCCGCCTGGCTCCCGGTTATCGCGATGACGCCTTTCCCTTTTAGGGGGAAGGCCTGAGACAACGCCTCATAGGAGAGCCGTATATTGATGGTCCTGTCGGTCCTGTCGTCACCCGATTCCATAAAACCCGTTCCGGATAGCGAGACGAGATCGCTCTTGAGCGCCAGCCTTCCGATGTTGAGCCTCGGCCCGTCTATCTTTCCCTCAACCACAATTTCTCTGTAAGGGATGACAAGACGAGGCATGTTTTTCACCTGCAGGTCCTTCACTTCCCCGCCGGAAAGGGAAAACCGGAAAAAGCCGGTCTGTCTGTCCGGTCTCCCCGCGGTCGCCTGTTTCCTCACGACGCCGTTAAGAACACCGCTTATCCCTTTGAACCAGGGAAGGACGCCCTCGGGACACTTCCCCATATTCACGTGGTCGAGGGTGAGGGATATATCCGGGTTCGATGGACCGGTTACGGACGCCCCCTCCACCGTGCAGCTCAGCGTGCCGCCGTAGATCGCGGCCGAAGAAGCGATCGTAAACTTACCTTTTAGCAACGAAAGGGGGTTCAAGAATATCCGGACGTTAGACAATTCGAAGGGGACCTGCCCCGTCGACCCGTCGGGCTTCAAGAGGAGCCTCGATGCCTTGATGCCCAGAGGTCTGGCAGCAACCCCCTCCATCGAGACCGCAGTCCTTCCCCCGCCCACCGTGTTCTGCAGGGCGATCTTGAGCGCCTTCTGGTAGGGGAAAAAGAGGTAGACGGTAAGGACCATCACAAAGAGGCCCCACCCGACGGCGGCCAGGTAGAAAAGGACGGTCTTTCGGTTACCCATTGGAGCGCCTCTCCATGACGGTGGCCTGCATATCGAGGGCGCCGGGGTTGTTTGCAGGCAGAGAGAGCCGGAGCTTGCCCACGTAAAAGCCAAGGCTGTCCGCCGTCTTTATGAAGGAAACTATCTCTCCGAGCGGCGCATTGGTCACTTTTATCTCCACTGCCGCTTGTTCGGCCCCCTTTTCCACCTTGTTGGTTACCGGGTTGAGCGCGGCGAGGGAGCCTCCTACGAAGTTCTTCGTTACCATTTCCTCGACTGCCGAAAGGGTGACAGGACGTTTCTCTACTTGACCGGGGCCGGTCCTTTCAACGGCCCGCCTCCTCGATTCATAGACGTCTCTGAGGCGCAGCACTTCAGCGTAATCCTTCTGCCTGGACTGAATCTTCCTTTCCAAAAGATAGATGTCCTCGCTCAGAAAGTATACGAAAAGACAGGAAATAACGAAAATCCCCGAAAAAATAAGAACGTATACATTTTGCGGGATTACCCGCAACCTCTCCGGGATTTTCATAGCCTTCCTCTGATTTTGAATTTCACCTGCCTGCCGGGCGCGAGATCGAGATTCTGCATCTCAATCTGCGATACCCCCTTCATCTGTGATAGGGAGGTCTTGATCTTCTCGACCGAGGCAAAGGAGGTAGTAGTCCCGGAGATGGTGAACTCCTTTTCGTCGGATGCGAATTCATTCACCTTCACGTCCACTTCGGGTCCTATCCTGCTGCTGATCTCGTTGAGGACTGCCAGGGGGTTCGCCGCAGCCTGTACGGAGCCCGGTTCTCTCTCCAGGAGCTTGATCTTCTCACGGAACATCTTGGCCGGCTCTTTCACGGGGGGCGACTTCGGGAAGGAGAGCCGGTAGATCCGGCCCTGCTCTGAAACCAGGTATTTATAGGCGCTCTCCTTGAAAAGATAGTCGAGGAAAAGGAGACCCGTGGCAAGGAGACCGACGCAAGCTAGGCAGATTGACGCGTAAAGGGCCGTCTTCGTGTAGAGAAGAAGATCGGCGCGTCCTGTCCCTGTTAGGTTGAGCTTACCCCGGGGGGCGCAGGAAAGGAGCGCGGCGCCGATGGCCGGCCATAGCCAGTCAAAAGCGGAGTCGTCCTTGAGTATTTTCCGGAGCGACGGCGTATCGATGTGTATGTTGAATCTTCCCTCGAGGTACTCCTTCGTAGCCTGCCCGTCCTCGCCGTCGCTCACCATCACGTAGGCGGCATGGTCGAATGTCCTGTCGCCGGCGATCTCGGCCATGGCTTCTTCCAGGGAATCGGACCCGGCCGCGTGAAAGAACTGCCTGAGATAGTGCAGGCGGTCGGCCTTGAAGCCCATGATGACTATGGCGCTGCCGTTCCTGTGGATGAATACGAAGTCTTCCCGGTAAATAAGGTTGAGCCACCTCAGGGCATGGAGGACCGCGACGGCCTGCACGGTCGTGATCCGGACCCGTTTATCCTCGGCAATGGCCTCGGCCAGCGACTTCGGGATACCTGCCGCAAGGATGTTCCCTTTCGTCGTCTCGACAAAGTCGATTGCCAGGTCCTCCACGGGGATAGGCAGTCTCTCCTCGAGCTCGCCCCCGATGACGAGCTTTATCCTGCGCTTGTCCGAGAAGGGGAAAGTCAGATTGAAGAGGTATGCGGAGCCGTTGTCGACAGCCACCCCGTAGCGTCCTTCGGGGAAGGCCTCGCGCAGCTCCGGAAGGCCGGCCTTCTGAATGACCTCGAGGTCGGTTATCTCCCTGTCCCGGACCGTGAGGGTTACGCCATACCAGCCCCCGTTTCGGGGGACCAAGCCCGTGCCCCTTTTTTTCAATACTCCCTCCATGAGACTATCGTCACTGTCGATGAGTCTCTTTTCAAAAGGGCGTCCACGTTCTTTACGACCCTACCCATAGTATACCTGCTGTGGACCGTAAAGTAAGCTGAATTCACCTTGACCAGAGGCTGGGCCTTTATGGACTGGTCCTGGCTTATCTTGATCGCTTGGTTCATGTCATTCACGTTTTTAAGGTCGTGCTCGTCCCGGTAGTGGACCAGGTCCTGCAAATCCCCGTCCGTGAACGGCTGGGGTAGGGCGGTAGTCTTTGTTCCGAGCACTGTCTGGAGGACCTGAAGAGAAGCGAGATTCACATTGATTTTGCCGTCCGTGGGGGCGATCGTCAGATAATCCTTCAGGTTCCTGGTGTACAGCAGGTCCTTGTCGAACCCCTTGACGAGAAGGAGCTCATCCAGGGAATCGAGGGGGCCGTTCTTACAGTGGTAACCCTTCTGCTTGTAATAATCTTCCTCGGCACCTTCGCTTCCCGTGACGTCGTTATTAGAGTCGAGCCAGTCGATCAGGGCATCTACGATTTCCGGCCTGCCCCCCAGGCGCGTGATGAGCGCCCGGAGCCTAGTATCGAGGTCGTTGTCCACCTGATCGTTGACGACTTTGCCCGCTTGCGTTTGCCCTGCTGCCTGGGCCGTCGTTTGCGCCGCCGAGCCGGCCGGTGTCTGGCCTGCGGTCGAGCCGGGACTCTGGTTCCCTGCCGTATCCTTGACGACGCCCACGAGGTTGTTGATAGGGATCTTGCTGTCTTCGTCAACGATGGTCACGGCCAGGGTGCCTTCACCCACGGCCAGGTTCGGGAAGTTCATGGCCCACCTGTCTCTTTTCGAATCGTAGCTCGCGTCGTCCGCCTTGAGCACGCCGATTGCCCCTTCCACCCCCGACCGGGCGCTCCTGAGCGCCTGGACGGAGTTCCTGAAATTCTCCGCCTGAATCAGGTTGAGCTGCACCTTGGAATTAAATGCCAGGATGAGGGGGAAGAGGACGGCTATCACCAGGAGGACGGTAATGAGGATAAAACCGCGGTCATTGGTTCCCACTCTGGATAGCCTCCTCCGCCACGAATCGTTTCTTGTCTCCCTTGGTGTCAACCACATCTATCGTCGCTCTTATCTGCTTCGGCAGCGTCGCACTGGCTCCCGAATCCCATGTCTGCACCCATTGGGCGCCGTCGTAAAACTCGACGAAAAACCCTGTGATAATCCGCGATATCTCGAAGACCTTCGGGGGATTGTCAACCGGGGGCTTGTCGATGAGGTCGTCCAAGTCCGTCGATTCCTTCCTCACCATTACCTTTCCCTCACTGTCGGTCATGACCAGCACGTATTGGACCCTCCTGAACCTCTGGGGCTCCGTCGGGGACAGGGCGTTCGTTACAAATTCCAGCTGGCCGAACCGGTCGCCCTGGATCTCCACGTTTTTAGCCAGGAGAGGGTACTTCACGCCGTTGATGGCCCGTATGTCCCTTTTGAGCAGCTCGGACAGGGTCCTGCCCGTCTCGAAAGCCTCCTGGTCCTCCGTGGCGGCGACGATCGACCGGTTTATGGAAAAATACGTCCAGTAGACTACCGTGAGGAGAAGCGCCGAGAGAGCGACAGCGAGAAGGATCTCGATCAGCGTAAAGCCGCGCTCCATCCTGCACGACGGTCCGGCACCCGGCACGCCGGTCCTCACGGCCCGGTCAGCCGCCCTTTTTGCGCCCCTGAGGGTCCGAAGCATATGCTACAACTCCATTATAACACGAATAAGCCCTTTTCTACCTGACCTCGCCCAGGGCGACGCGGTCGCCCATCCTTATGCGGTGCTTCCCGACAAAGCGCTCGTTCACCTCTATGGCGTAGCGCGCTCGGGCGCGAGAGGCATAGACCGGGCAGGCGTCGGCTTCCTTTGCAAGGCACGGCGCCATATGCTGCATATCGACGATCTTCAGGCCTTCGTCCAGAAAGATGACGGTCAGGGGTATGAGAGTGTGGTACATCCAGAAGGTGAGGTAGGAGGACTCTTCGAAGCAGAATATCATGGCCTCGGAGTCGCCGAGGGATTTCCGGAGCATGAGACCTCTGGCCCTCTCTTCGGGTGTTGCGGCCCTCTCCGCGAGAACGGAGACGCCCGAAGGCAGGAAAGTGATCCGCTGTCTCGGCGGCCCTCCGAATGAAAGAGCGGTCGAGAAGAGGAGGAGCACGCTTGCTGTGAGCGCCTGCGCGCATCTCAAATGCATCCGTTCCGCTTTTGTCTGCCTCATGGCGCCTACGCCCTGTCGCTCTTGATCAGGAGAGCGAATAGGATTGAGACAAGGAGGCGGCCTATCGCGGAGATCCAGAATAGGCCCCTCAACGTTATCACACTGACAAGTATACCACCCATGACCGGTCCTATGAAAGATGCGACCGCGACGGCCGACTGGTAGACGGCCACGAAGCGCGAGCGGTTCTCTTCAGGGGCCATATACAGGAGCAGGTTGAAGTTCGAGAGCCAGTAGCCGGCCCATGTGAAGCCGCTTACGGCCTCGACGGCGGGCAGATAGTACCAACTGGGCACGACTGCCCAAGCCAAGGAAGTCGCGGGTATGAGAAAGTGCGTGAGCCGCACGACCCAGACGGCTCCCTTCCGGTCGTTTTGTGCGCCCCATACCCTCTGGCCTATCATGCCTGTCATGGCGCCGATGGAGCTAAGGATGCCTATGTGTGCCGTGTTGGCCCCGAACCTCTGGATCTGGTAGACAGCGGTGAAGGGGCCGGAGACCTGGAGCGACATGTGGAGGATGAAGCCGAGGGCCGTAAAAGCGGCAAATTGGGGGTGCTCCGTGAAAATGGAGACGAGACCCAGAGCGGGCTTTTTCGTCTCCCGGCGCAGGTGGGCCTTCTTCGGTTCTTTTATGAGGCCGAAGACGACCGTCGCGGCGAAGCCCGTGGCAACCGCTATCATGAAGCTGAGCTTATATCCGGCCGGGCCGGCCCCTTTTATAAGACAGCCCGCCAGCGGCGTGCAGACAAGGGCGGCGAAGCCTACGGCCATGTTGCGGGAGCCGAAGTACCTGCCCCTGATGTTCTCCGGGACGATATCCGTAACAAGGGTTGACCAGGCGGGGTAGCCGAACTGGTTCAAAAAACCCCTGGCGGTGACGATCGCAAGGAGGCCGTAAAATATCATCGAACCGTGCAGGAGGAACGGCAGGAATACGAGGGCGAGCAGGAAGAGCCTGCCGAAAATCCCGGTCGAGATCAAGAAGATGCGCTTTCGGCAGCCTAAACGCTCTTCGAGTCTCGCGCCCGGCATGAGGCCGAAGGCGGCGGCCATGTTCGAAGCGGACGCAAGAGAGCCGATCTGGCCGTTCGTCGCACCAAGGGCGAGGGCGAAGGGCGCCAGAAAGTTCGTCACGAACGACTCGGACGCGTTAGAGAGGAGTCCCTCGACCCAGAGGTACTTTCTGGAGGTCCTCGCCGGAGTGCCGATATCGGCATTGTCTGTTGGCCCCCCCGTCAGCCGATCGACTCCATCCAATAAAGAAGGCATGAAGCGCGTGCGGGACCGGGGCTCCAACTTTGCCGGAATATGCTTAGCTTGGGTTGTTCTCATGGCGCTATTCCTGGTTGTCCGCCCGAAAGCGGCAGGGCACAATATACTTGCCTCTCCGAAAGTAAGTCAAGAAGCAAGATACCCGGTGGTACAATTCGCGGCCCGGCGCCAGGGTATCCGAGGTGTCCTTCTTGCGGTGGACGACAAAGTCAGGCATAAACGGCCTGTTGCCCAAAGCCTGATTTCATCACAAGCTGAGGACAAGAACTAATAGAAATGTCCGTTATTGCATACAATTATATGGCCTTCTCTCGTAGACTATGGTAAGCTTTGTGAA
>JBEKOT010000105.1:0-9001 GCA_049521495.1 Syntrophorhabdales bacterium | reverse complement strand
CGAGTTCCGGATTTGAGTGGAAGGAGCACCAATTACGGGTAAGTCCGGTTGCCACCCGCCTGTGGACGGCGGGTACCCGGCACCATTGGCAGCGGAAGAATAAGGTGCGAGCGGCCGGGGGGGATTTGAAGGGGGGGTCTTTAACAGAAATAGAGAGAAAGGGGAGCGGGCGGGGGGGATTTAAGAGAGAGAAAACGGTATGGCTGGGGGAGTCTTGCACAAGTTCGTACCAGGTACCATCGGAAGACAAGAGGAAGGGGTGCGATTCGCGGAGCCCAATTACGCGTAAGGTCGGTTGCCACCCGCCTGTGGACGGCGGGTACCCGGCTACCATATGGGAGCGAAAAGAATAAGGTGCGAGCGGCCGGGGGAAAATCGGCAACAGGACGGCGTGCTGCGATAGGGCAAGATGCAGCGGGTGAAGGTCGGGCCTTGAGTAACTGCGAAGGTGCAGGCTGCTATGCAGATCGTTTATACGAACCTGAAGGAGAATGACGCCGGCCTAAAAAGAAGCGTCAGGCAGCTTCGGGTGGATTTCAACAGGGTGGAAGCGCCTGCCGCCCCGAAGTCGCCGCCCGCCCGGGTCGCTGCCTGCAATCCGGTGGAGGCGAGGCCGCAGTCCTGGCCGGATCAGGCTGCTCCGTACTGTGCGGTGCCGGCTGTTGCAGAGGGCGTGACCGCGCTGCGGAAGATGCTTATCAGGAAATTCATAGACACGGAAAGATTCTGTGAATCCGACGGCCCGTCCCTGAGCATCACCGTCTGAAAGAAATAGCCTACCCTTTGCCGCTAGCCGATTTTTCCTTCAACGCCGAAATAAGCGGCAGAAAGATGTGAAAAGCGCTTCCCTTGCCCAATTCGCTGTCCACCTCTATGGCGCCCCCGTGGTCTTTCACGATGCCGTGCACGACGGAGAGCCCGAGCCCCGTTCCCTCCCCGGTCTGTTTGGTCGTAAAGAATGGGTCGAAGATCCGTTGTATCGTCGATTGGCTCATACCTGCCCCCGTGTCCCGCACGGATATCCGGACATAGGGCTCCGCAGCCTCATCGGGCTTTCCCGGTAGCGACGGCAAAGGCGGGGCGGCCGCGCGACCCGCTGACGCCGGTATCCCCGGGCCTAAGGCGTGGTCGACCGGCCGCGCGTCGGCTGCCATCGCGCCTTTGGTCTGGAAGGCCGCGGGCTCGTGGTCCCGGTACTCGACGGACATGCCTATCTCCAGGGTCCCTCCCTTTTCCCGCATGGCATACGCCGCGTTCATGGAAAGGTTCATGACGACCTGCTGGATCTTTACGGGGTCGGAGCGCACTATCAGCGTTTCGGAAGGGAAACTGTGGCGTATCTCTATGGTGGTGGGGATAGACGCGCGAAGGAGGTTGATCGTCTCCTCCATGACGGGACCGATGGCGATAGGTTCGTGGGGGTGCTCCTGTCTCCTGCTGAAAGCCAGTATCTGACGCACGAGGTTCTTGCCCCGGGAGCCGGCCTTGAGGATGTTTTCAAGAAAATGCCTCTCCGGCCGGTCCCCGACGTCATCAAGGGCCAGCTCGCCAAATCCGATAATGGCTGCGAGGATATTGTTGAAATCGTGGGCTATGCCGCCCGAAAGCGTGCCTATGGCCTCCATCTTCTGTGACTGCTGAAGCTGCTGCTCGACCCTTTTTTGCTCCGTCATGTCGATGAGGATACCCCTGATTCCCTTGATCTCTTCACCCTCCAGAACAGGCGCGAAATAGGCGCAGGCCGGGAATATGCCGCCGTCCTTCCTCTCGGCGGTGCTTTCGATGCGGGTGGTGCGCCTCTCCCTCATGCTCCTCTCCATTGCCTGCCTGACTGCGACCCTGTCGGACTCCGCTACCAGACGGGTGAGATCGATGCTGCCGGAAAGGTCTTCTTTCATGCAGCCGAAGACGCGCAAGCCCTCCATGTTCATGAAAGTCAGCCTCGCTGATCGGTCGGTCTCGAAAGTCGTCTGAGGCAAGAACTCGGTCAGATCCTTGTACCTGCGTTCGCTCGCCAGGAGGGAGCGGTAAGAGCCTCTGAGCTTCTCCGCCATGTCGTTGAAGGCGGTCGCCAGCCTGACGATCTCCGACGGCCCCTTCACTGCCACCCTGCTGTCGAGGTCGCCTCCGGCTATGCGCTCGGCCCCCTCCTCCAGCGTTTCCAGCGAACGGGCCGTGGCGCCGTAAAGATGATGAAAGGTGATAAGCACGTTGCCGATGAGCATCACTACCAGGGAGAGGACGATCTGAAAAGCCCTGCTCTGCATCGTGAGGATACGTTTATCCGTCTCCTGGACGATCAGGCCGCCTTCGTAGACCATACTCTGCGTTTTCGTGAGGAGCTGGGCAGTCAGCCTCTCCTCCGATTCTGCATAGAGCTCCCCCCTCGGCCCCGACGACTCTGCAGCTCCCTCGCGGTAAATGAGAATACGGTTGAAAAGGGTGCCGAGGCCGGCGCCCGTCGCCGCCAGCCGGTTAACGCGCTCCTTTTGTTTCCGGCCCCGCAGCGAGGCCTGGCTTATGAGCTTCGTCAGGGAGTTGTACCTGTCCCACCACTGGGCCTGCGTGCTCTCTTCCGACTGGCGGGCCACCGACCGGGCGAGAAGGTTGAGCTCGCCGGCGGCCCGGACGATGCGGTCGGCGATTATGGTATCCTCCGTGGCCGATTTGATCTGCCTCGCCGTAACCACAAGGGTGACGACTATGGAGACGGCGAGGACGGTGAGAACGGCAAAGCTTACTCTTAGTCTTGCCTTTATGCTCAATGGATGACGCTCACTGCTTCGGGCCTCACCTGCTCGAGCCCATCGAGATACATATAGTTATAAAAATTTGGCATGCTGCCCGGGGGCGTCATTCTTTTCCTGCACCAGCGTGCCTCGTCCTCCATGCGGATCAGAAGGTCCTGGGTGAGGCAGACCCTGAGCCTGGTCCGGCTCCATATCCGGGACATGTGCTCGCCCTGGAGGTTAAGGTGCCGCTGGACGATCTTTTTTGCATCCTCGGGGTTGGCCTCCGCGAACTCCTCCGCCTCGATGAGCGATTTCAGCAGCCTTACGACAACGCCTCGGTGGCCCTCGATGAATGCCCTGGTCGATGTCAGGAGGTAACAGTAATCCTGTCCGCTCTGGCCGTCCCAGGCGATTGCGCGATCGCCAAGCCTTTTCCTGAGCCTGCAAGCATAGGGCTCGAAGAGCATGGCTGCATCAACGCTGTCCCTAAAGACGGCGGAAACGGTTCCTGACGGGTCCAGGTCGACGATCTTTACCTCGCTCGGAAGTATCCCGTTGAAGGCGAGGAAGGTGTCCAGGAAAAACCGGCAGGTCGGGCTGTGGGGGACGCCTATCGTCCTTCCCTTTAGGTCTGCCGGCGTCACGATCCCCCTGTCGTGCCTCGCCACGAGCCGGAGATCGTCCGTCACGGCTATGGCGGCCACGGTCCTGAAGTCGTCTCGGCCGAACCCCTGCATTACCAGGCTCAGCTCGGGCACGCCGGCGACGTCTATCGTCCCTTTTTGCAGGTCGTCCGTCAGGGAATGGCCAGGCCATTCATGCTCCCTGATGGACACGTCCAGACCGTTCTTCGAGAAAAGGCCCAGATCCGAAGCGATGTGGACAAGGGCGGCGTTCTCCGTCAACCCGATGCCGAGAGTGATCCTCTCCGGCTGAGGGGCAGCGGCGCGATGGTGCCGCTTGTAGATACCGAGGCCCGCGCCTGTGATTGCAAGAAGGATCACGACGAAGGCAATGATAAAAAGGGAGAAGTGGACGGGCAGCCCCGGTCTGCCTTTGTGCCCGACGAGGCTGCGAAAGACGCTGGTGAAAAACATTATTATGATCGACCGGCCTCTCATAGTTATTATACAGTACCTGCGGCGGCCTGTAAACAGCCCCTGCAAGAGCCGAAAAGACAGAGGACGCCTTTATTTAGGTGAGGTTGACAAGCCGGGCGGGCGACACTAAAGTGTTTTATAATCTTCGGCGGCGGGCGTGACGGAAGTTTGTTATCGAGACGGCACATAAGACTGGTAGTACCGGAAGATACGGAGGGTGAAGGAGCCAGGCTCGACGCGCCGAGGAGCACCCTTACCGTGCTCGACGGCATAGCCGTGATAGTCGGCATGGTTATCGGGGCCGGCATCTTCAAGACCCCTTCCCTTGTTGCGGCACAATGCGGGAGCACCCAAGCGGTCATGCTCCTCTGGCTCGCCGGAGGTGCCGTCTCCCTGATCGGGGCCCTTTGCTATGCCGAGCTGACCTCGACCTATCCGCACCCCGGGGGCGATTACCATTACCTTGGACGCTCCTTCGGGGACGTACCGGCTTTTCTCTTTGCCTGGTCCCGCATAACAGTGATCCAGACGGGCTCGATAGCCCTCCATGCCTTCTTGCTTGGCGACTACGCGTCGGAGGTATTGAGGCTCGGCCCCTACTCTTCGTCCCTATACGCAGTCGGAGCAGTCGTTGTCCTCACAGCCATCAACATGACGGGGATCAGGCAGGGCAAATGGACGCAGAACATCCTGACGGCGTTCATCGTCCTCGGCCTTGTTTCAGTGGTCGCCCTCGGTCTCGCATGGGCTCCGGCCCAGCCCAGGCCTGCGCCGCCGCCGCCGACCGCCGGGGCCGGCGGATTCGGGATGGCCATGATTTTCGTGCTCCTTACTTACGGGGGCTGGAACGAGATAGCCTACCTCTCCTTCGAGGTAAGGAGGGCGCGGAAAAACATGGTACGCGTGCTCGTGCTGGGAATAAGCGTCATCACTGCCATCTACCTGGCGGTTAACTACAGCTTCGTCAGGTCTTTAGGCTTTGCGGCCATGGCGTCATCGAGTGCGGTGGCGGCCGACGCAATGCGCGCCATATTGGGGGGGCCGGGCGTCACCTACATGAGCATCCTCGTCGTCTTCACGGTCCTCTCCAGCATGAATGCCGTAATCATCACCGGATCCCGGACAAATTATGCTTTCGGGCGGGACTTCCCCCTCCTTTCCTTTCTCGGCCGGTGGAACGGCGCCGCCAACACGCCCGTCAATGCCCTGATCTTCCAGAGCGCGCTGGCCCTCGGCCTGATCGTGCTAGGTACGGGCACGAGAAGCGGCTTTGCTACAATGGTGGAGTACACCGCCCCTGTGTTCTGGCTATTCTTCCTGCTGGTCGGGATCTCCCTCTTTGTCCTTCGGAAGAAGGAGGGGGCTGTAGTGAGGCCGTTCAGGGTGCCTCTTTACCCCTTTACACCCCTCGTGTTTTGCGGGGTTTGCCTCTACATGCTCTATGCGAGCCTTGCTTATACCGGAAAGGGTGCGGGCGTGGGGGTCATAGTGCTCCTTGCGGGGATCCCTTTTTTCCTCGCAGGAAGGCCCTACCGAGCGGGCCGGTCATAGGGGCAGGCAGGTCTTTTCGTCGGCGGCTCAGGCTTCTTGTGCTTCCGCTTTTTTCTCTTCGTCCCTCAGGCGCGGCAATATCTGGCGCCTTATCCGCGTGTTTGCCTTTTCCTGTATTTCCCGCAGCTTCGAGAGCTGGTCCGGCAGGACCAGGGTGAAGGCGCGGCCGCCTTTGCCCATGCGGGCGGTCCTTCCGATTCTATGGACGTAATGAAGATCGTCCTGGGGCACGTCGTAGTTGATTACGGCCTCTATGTCGTCCACATCGATGCCTCGGGCCGCGACGTCGGTCGCCACGAGCACGCGCAGAAGCTTCTTGCGGAATCTGGACATGGCGTGGTCGCGGCGGGACTGGGGCATATCGCCGTGCAGGCTGTCAACCCGGTAGCCCCTCTGCTGAAGGTCCCTGACGATCTGGTCCACCCGCCTCTTCGTATTGCAGAAGACCAGGGACGAGGTGGGAGTGTAGGTATCGATGAGGCGGCACAGCATTTCCAGTTTCATCCACGGCTTCACCTCGAAAAACGTCTGGTCGACTTCGGGGACGGTCACCTGGTCGCCCGACACGTTGACGACGATGGGGTTTTTCTGAAACTTGTCTACGAGGTCCATCACCGATTCGGGTATCGTGGCAGAAAAGAGGAGGGTCTGGCGCTCCTCGGGCATGGCCCACAGGATCGTCTTCATGTCGTCGACGAATCCCATGTCGAGCATCCTGTCGGCCTCGTCAAGGACAACCGTTCGAATCGAATCCAGGAGTATGGTGCCGCGGTTCATGTGATCCATGAGGCGGCCCGGCGTCCCGACGATGATCCTGGCGCCCTTCTTCAGGCTCGTAAGCTGCTTCTGTATGGGTTGGCCTCCGTATACCGCGACTATGTGGGCGTCCCTCCTGTACCTTGCCAGCCTCTTGATCTCGTCGGCGACCTGCACTGCCAGCTCCCTCGTGGGACAGAGGATGAGAGCCTCCAGGTTTCTCCCTTTGGGAGAGAGCGATTCTATGATGGGGAGGCCGAAGGCCAGCGTCTTTCCAGTCCCCGTCCGGGCCTGGCCGATAACGTCTTTCCCCTCGAGGACGAGGGGGATGGCCCGGGACTGGATAGGCGTGAGCTCCTCGAAACCCATGGCCGCTACTGCCTTTTTCATTTCCTTCGATATCCGCATCTCTTCGAATGTTGTGCTTTCCATACTTCTCCTTGTAAATGTCCGGCCCCTCCATCCTGCCTTTAGCATTCGACCATTCCGATGAGATCGGGGACATGGGAAAGGAAAAAGCCGGGCGCGGACTCATAGTATATCACATAATTCCTCCAAATTACATTTTGGGGGGGCCATTTTTGCGCACATCCCGATTTTAAGGGGGCCCGGTCCTTCCCGCGCCCGCCATTATACCGCTCTCGGCCGCGGCCCGGCAGGGCCGGCAGCCAAAGCGGACCCATGGTTGCCGCTCCGGCGAGAGGACTTGACCTTTGGGCCGTAAGCGGGTATTTTTAGGGCCATGACGGAGCAGTCGACACGCCGGCAGGATGGCAGCGGGCCCGTACTCGGGCCCGCTTTCTGGTTTGTCGTCTCCGGATTCAAGCTGCTTGTTCTGGCGGGACCCGGCGGTGCTTCGGTCCCCTTCGCGGAGGGTCTCGACCCATGGGGCCTCAGGCCGGGCAATTTACAGTACCTGGGGACACTACGCGGATATCCGTCTTACGCAGCGGAAGTCGACGAAAAAACGGCCGTCCCGGCCGGTTGTGCCTTCGAGGGCCTCAGGTCGCTTTTCGGCGTCCTCGATGAGGACCTTTTCAAGCGGGCCTTCGCCGCCGTCCACCTCGTGGAATGGGACAGGACGAGCCGGTTCTGCGGCCGCTGCGGCGGGCCGACGGAGCTCCTCAAGGAGGAGCGCGCCAAGGTGTGCAGCAAGTGCGGCCGCCTCGTTTTTCCCCGAATTTCTCCCGCCGTGATCGTGCTCGTAGAGCAGGGCGACCAGGTGCTGCTCGCGAGGTCGGCCCGTTTCGCGCAGGGGTTTTACAGCGTCCTCGCCGGATTCGTAGAGCCGGGGGAAGGGCTTGAGGAAGCGGTGGCCCGCGAGGTCGAAGAAGAGACGGCCATCATCGTCAGGGACGTCCGCTACTTCGGGAGCCAGCCCTGGCCTTTCCCGGACAGCCTCATGGTCGGCTTCACCGCCCGGTATGCCTCGGGGGAGCTGCGGATCGACGGGAAGGAGATCGTCGATGCCGGGTGGTTTACCGTGGACAGCCTACCTGAATTCCCGGGGAAGATCAGCATTGCCCGGAGGCTCATCGACTGGTTCGTCGAGAGGCACTCCCGTCCGTAGCCCCTTTCATTTTTTCTCGACGGGGAAAGTCAGTGTCCCGCCGTAGTAGGCGACGACAAGTACCGCAAGGGCCAGGGCGATTACGAGCGAAAGGTAAATTACGCCCTTTCCGGACATGGTGTCGAGGAGGCCGGGCTCGCATGCGCCCCATGCGCACGCGGCCCCGAGGCCTAGAGCTGATGCGAGGGAGAGGTTCCGCTTTATGGTCACCGGCCGCATGGGTTTTGCCATATAGTTGATCCACCATGTTGCCAGGCCCGTCCCTATGGCCAGGGGCATGAATACGAAGGCCCCGATGAGGCAGTAAAAGGCGCATGCCTCGAAGGGCCGATTGCCCGTCATCGCGTAGAGCAAGGAGAAGAAAGCCGCGGACAGCGAAAAGACGATGGGGAAATGGACCGTGGCCGGGTGAGGGTGGCGGCGCAGGAGAGGATAGCGGGCGAGGGCAGTGGATACCAAAGAGGGCAGGGCGGGAGCGGGCTGAATTGCCTCGGTCAGTCTTCCCGCCTCCGGGTAGCGGTCGAGAACCTCCGGTCCGTGGGGCGCCGCAGCCAGTTCGGCCGTAAGGTCCCGGCCGGCATCGTGCCTGGCCATGTGGCGGCCGGTCTTCCATAAGGGGCTGGCGCTCACGTCGACCACGCGCCCTCCGGCCGCTATATAGACGGGGCGGCCGTCCTTGCCGTCGAAGGCGGCGAGCGTCCTCGGGTCGAATTCTTTGCCCATCCTCGCTCTCCCGGCCGGGCTGGCCTTTATAATCTTATTCTCATCGCTTCCGGATGGATTTGCAAGAGTTTAAGTCTTCGGGCTGGGACTCCCGTCGAGAGCAGGGCAAGGGAAGTCCCAATAGTTAATACGTGACATTAACAATTGTACCATAAGTGCTGACAATAACAGCTCTATTTATGCAGTCAGCATGAACGGGAGCATTGCCGGGTCACTCATGAACGCCTCATCGGCGGACCTGGAGCGAACAGGAGGCTTTGCGGAATACCCGTCTACTACGGATAGGGTGGCGGGTAATAAGGGTAGTGGTAAGGCGCGGGCGGGCCGTAGACCCGTACCGGCGCCGGCTCCCACGTTGCCCGTGGCTGCGCCGATTGCAGCTCCGAGTCCGGCCTCGACAATCGCGCCGAGGGCGGCGCCGCCGGCCGCGCTCTGATTGGCGGTCTGGCCCGGAGAAGCTCCCCCGGTCTGCTGCGCAGCCCACTGCCGGCAGAGAGAGTCATCGGTCTGAAATGCCTCGAAAGGCTTTCCGGGGCCGGGGAGGACGGCAATGCTCGGGCCCGTTGGAA
>JBEKOT010000104.1:0-8644 GCA_049521495.1 Syntrophorhabdales bacterium | reverse complement strand
CCAGGCATCTCGTGATAGCGCTCGTCAGGGTAGTCTTCCCATGGTCTATGTGGCCAATAGTGCCGACATTGACATGGGGTTTCTTCCGTTCAAACTTTTTCTTAGCCATAGAGAGCCTCCGTAGCTGTTTTATCTTTGTTCTTCAAAAGGTCCTCGACGATAGATGCGGGGGTCGGCGCATAGTGGGAGAACTCCATGTGATAATACCCGCGGCCTTGCGTGATCGAACGCAGGCGGGTCGTATAGCCGAACATCTCGCCGAGGGGGAGATGGGCCTGCACGCATTTTGCCTCGTTTCTATCGTCAACATCGGCAACCCTGCCCCTTCGTGCGCTGATGTCGCCCACAATGGCGCCAAGATGCTCTGGGGGCGCGGAGAGATCCACCTTCATCACCGGCTCGAGGATAATGGGATTGGCTTTTCTCACTGCCTCCTTCACCGCAATCGATGCGGCCAGCTTGAAGGCCAGCTCGGAAGAATCGACCTCGTGGAAAGAGCCGTCGATCAGGTCTACCTTTATGTTTATCAAGGGATGGCCGAGAACGACGCCCCGCTCGAGGGCTTCTCTCACCCCTTTCTCTATGCTCGCCATATAATCCTTGGGTATGACGCCGCCCACAGTCTTGTTCTCGAACTCGAACTCCTTACCTTCAACCGGCGAAATGTCGAGCACCACATGACCGTACTGGCCCCTTCCGCCCGATTGCTTTATGTACTTGCCCGTGGCTGACGCGCAGCGCGTGATTGTCTCCCGGTAGGCCACCCGGGGCGCTGAAAAGGACATATTCAAGTTATGCTCGCGCCTGGCCCTGTCCATCACGATGTCCAGGTGGAGCTCCCCCATCCCGGAAAGGATGACTTCCCCCGTTTCTTCGTCCATCTTGACTTTGAGGGAGGGGTCCTCGAGGGTATATTGGTTGAAGACGAACCACATCTTCTTCAGTTCATCCTTTTTCTTGGTCGTCACCGCAATGGAGACCACCGGGGTCGGGACCTCTATAGTCTCGAAAAGAATCGGGTGGTCGGGATCGGCCAGGGTGTTTCCCGTGGAGACGCTTTTCAGCCCGGAAACGGCGCAGATATCGCCGGCCCCTACCGTCTTGATCTCCTCCCGCTTGTTCGCGTGGAGTCTCAGTATCCTCCCGATCCTTTCCGTCTTTTCCCTCGTGCTGTTCAGGACAGTCTGCCCCTGCTTCAATCTGCCGGAATAGACACGGAGATAGCTCAACCGGCCGACAAAGGGGTCGTTCATGATCTTGAATACGAGGCCGCTGAACGGTTCCTCCAGGGACCCGTTTCTGTAGCCCTCCTCCCCGCCTTCATTCCAGCAAAGGTGTGGGGACACGTCAACGGGAGAGGGCAGGTAGTCGACGATCGCGTCGAGAAGGGGCTGGACGCCCTTGTTCTTGAAAGCAGTCCCGCACAGAACCGGCAGGATGCTCCCCTCGATGGTGCCCTTCCTGATGACCTTCCTCACATCGGCCGCAGCGATTTCCTTGCCGTGGAGGAAGCGGTCCATCAAGTCGTCGTCTAGCTCGGAAAGCTGCTCCAGCATCTTTTCCCGCCCACTGTCGAACTGCGGCCGCAGGGCCTCGGGTATTTCACCCGTCGAGCACTGGGCACCCATGCAATCGACGTCGTAAAGCACGGCAACCCCCGCGACGAGGTCCAGGACGCCCAGGAAATCCTCCCCGTTCTTGACAGGGACCTGAAGCGCCACGGGGTTTGCCTTCAATATATCGCGCATCATTGCAATGCACTTGTCCAGGTCTGCCCCGGGCCTGTCCATCTTGTTGACGAAGCCGATGCGGGGCACCTTGTATCTGTCTGCCTGTCTCCAAACGGTTTCCGACTGCGGCTCGACGCCTTCCACGCCGGAGAAAAGCGCAACTGCGCCGTCAAGGACGCGGAGCGACCGCCCCACTTCCACCGTGAAATCTATGTGACCGGGGGTATCGATGATGTTGATGCGGTGATCCCTCCAGAAACAGGTTGTCGCGGCCGACGTTATCGTAATGCCGCGCTCCTTCTCCTCTTCCATCCAGTCCATGGTGGACGTGCCCTCATCCACCTCGCCGATCCTGTTATTCACGCCGGTATAGAAAAGTATCCTTTCAGTCGTCGTTGTCTTTCCGGCATCGATATGGGCCATGATGCCGACATTTCTGATAACTTCCTGCATTTACCACCTGTAGTGGGCGAAAGCCTTGTTGGCCTCAGCCATCTTATGCGTATCTTCTCGCTTCTTTACCGCGCCGCCCCTGTTGTTGCAAGCGTCGCTGAGCTCCCCGGCCAGCTTCTCTATCATAGTTTTCTCCGAGCGCTCCCGGGCATAGCGCAGGATCCATCTTATGGCAAGGGACATTTTCCTATCCAGTCTAACCTCGACCGGCACCTGGTACGTGGCGCCGCCTACCCTCCTTGCCTTCACCTCCAGCTCCGGTTTCACATTATCTATCGCCTTTCGGAAAAGCTTCAAAGGGTCGTCTTTCATTCTCTTTTCCACAATGTCCAATGCACGGTAGACGAGCCTCCTCGCAAGGCTCTTTTTCCCGTCCCACATGACGGAATTGATGAACCTCTGGACCAGCACGTCGTTATATTTCGGGTCAGGCAACCTCTCCCTTTTGGATACCCTTCCTTTGCGCGGCACTACCTGCCTCCTTTATTGCTTCGGCTTCTTCGAGCCATATTTGGACCTGCTCTTCTTCCTGTTCTGTACGCCGCTCGCATCGAGAGATCCCCTTATTATGTGGTAGCGGACGCCAGGCAGGTCTTTGACCCTTCCGCCCCTAATCAGAACCACCGAATGCTCCTGAAGATTGTGGCCGATCCCCGGTATGTAGGTCGTCACCTCCATGCCGTTCGTCAAGCGAACCCTGGCCACCTTCCTCAATGCCGAGTTCGGCTTCTTCGGGGTAGTCGTATAGACCCTCACGCAGACGCCCCTCTTCTGAGGGCAACCGGTAAGGGCGGGCGAGGCGCTCTTCTTTTTGGCGACTTCTCTCCCGAGCCTTACCAACTGGTTAATAGTAGGCATTAATACCTCCAAAAAAATAATCCCTTGTTAAGGGATAAAAAAAGTACGGACCAACACCTCAGCTTTTTGAAAAAAAGCTTTGCGATAATATCACTTTTTCCCCTTCATTGTCAAGAGGAATTGTTAGTTCTGCGCCTGAGCTCTCACTACTTGACTATTCGGTTTTCCTCTGGCGGCTGCATACATCCAGGCCAGGACCGAAAGACAAGGTGCCTTCCCGTCCGGAACGGTATTGATTATACTACAGACAAGCGGAAAAGGAAAGTCCATTAGTTTTTTGCTAATTATCTTGACAGGGGGCAGGGCGGGGTAATAAACTAGAGTGCCACGAAGGCAAAGACCGGTTCGAAGGCCGGCCGTGTCCCGTGGCTTTTTTTGTCTACCCCATGAGGAGCAGGTCTTGCACATCCCCGATGGCTACCTGAGCCCCCAGACGTACGCCCCCCTATACGGGGCCTCTTTTATTTTCTGGGGGCTTGCCCTAAAGAGAGTGCGAAGGGAACTGTCCGCCAGGCAGGTGCCCTATCTTGCTATGGCCGCCGCCTTCAGCTTTCTCATCCAGATGTTCAATTTTCCGGCCCCGGGAGGAACGAGCGGCCACGTGGTCGGGGGCGCCATTATAGCCATCCTCCTCGGTCCCTGGACGGCGGTTATCGCGCTGTCCGTAGTGCTTCTCATTCAGGCCGTGGTTTTCGGAGACGGCGGGATAACTGCCCTGGGCGCGAACTGTTGCAACATGGCGGTAGCGATGCCTTTCGTATCCTACGGAGTCTTCAAGCTGGTCCGCGGCGCCCGCGCCCGCGGCCGCAGGCTCTCGATCGCAGCTTTTCTTGCGGGCTATATCGGTCTTTGCGCCTCGGCGGTTCTGGCAGGGGTGGAATTCGGCATTCAACCGCTCATCGCTAAGGCGCCCGACGGACGGCCGCTCTATGCTCCGTACCCGCTCAAGGTCGCCGTTCCTGCCATGGCTTTGGAGCACCTGTTTTTCTTTGGGATCGTTGAGGGATTGATCACGGCGCTTTTGGTGGGCTACATAATCAAGAACGAGCCGGCGCTCGTGCACGCGTTGAAAGAAGAACGACAAGGAGAGGAAAAGATTGCGGGGAACCAAGGCTGACGGCCCGAAAGATTCACGTTTCCAACGAAAAGCCTTTATAGGGCTGCTTGCCTTGGCGGTCCTTTCTCCCCTTGGCATAATTCTGCCGAAGGTCTTTCACAGCGAAGGGCCCTTTGGGGAGTGGGGCCCCGAATATTTCGGGCGGGCCCTCGGCTATGTGCCTGAAGGCATCAGAAGGGGCGTAGATCTCTGGCACGCCCCGGCGCAAGGCTATACCTTCTTGAAGGACGCCTGTTTTGTCTCCCAATTGTTCTTCTACGTCGCGTCGGGGCTCCTCGGCCTTTTGCTTGCCGGCCTCCTGGTATTTCTGCTCGCGAGAATGGGACGAAGAGATGAAAGATAGTATGCCCGCCTTCCTGCGGATGCCCCGTGGACCGCTGCCGGAAAACCTCACGAGGCCGGCCGGGCCGTCCTTCACCGACCGCGCCGCAGGAAAGATCGGCTCGGTGATAAGCGCCACTTTCGAGCAGTGGGAGCTTGCCTCGAGAAGGGGCCTCCTCCAGTCGATGGACAGCCGGGTCAAGCTCGTCTGCCTGATCTTTCTTCTCGTCGTCGGCACAGTGAAGAATGGGATCGTCCCGGGCATGATCCTTATGGGCGGCCTCTTTCTCCTTGTATGCCTATCCCGGCTCAACCCGCTTCGCTTTTACAGGCGCATTTTCGTCCTTGCCTTCCTCTTCGGCTTTCTCGTTGTCCTTCCGGCATCCCTGAACATCGTAACGGGCGGCGAGGTCGTTCTTCCCCTTTTCAGGTTCCGGGACGCCCACACTCTCTGGCTCTACACTATACCCCCGACCGTCGGGATCACGAGAGAGGGGATATCCGTGGTCGGCCTCGTCACCCTGCGCATGGTCAATTGCCTATCCGTTTGCTTCCTCCTGCTCTACACCACGTCCTTGCCCCAGATCATCAGGTCCCTCAGGGTTTTCCGGGTCCCGGACATGCTTTGCGTCCTCTTCGTCCTCACCTACAAGTACATCTTTATCTTTTCTAAAATGGTCGTGGCCATCCATCTCGCGAGGAAAAGCAGGTCGGCCGGGCGGCTCGAGGGGCCGGAAGCAGGCAACTGGGCGGCGGGGAGGATAGCATTCCTCTTCCGCAGGACACAGGCTCGATGCGAAGAGGTATTTCAGGCCATGCTTTCCCGGGGTCTCGCGGGGAACGTCGCGCTGGGACCCTCCGCTGCCCCGGGCAGGCTCGACCTTTTACGGGGAATCTCGCTTATTCTCTTCGGGATGGTGCTCTTATGGGTGTAAAGGAAAACGTTCTCGAGATCCGCCGCGGGAGCTATAGCTACAACGGGGGAATACCGGCCCTTTCGGATGTGACGATTGGGGTGCGGGAGGGCGAGATTCTCGCGGTCATAGGCTCGAACGGAAGCGGCAAATCGACCCTCCTCCACCTCATGAACGGGCTCATCCATCCCTCGTCCGGCGAAGTGCTGTACAGGGGAAAGATGGTTTCGGCCAAGTCGCTCAAGGACCCGCGGTTCCTTCGCGATTTTCGGTCGCAGGTGGGCTACGTCTTTCAGGACTCGGACGTTCAGCTTTTCTGCCCGACCGTTGCCGACGAGCTGATGTTCGGGCCTCTACAGATGGGCCTCGGGGAAAAGGAGGCGCTGGAAAGGACTACCCAGGTCCTCGACATGCTTGAGATAGGCGACCTTGAGGCGAGGCCCTCCTACATGCTCTCTGCGGGCGAGAAGAAACGGGTAGCTATAGCCTCGGTTCTTACCATGAATCCGGAAGTCCTTCTGCTCGACGAGCCGACGAACGGACTCGACCCCAGGTCGCAGGTATATCTCGTAGAGCTAATCCTCAGCCTCAACGAAGCCGGAAAGACCGTAGTGATAGCGACGCACGACCTTTCGCTGGTCAACGAGCTGCAGTGTCTCGTAGCAGTGCTCTCGGAGGACCATAGGCTCGAAAAGGTCGGAGAGGCAGACGAGATACTCTATGACGAGAGGCTCCTCCTGAAAGTGAACCTCATCCACGAGCACATGCATTATCACGGCGGGGCCGTTCATAGCCATATCCATTCCCACTACCTCTTTCACCGCCACGAGCGGAAGTGACTGAAGCTCTTCCGTGCGGCGGCCCGGCAGGCGGGGCAGGGCGCACGCCGCGCGAAGGCGGCATCGGGCAGCACCGATGGTGTCCGGGGTCTCGCGTCAGGGACCGGGTTGAATCGGGGTTTCTTCCCGTCACCTGAGAAGGCCGAGGGCCTTGGCGATCTCGGCTTCTCCGCTTAAGCTCGATTTCTTTCCGTCGCTTAGTATGACGCAGGCGGGCGTCGACATGACCTTGTCTTCTCGCATGAGGGCGGACAGCACTGCAAAGGTCGGCCTCGGGTCTGTCTCCTTGAATTTCACTTCGTGGACCTTCAGATAGTCCTCGAGCTTTTCTCGATCCCCTATATTTTGCCCTGCCGCCTCGAAAAGAACCGCCCTTGACCGCAAGGCTTGATCAAACCTCCTGTCATAGTTGAGTATGTAGAGGAAGTATCTGGCATACAGGGGCGTGAGCGTGTGGATCGGCGCATCGACGAGCGTCAGGGTGACGACGTTTCTGTGCACAAGGTCCTTGAGCACGGGTTCGATCTTGGGCTCCATACGGTTGCACGGGCCGCAGAAGTAGTCCGTGTAGAGCCTCACCTGCACCTTCCCGGTCCCAAAAGAAGGGAGAAGGACTTCCCCGGCATAGGCCGGGGTGGCTGCCCCCTTGAAAAAGAGAAGGCAAAGGAAAAACCCTATTGCCGCAAAAATGCCCATAAGGGAAAGCCTCGTCCGCCTCCAGTTGAAGAAGAAAAGAAAGACCAGGATTGCCGCAAAGGCAAGACAATAAGGGCAGTAGGTGCCGCTCCTGACCTGAAAGGCTACAAGGTCGAACTCCATTCCGATCCCAAGGGAGAGGGCGGCGAGGTGGAGTTCGTCCTTCCTGAGGATGACCAGGGCGGGCAGTGCCAGCGCATAGAGAATGCCGAGATACTTGAGATCGACCCCTAAGAGGTCCCCCTTGAGGAAAGAGCAAGCAGAGCCGCAAAAATTGTAGAAGATAATAAGCCCTAGGCCGATCAGCGGCAGGACAATATTGATTATCCTTCGAGCGCCCATGGCAAGAATTCCGCTACATTTTATAATTCAATTAACCGGACAAGTCAAGTTTACCGCGCCTGCCAAAAAGGAGCGCCCTGATGCCCGCCGCTATGTGCGGTGCCTCACCATTACCACGAGCCCTTTCAGGTATTCCGTTTCCGGAAGAGTCAGCAGAACGGGATGATCATGCGACTGCATTAGCTCGTGAATGAGGCGGATATCGGCGTGACCATATGCTGCAATGCGCACCATGTCCCTGAACCTCTGCCTCTTCATGTGGTAGGAACAAGAAAAGGTGAAGAGATGCCCCTCGTCGGAAAGGCGCCTCAGGGCCTTCTTGTGGAGGTCTATGTACCCTTTCTCGCCTTCCCTGAGCTTCTTTTTCGATTTGATGAAGGATGGCGGATCGAGGACGACAAGGTCGTAAGCTTCTGTCGCTCCTTTGAGGAAGTCGAAGGCGTCGCCCCTCGCGAAGTCGGCCCCTTTGAGGTTGTTGAGGCGCACGTTCTCCCTGCACATCTCGAGCGCTTGGGCGGATGTATCGACAAAGGTCGCCCGGCGGGCGCCGAAGAACAGCGCGAACAGCCCGAACCCGCCCGTATAGCAGAAAAGATCGAGGACACGGCGGCCTGCTGCAAAATCCCTCATGAGGAGCCTGTTCTCCCGCTGGTCGAAGTAGAACCCCGTTTTTTGGCCGGAGAGCAGATCGACCAGGAACCGGAGGGGGCCGACCCTGATAACGGTCTCCCTTTTCACGTTCCCCTCGGCCACTTCCGTGTAGCACGGAAGACCTTCCTCCACCCGGCTGGGGCTGTCGTTTCTCAGCACGATGGCCTCCGGCGCCAGCACCTTTTTGACTGCCGCGATTATCTGTCCCTTTTGTCTTTCCATCCCCGAGGTCACGAGCTGGACCACGACCTGCTCCTCGTATTTGTCGATGATGAGCCCGGGAATGAGATCCGATTCCGCGTTGACCGCCCTGAAGCTTCCTTCATAGAGGCCTGCCCGGATTTTCAGGGCCTCCTCAATGCGACGGGCGAAGAACGCCTCGTCAGGCGCGACCCGGTCGCGCGAGAGCAACCGCAAGGTTATCAGGCTCTTCGCGTTGTGGTAGCCCGTGCCGAGGAACCTGCCCCGCTCGCCCGCAACTTCCACTACCTCCCCGTCCGGAAGACCCGGCGGCCTCGATTTTACCTGGTTGCTGAATACCCAAAGGTGACCGGCCGTGATCGATTCCTCTGCGTCTTTATCTACCCGTATCTGCTCCACGACGGCCCCCCCTTTTTGACACCCGACTATTTTAAGGCCCCCCGTAATATAAGGCAAGAGAAGCTCAATTACCGGGCAATTATACCGAACGACCCAGCGACCCTTTTTGATGGCGCGCTTTTT
>JBEKOT010000103.1:0-11300 GCA_049521495.1 Syntrophorhabdales bacterium | reverse complement strand
AGTACGTGGGCGCCCTGAGCCTCATCGTAGTCCCGGGGACGCCTCTCGCCGAAGAGATAGAGAAAGGCACCTTCGTCGTTCCCGACCCCTATCAGCTATTGCGCGAGCTGGCCCTGATGATTACCAACACGAACGTGACCCACACGTTCTTTGCATCGAACCACGCCTCGAACTATCTGCCGATAAAGGTCTGGCTGCCCGAAGACAAGGCCAGGGCGCTCCGGGCGATAACGCACGTCCTGAATAGAAAAGACCCGACACTTCTGAGGCCGGAGTCTTCGAGGGCCCTCTGATGGATTACGTGGACGTTCCCTTGCGGGTGCGGTATGCCGATACCGACATGATGGGAATCGTCTATTACGGCACGTACCCTGTCTACCTGGAGGTTGGCAGGAGCGAGTATATGCGGGAAAAGGGCTTTTCCTACCGCAGGTTCGAAGAGATGGGCTATCACCTGGTCGTGGCGGGGATGGAGATAAAGTATTATAATCCGGCCCTCTACGACGATATCCTCGTTGTGAGGACGAGCGTCTCCAATATCCAGTCGAGGGGCCTCACCTTCAATTACGAGGTCATGAAGGACGGGACGACCGTTGCCAGGGGAAAAACGAGGCACATCTGCGTCAATAGTGCAAGAAAACCGACCAGGATTCCCGCGCCCCTCCTTGAAGTCCTCAAGAATGACGGTGTATCGTAACATTCTGGTGATAAGGCTCAGCTCGCTCGGCGACGTGCTCTTGACCGTGCCCGCCGTACAGGCGATCAAGGCCGCCTCCCCTCTGTCCACGGTCTCCTGGCTCGTAGAAGGGCCGCAGTCCGATCTTTTGGCCTGCCAGGACTTCATCGACCGGGTCATAGAGTTCCCGAGGAGCGCCATCGGGCGGGAGCTGCGAAAGGGGCGCTTTTTTTCCGCCCTCGCCGTTCTTTCGGCATTCCGCTCTGCCCTGCGGCAGCAGGCTTACGACCTGGTGGTCGATTTCCACGGAATAGTGAAGAGCGCCCTCCTCTCGCGGACGGCCAGGGCCGGCAAGAGGATCGGCTTCGACCGGACCTTCGCCAGGGAAGGGAGCTGGCTCGCCTATGACGAGAAGACCAAGGGCCGGGACAGGCGCATGCATAAGACTGCCCGGAACATGCTGCTCGCATCCTTCTTCGGCGCACGACCTGCCGGCGCGGGTGCCACGGTGCCCGAAATAGACCTCAAGGTACAGCCCGAGGCACAAGCCTACATCGATGCCTTCCTCGCCAAAAGCGGGGTCAACCGTCCCATCTTCGCGGTCAATCCCTTCTGCAGCAAGGGGAGCGCCTTCAAGAGGTGGGACCTCGAAAGGTATGGAGAGCTCATAAGGCGCGTCGGGGACTCCACGGGCGCGACCATGATGGTCCTCTGGGGGCCCGGCGAAGAGGAGGAGGCGAGAAGGCTCGTGGCAGGTGCGGACGGCCGCGCTTGCCTCGCCTGCCCGACGACTATCCCGCAGGCTTACGCCCTTTTGAGAAGGACCGATCTCTACGTGGGCGGCGATACCGGGGTCATGCACCTCGCCGCCTTTGCCCGCGTGCCCGTCGTGGCCATATTCGGTCCTACGGACCACCTCGTGAACGGTCCCTTCGGAGGAAACCATACGATCGTGAGAAAGGACCTCCCGTGCAGTCCTTGCAGGGACAAGAAATGCAAAGACCGGAAGTGTAGTGCGCGTCCTTTTCATCTATCCCAACCTTCACGCCCAGATCGGTTTCAATTACGGCGTGGCGGCTATCTCGGGCCTCCTCAAAAGGGAAGGGATAGAGACCTTTCTTCTCAACATAAACCCGGACCTCGGCTACGACCTCGACCTCGGCCGCATCAAGAAGGACGTCCTCGCCTTCCGTCCGGACCTGGTCGGTTTTTCCGTAGTCACGAACCAGTACAAGTATGCCCTGGAGATCGCGCGAGACCTGCGCTCTTACTACGACGGGCCTGTAGTCTTCGGGGGCATCCATCCTACCATGGACCCTGCAAGCTGCCTTGACGAGCCTGCCATCGACTCCGTGTGCCTGGGCGAGGGGGAGGAGGCGCTCCTCGAGCTTGCCCGGAAGGGTGGGGACCCAAGGGGCGTCAGGAACATGGGCTACAGGGTGGACGGGGGCAGGGTAATCGAGCCGGTCCGGCCTTATGCGGACCTCGGAAGCCTCCCGCCGAAGGACTACGAGATATTCGACTTTCAAGCCATGATCGACGCAAAGGACGGATGGGTGGGCTTGCTGGCGTCGAGGGGCTGCCCCTTCCGGTGCACCTACTGCCTTAACCACAAGATCATAGAGCTTTACAAGGGATCGGGGAACCCGCCCAGGAACTACATAAGACGCCACAGCGTGGACCAGGTCGTAGGTGAGATCGAATATGTCCTCAGGCGGTACAGCCGGACGAGGATGTTCATCTTCGATGACGACCTCTTCACCTTCGACAAGGGTTGGCTCCGCGAGTTCTCTGAGAAGTACCGGAGCGTGACGAGCCTCGGCTTCGTGTGCAACGCCCACGTCCGGATGTTCGACGAGGAGACGGCCTCCTACCTGAAGGACGCGGGGTGCAGGATAGTGAAGTTCGGCGTGGAAAGCGGCAGTGAGAGGATACGGCGCGACATGCTCTGCCGGTACATGACGAACAGGGACATAGAGGACGCTTTCAGGGCGGCCCACAAATTTGGGCTTCACACGTCGGCATTCGTTATGATAGGCTTGCCTGGGGAGGACAAGGAGGACGTGCGCCGGACCCTCAGGCTCCTCGCAGCCGTGCAGCCGGGGCGCATCCGGTGGACGCTCTTCTTCCCCTATGTGGGCACGCGGGCCTTCGAGATCGCCAGGGCGGCCGGGGCCATCGACTTCGAGAAGATGGAGGGCCTCGACAACTTCACCGACGAGACTTGCATGGACCTGGGCGGGGAAATGAACCTTTACGTGAAGAAAGTGAAGGAGTTCTTCTGCGCCTTCGTCAACGGCTACAAGGGGATCCCCGAATATAAGGCGATAGTCTCGGAGATCGAGGGGTGCGACGATGCGGGTTGGCAGGGGGCGAAGGCTGCCATGGCAGGGAAGATCGAGCAGGCCGACAAGAGGGCAACTGATGCGGGCCTGCCCCACTATGCGGTGAGGTACAACCGTTTCATGGGTGTCAGGAGTGACTGGGAAGACGATCATATACCTGCCTAACTGGCTCGGCGACATGGTGATGGCAACGCCCTTCCTCCATTCCCTCAGACAGGCGTCCGGAGCAGAGACATGGGCCGTCGGGAAAGCCTCGGCTATGTACCTCTACCACGGCCTCGACCTCTTCGACCGCTTCATCATCTATGAAGGCAGGGGCCTGGTTCCTTTCTTCGACCTGGTAAGCGCGATCAAGGGCGGCCGCTTCGACTGCGGCGTCGTTCTGCCGCACTCCTTCAGGTCGGCCCTGCTTCTCAGCCTTGGATCGGTCGCCAGGAGGATAGGCTACAACAGGAACGGAAGGGGCTTCATGCTCCATGCTGTCGTAGGGGAGGATGCAGCAGTACCCGAGCCCACGGTCACCCACTATTTGCGGATACTCGGCGTCCTGGGGGCAGAGCCGATCGTCGAGACCCCGGTGCTCAAGGTGACGGAGGACGAGGAGCGCAGGTTCGACGAAAGGTTCGCCGATGTGTCGGGACCATACGCGGTCTTCATTGTGGGCGCCCAGTACGGCCCGTCCAAGCGGTGGCCGGACGGTCATTTCTCGCAGCTTGCCGACATGCTTGCCGAAAAGCTGGGCCTGCGCGTCTACCTTCTACCTGCCAGGGGAGAGGAAAGGATTGCCGAGCAGGTGCGCGACGGGGCAATACATAGGGAATACGTCGACGTGAAACTGATGGACGTGCGAGACCTTAAGGTCTGCCTGGCCAGGGCCTCGGTGGTCGTCTGCAACGACACCGGGCCGCGCCATATCGCAGCCGCGTTGGGCGTGCCGACGGTGGTCGTCATGGGTCCCATGGACGAGCGCTACACCTCGTATGCAAGCAGCTTCACCCATACTATCCGCAAAGATGTCCCGTGCAGGCCGTGCAACGAAAGGCGCTGTCCCCGGGACCACGAGTGTCTGACCGGCATAGGCGCCCAGGCGGTCTTTAGCAAAGTCGAGGAGGTCGTTGCGTGAAAATCCGGCCGGAACTGATAGACCGGTTCAGCGAGAAACGCATCTGCGTAGTGGGCGACATTATCGCAGACATATATATTTACGGGAAGCCCCACAAGCTTTCGAGGGAGGCGCCGGTCGTAGTCGTCAAATACGAGCACGAGAGCATGTGTCCGGGCAGTGCCGGCAATACGATAAACAACCTCCTCGCCCTGGGCGCCCACGTTTTCCCCGTCGGCTGCGTGGGCCGCGACGAGGCGGGCGACAGGCTGGTAGACCATTTTTCGTCGCACCCGAAGGCCGACCTCGACGGGCTTATCAGGTATGACGGCAGGACCGTGACGAAGACGAGGATCCTCGCTGGCGACACCCATACGTCCAAGCAGCAGGTGATAAGGGTGGACCGGGAGATGGACGGTTCCCTTTCCGCCGCCTGCAGGGCCTCCCTGATGGAAAAGCTAAGAAAAATAGCACCGGCCGTCGATGCAGTAATCATGTCCGATTACGAGTACGGGCTCATAGACAGGGAGATGAGGTCTTTCGTCGCAGGATTGGACGGCAAGATCGTCGTCGGCGATTCGAGGTTCAACCTTTCCGGGTTCAAAGGCATTACCCTGATTACGCCAAACGAGTCGGAGGCGTATGCCCTTTCCGGCCTCGGACCGGGAGCGGACATAGAGGAGGTGGGGAGATCGATCATCGGCCCCATGGAGTTGGAGGCTCTGCTCATAACGAGGGGCAACAAGGGCATGGCCCTCTTTTTGAGGGACGGGCGTGTCCACCACATACCGATCCAGGGTACGGACGAGATCGCCGACGTGACGGGCGCAGGCGACACGGTGGCAGCCGCTGTCACCCTTGCCCTCGCCTCAGGCGCCGATTTTTACACGGCAGCGCTGGTCGCGAACTGCGCCGCGGGGGTGGTAGTCATGAAAAGGGGCACCGCGGTCGTGACGGCAGAGGAGCTGAAAATGGTGGTCGGGGAGGGCTATGGGCCGCTGGGTTCGTGACCTCGACGCGCTGTCGGCCATCGTCGAGGATGAGAGAAGAAAGGGAAAGAAGATCGTCTTCGGAAACGGGTGCTTCGACCTGCTGCATGTAGGCCATGTGCGCTATCTCCGCGCTGCCAGGGCCCTGGGCGACCTGCTCATCGTCGGGGTGAACGACGACGAGTCCGCTCTGAGCCTTGGCAAGAGGCAGAGCGTGGTAACGCCCCTCGAGGAGCGGATCGAGATCCTCGCCGCCCTCGCCTGCGTCGATTACGTGATCGCCTTTAAGGAGCCGACGGTCGAGCGCCTCCTCCGCTATCTCAAGCCTGACATCCACGCGAAGGGGACCGACTACACGGCGGAGACGGTGCCGGAGAGGGAGATCGTGCGCGAATACGGCGGAGAGGTCGCCATCGTGGGCGACCCCAAGAACCACTCGACCAGCGAGATCATCGAGCTGTTAAAACAGTTGGAGCCGAGATGAGCCTCGACCTTTCCGTGTACATGGTCACGTACAATAACGGCCCGACCATCGAAAAGGCCCTCGCTTCCGTCGCGGGCTGGGCTCCGGAGCTGGTGGTCGTCGACTCGGAGAGCACGGACGGCGCGCAGGAGGTCATAAGCCGCTACACGGACCGGCTCTACCAGCTTGCTACAAAGAACATGACCGAGAAGTACGGATACGCCCAAGGGCTCTGTACTTCGCCCTGGGTCCTGTTCATAGACGCCGATGAGTGGCTGACCCCGGAGATCAAGGCGGAGATCGAAGAGGTGCTTGCCTCAGGCACGGGCTACGACGGATTCATGGTGAGCCGGAAGAACTTTTACCTGGGCAAGGTCATCCAGCATGGGGGGTGGTACCCCGACCACGAGATCCGTCTCTATCGCAAGGAGAAAGGCCGCTGGACCGGGGGCATTCACGCGAAGGTGCACGTCGACGGCGCAGTCGGCCGCCTCTCGAACTATTACATGCATACGCCTTACTCCGACATATCGCACCAGATCCGCACGATCGACCGTTATTCGGGCGCCTTTGCCGAGGACATGGCAGCATCTAACCGCCCCTTCCGCATCACGAACATGCTCGGCCGGCCCCTTTTCCGCTTCCTGCGGGACTACATAATGAAGGGGGGCTTCCGCGACGGCATCCCCGGCCTCATCATCGTCGTCTCGACGATGTTCTACGTTTTCATGAAGCACGCGAGACTCTGGGAACTGGAGAGGAAGAATGGAAGGGTTCAAAGGTAAGCAAGTCCTCATCACGGGCGGCCTGGGCTTCATCGGCAGCAACCTGGCTATAGAGCTTGTAGCGAGAGGCGCAGCCGTGACTATAGTGGACAACATGCTGCCCCGCCAAGGGGGCAACCTGTTCAACATCAGGGAAATAGAAGACCGTGTGAGAGTCAACTTCTCGGACGTGCGCAACCAGCTTTCCATGAACCATCTGGTGAAAGGGATGGATTACGTCTTCCACCTCGCCGGCCAGGTGAACCACGTGGACAGCATGAGAAACCCCATCCAGGACCTCGACATAAACTGCCGGGGCACGCTGGTGCTCCTGGAGGCCCTGAAGTGGAACAACAGGAACGCGCGGGTGATTTTCGCGGGCACGAGGGGCGAGTACGGCGCGAGCGTCCGCCTCCCCGTCGCCGAAGACCATCCGACCAACCCGAAGGGCATTTACGCGGTCACGAACCTTACTGCAGAGAAGATGGTTCTCGTTTACGACGATATCTTCGGCATAAAGGGCACCTGCCTCAGGATTACGAACACCTTCGGCCCCCGCCACCAGATGGCCCATGACGAGTACGGCGTGTTCAACTGGTTCATCCGCAAAGCCCTTGAGGACGAGATGATTCCGGTCTTCGGCGACGGCAGGATACTGCGCGACTTCCTTTACGTGGAAGACCTCGTAAAGTGCCTCCTCATGGTCGCCCTTGTGGAGGCCGCCTATGGGGAGGTCTTCAACGTGGGGGGCGGCGTACCTGTCGCGTTCCACGAGCTCGCGCGGAAGATCGTCGAGGTCGTCGGATCGGGCAGGGTGGGGTTCACCGAGTTTACGCAGGAGCGCAAGGAGGTCGAGCCTGGAGACTACTACACCGACATATCGAAGATAAAGCGGATCGTGGGCTGGACGCCGAAAACCAGCCTGGAGGAAGGTATAGGCCGGACGGCCGATTTTTACAGAGAGCACAGGAAGGAGTACTGGGATTGACGGTCAAGATCTTCGACTTGCAGAGGGAATACCAAGCGCTCAAGGAAGAGCTCACGGCAGCCTTCGACAGGGTCTGCCGGGGCGGTGAGTTCATACTGGGCAGGGAGTTGGCCGCCTTCGAGGAGGCCTTCGCCGCGTACACGGGCGTCCACTTCGCCGCAGGCGTAGGGTCGGGAACGGACGCGATCCGCATAGGCGGGCTGGCCCTCGGCCTCGAGGCAGGCGACAAGTTCGTGACTACGCCGAACACTTATGTGGCCACGGCAATGGCCCTCTCCGTCCACGGCATAGTCCCGGTCT
Source organism: Syntrophorhabdales bacterium (assembly GCA_049521495.1). GTDB lineage: Bacteria > Desulfobacterota > Syntrophorhabdia > Syntrophorhabdales > WCHB1-27 > CAWEPK01. The sequence goes on along the minus strand of JBEKOT010000103.1, from coordinate 3,673 downwards.
TTTGCGACATAGACCCGGAAGACTTCACCATGGACCCCCGCGCTTTGGAAGAAGTGCTCGGCAGAACGAAGGGCGTGAAGGTCTGCGTCCCCGTCCACCTTTACGGCCACCCCTGTAAGATGGATGAGATCATCGAGGTATGCAGCCGCTTCGGCGTCGAGGTGTTCGAGGATGCCTGCCAGTCGCACGGCGCTCTCTACAAAGGGAGGAAGGTAGGGACCTTCGGCCGCGCCGCCGCCTTCAGCTTCTATCCCACCAAGAACCTCGGGGCTTACGGAGACGGGGGCGGAGTGGTGACCGCAGACCGGGCCGTCTACGACAGGATCGTCAAGCTCCGCAACTACGGCCAGAAAGAGAAACACCTCCACGAAATAGATGGGTTCAACTCGCGCCTCGACGAGCTGCAGGCGGCCATCCTCTCCGTCAAGCTCGCAAAGCTCGACGCAGCCAACGAGCGGCGGCGGCGCCTGGCCGACATCTACCGGATGGACCTCGAAGACGAGTGCCCGGTCGCGCTCCCTGTGGAGAGGCCCTGGGCGCGCCATGTCTACCATCTTTACGTGATAAGGGCGAAGGAGCGGGACGAACTTTCCCGGTTCCTGAAAAGCCGGGACATCGGCAGTCTGGTCCATTACCCGACGCCTGTCCACCTCCAGGAGACCTACCGCCATCTGGGCTACAAGAAAGGCGCATTCCCCGAAGCGGAAAAGGCTGCCTCGGAGATCCTATCGCTTCCCCTCTATCCCGGTCTGAGAGACGATGAGGTCGTCTTCGTCTCTACGGCAATAAAGGCCTTTTACGCCCGATGAGGTGCCTCCACACCTTTAGCGACTGGAAGTGGACCGGCCCGGCGGAGCCGGTCGTCTCCCTGTGCGAGGCCCTGGCAGCCCTGGGGTGTGACGCGGTTCTCGCATATCCGAAGGCACCGGCCGGTTTCCGGGAGCGGACGGTGGGGAAGGAAGCCGAGAGACGTGGCATCCAATCTTGCAATGCCTTAAGGCTCAACAGGTACTTCTCCGTCCGGGACTGGCTCTTCGACTTCCGCGCTATAGGCCGCTATGCCGCCAGCCGCCCCTTCGACATCGTCCACACCCATCTGACCCACGACCACGCGGCAGCCGCCCTCTCTCTTTTCGGAAGGTCAAAAAGGCCGCTCCTTGTCAGGACCGACCACAAGAGGGACGGCCTCGACCGGGGGCCCGCCATGAAGCTTCTCCTCGGGCGGACCGATGGCCTTGCGTCCTACAGTCGGAAGATCATGACGCAGGATCTGGGGCGCTTTGCCTATCCGGCGGAAAGGACGGTCGTGCTTCCCCCCGCGGTCCACGTCTACGAAGGGCCCATAAAGGACGTCCGGGGGTCTCTCGGCATAGGACGGGACGAGAAGGTGATAGGCGTCATCGGCAGGCTGAAGCCGGACCGTGGCTACGAACGTATCCTCGGGGCCTTCAAGATGCTTCGGGCGCGCATGGACAAGGTGAAGCTGGTGATCGTCGGCCGCAGCTCCCAGATCGAGGAGAGCGTCAGGAAACCCCTCTCCGCCCTCGGACTCGCGTCCGACGTGGTCCTGGCCGGCTACCGGCTGGAGGATTACTTCTCGGTGATCGCGGCCTTCGACCTTTTCGTTATGATGAGGGCAGGCAGCGACGGGACGGCGAGGGCGCTCCGGGAGGTAATGGGCATGGGCAAGCCGGCCGTCGTCTCCGATCTGGGCATGCTGCCCGAGCTGGTGCGGGACGGATACAACGGCTACGTGGCCGTAGACGAGGCCATGCTCGCGGAGCGGATGGAGAAGGTGCTCTCCGATGAATCATTAAGGCAGAGGCTGGGCGCAAACGCCGGGAAGACGGCCAGGGAGGAGTGGGATTACAGGCGCCAGGCGGAGAGGCTCATGGACTTTTACGAAAGATTGATGGCGCTGGGAAAAAGACGTCGATAGGCATGGACAAAGGCCCAAGAAAGAGGCCCCTAAAAGTAGCTTTCGTCCTGGACAGGTTCCTCCCGTCGAGGGGCGGCGAGCGGTATTTCTCCTTTCTCATGGAGGAGCTGGCCGCGAGGGGGCACGAGATCCACGTGTTCGCGACCGAGGCGGAGCGGAAAAGCGGCCTGCCCTACCGCGTCCACGTGACGGCCCCAGGCGCTTGCCCGAGGACCGGCCGAACCCTGGCCCTCTGGAGACTCGACCCTGAATTCCTTACCGGCGAGCATTTCGACGTGGTCCACGGTGTTGCCCAGTGCCGCGCCTCGACAGTGCTCAACCCCCACGGCGGCGTAGAGCGGGCTTATCTCAGGCAGGAGTTTGCCTCAATCGAGAACCCGGCCTACCGCGCCTTTAAGGTCGCAAAGCGGTACCTTTCCCTCCGCCACTACCTGGAAATCGGGCTGCAGAAGCGCCTTTACAAGCGCGCACGGCGGGTGATCGCCATATCGCAGATGGTAAAGCGCGATATCATGGACCACTACGGCTTTCCCGGCGAGCGCATAGACGTCGTATTCAACGCCGTGGACCTCGACCGTTTCCACCCGAAAAACAGGGACTACCGCAAGGCTGTAAGGACCGGCCTGGGGATCGGTGAAGATTCCGTGCTCCTCCTTTTTGCGGGCAACAACTTCCGGCTGAAGGGGCTCCCCACGCTCGTGAAGGCCCTCTCCCTGCTTGTCCGGCGCTTCCCGGAACTGGACCTCCGTCGCGCTACCGGGGCTTGCTTGCCGGGCTAGGCGTCGAAGGCAGAGTGATCTTCGCGGGCAGCCTGCCTTTCATGGAGCGCTGCTACGGGGCCAGCGACATCTATGTCCACCCGACTTTCTACGACTCCTGCTCCCTTACGGTGCTCGAGGCGCTGGCAAGCGGCCTTCCCGTAGTGACGACGCGCTTCAACGGCGCGTCGGATGCCATCGTCGACCGAGAAGGGGGCACGGTCATCGACGACCCGGCCGACGCGGACTCCCTGGCCGACGCGGTAGCCTACTACCTTCCCCCCGAAAGGCGCGCTGCCGCGAGGCCCGTCGCCAGGGCGTGGATGGAGGCCTTTCCGCCCTCGCGGAACGTGGACGAGACGGAAGCGGTTTATTACGCGTCGCTGGAGAGCTAGAGACTTTTGCAGAAATAATTTCCGTTTGCTTCGAGGCTTCACCATATCCTTCCCTGCGACCCACCCTTCGGGTGGGTGCCCCGGCTCTTGTCTCTCACCCGCCCTAGCGCCTCCCTTCCGCTGGCCTCGGAACTCGGGCCGGCCGTTGCCGGCGGCCTGGCCCTCAGACAGCCTCGGCCTGCGCGGCCCGCGCACCGCTTCTTCCGGCGCAAGGCAACAATGCGGGGTGCCCGCCGTCCACAGGCGGGTCGCACCGAGAGACTTCCGCGATGCTGCGCTCAGGACATGGTTGCGCCTCTCGAATCGATACTTAATTTTGCAAATTGCTTTAAGTTACAGTAGTATGTCTGAAGATTATCCCCGCACGAAGAAGGACCTGACCGCCTTGGACAGGTAGCTAAGTCTGAAGAGGCTCGCCGGTCTTACGGCGACGGCCTTCGCGTAATGCCTGCGGGCTCTCGCCATCTGCCCCGATAGGTAGAGCCGCCTGAAGAGGTCCAGGTGTCTCTTGGATATCAGCTTTTCTCGCATGTATTCGAGGGCGCCCTCGTGGAAAGGGTCGTCCAGGATGGCCTTTACGA
>JBEKOT010000102.1:0-8972 GCA_049521495.1 Syntrophorhabdales bacterium | reverse complement strand
TCTTGTCCAGCTTGCCTACGTTGGTCAGCGGAAGGCTGTCCACAAACTCAATCCGCTCGGGGAGCTGGAGCACTGAGGCGCCTTTACTCTTCAGGAAGGCGATGATCTCCTCCAAGGTCACAGCCTTGCCCTTGGCAGGCTTCACATAAGCGCAAATGCGCTCTCCCAGCAACTTGTCAGGCATGCCTATCACCGCCGCCGATTCCACCGCCTCATGTTCACTGATCATGTTTTCGATCTCCGCGGCGCTGATCTTCTCGCCCCCCCTGTTGATGATGTCCTTGATCCTTCCCGTGATATAGATGTATCCTCTTTCGTCCTTCCGGGCGAGATCACCTATTCTGAAGTACCCATCCTTGGTGAAGATACTCTCGTTGTCCGACCTTAAATAACCCGTGAAGACACCGGGACCCTTTGACACCAGCTCCCCTTCCATCCCTTGGGGAAGCTCGTTGCCGTCCGGGTCTGCGATTTTCAATGTGTCGTAGGGACAGATCTGTCTGCCTACGCTGTGGCAGATGGTTTCAATGTCATCTTCCGTCCTTGTGGCGGAGCAGGTCCCCTCCACCGAGCCCAGGCCGTTACAGTACTTGCAGCCAATCTTGTTCCAGACCGCTCTCACGACGTCGGGCGTACTGGCCGCGCCCCCCACGGATATCTTCTTGAGGGAACTGAGGTCGTACCGAGCGAGGTTCTCAAGGTTGACAATCCTCGTGACGATGGCAGGCACAGCGGGGATGGCTGTCACCTTCTCGCGCTGGATGGTTTCACAGATGACCTCCGGGTCGGTGGAGTCCAGCAGAACCAGCCTTGCGAAGTCGAAAAAGGCGGCGCCGATACCCCAGTGCATACCCATTCCGTGGCTGACAGGGGTGACCACCAGAAGTGTGTCGTCTGAGGTGATCTCCCAAGCCCGGGCATGATATTCCACATTGTTCATGTAGCTGTTGTGAGTCCGCGGGGCTGCCTTCGGCATACCCGTGGTGCCCCCGGTGGGCATTATCTGAGCCACGTCGTCAGGATCGGGTCTCCTCTCTCTTAGTGCCCGGAGGTTCTCCTCATTGAGTTCCGATTCGTCGATCAACCTCTCGAGGCTCTGTGATTTTCCCGCCCACTCGCCCCTCACCGTCACCAGAAGCCTCACATGGGGACTCTGGGGCAGTACACTTTCGACTATCGGCTCATAATCGATCCTGCCGTACCGGGTCGGCAGTATCCATGCCTTCGCGTTGGTGAGGTTCGCAAAATGATTGATTTCTCTTTGATTATGCCGGGGAAGAAGCAGAACAGCTGTAGCTCCGACTTTCTGGAGGGCGAAAAACGAAAGGATATACTCGTGCCAGTTGGGAATCTGCAGCAAGACGCAGTCGCCTTTCCGAACGCCGAGCTTCATAAGGCCCAGGGCGAGCCGGTCCACTCTGTCACGAAGCTCGCGGTAGGTCCAACGTCCTGTATCGTCCACCAGACCTATCTTGCCCGGGTACAGGTCCGTGGCTTTATCAAAGACGTCTCCCCACGTCATACCCAGCCACCATCTCAGTCTTTCGTATTTCTCCGCGTCTTCTTGATTGTAAGGGGTAAACCCTTCAAGCATCCCGGTCAACCTCCTTCTGTTTTCGCAGTGTAGAAATGTAAGAAAAACTTGTCAAGATATTTTTTGTGGGGGGCAAGAGGGTCAAATCTTTATTGACTCTTGAGTTTGTGAGATCGCGTGATGGCTATTGTAAAGAATAAAGATCTGGTTCATCCGGTTCTTGCGTACTTCCTCCTACCTTCAATTCATAGAAATCTACAAGACTTAAAATGGTAATCGTCAGGCTGGTAAATGAGAAAAGGCACGGCCATTTCGACCCCGCTCGCGAGGTAAGAGTGCAGACTTTCGTAGGACCTATCGCTCACGTGTAAAGACTACTCCCCCATGCTCCATAATATCGCCATCGATAACAAATTTCCCCAAATTGTTAGTTTCAAGAATTACCTTATTCCCTTCCCTGTACTTATTGGTTACCTTGATGGGAGGCCAGGCATTCTTCGTTTCATCACCAATAGTCTGCATCCATGTAATTCCATCTCCGCGAATATAAAACCTATTTGTCCATCTTACACCATTCTCCACCCATGTGTTGTAGTATGTCACCCCGGAGCTTTGATTTTTCACGAGGTCTTCGGCGCTCTGGGCCTGCACGAAGGACACTGTCGTGAAGATCAGTATGAATGCTAACGACGCTGCAAGACCTATCTTTCTCACGGTTCGCTCCTCCTGTCATTTTGTCTGCTGCTTCATGTTGCTATGCTACCAAAAGCGGGAGACATTAACAACATCCCCCCTTGGTGCTACTGGCTTGGAGAGACTGATCTCGCTTCTTCCCCGCTTCCTGCCGCTTCTCCTGCATCAGGCGCCGTCAAAGGAAGGATTGTTCCGTTTGGGGCCTGCGATGTGGAAAATAATGTATGCTTCTAACCTTCATCGCAAACCTTTATTTCGGTAATTCAAAGGGGCCGTACTAATCTCGAGCCTTGAGGCGGCGGAGTTCTTCAGGAAAGAAGTCCGCAAGCCAGACGGTAAAGCCGTCCTCATCCACGCATTCAACCGAGAACAAGATGTCGGGTGTCTCAGGGACTAAAACGATGGTCCCGGTGTCACCCACCTGGGGGGCCGGCAAACACCTTCCGTCCCGGTGTAGGGCCGGTCAGGCTTAAGGAGCTTGACGACCTCGACGACATCCAATTCAAGGAGCCTGTCGTCCAGTAACTCTTTCAGCGCCCTTATCGCGGCAACCTTGAGGGCAGACGGCGCGTCGCGTATTGTCGTAACGCGTCGAAATGCTTCTACCGCCTCATACGTCCGATTCAGTCTGAGCAGAAGCAGCGCCAAGTTCAGGCCCGCACTGGCGAGGATATCACCCAACTCCCAGTTCGGATCGTCAAGGCTCAGAACCTCTTCGTAGGCACGCTCTGCAAATACATCATCGCCAGACCTCTCAGCCTTCTGAGCCTCCCTCCACCGGGAAGCGGGCTCAAGTCGCCTGAGCTTCGCCTCGAATTCAGCCTCATCCACCGGTCGCCTCAATTCCTTGGAAGGATATCGTAGAGTACAGGAAATCCAACAAACTCCAGTATGATGTCCATAGAGATCAGACGCCCAGCCTCTTCAGGGTCTCCTCGAGGGGTATCCCCTCCTCGCTCCATCCGCGGAGCTTGTAGTAGTCGGCAAGCATGATGTTGAATGGGGGCAGATGGTCCCCCGCCCCGCCGTCGCTTAGACGATGCGTAATGACGCGTAAAGGCAGGGTGTCGTCCTTGCGGCTCATCCCCCAGCCGACATTGAGCTTGCGCTTCAGGTTGAAGCTCCTCTCCCCCACCTCCAGCAGGTCACGCGCGGCGAGGTCCCATCCGGTCACGTCCTTGAGCCATTTGCCGACATCACTGAGTTGTACGCCGCCGATAACGGTAAACTTGCAGAGCGCCAGGTTCTCCCAGAGGTTCATCAGGTTTTGGGCCTTCACGACCAGCTCGGCCTTTCCCTCCGACTTGAACCGGTCGGCTACGCTGTCGATCCCGAGCTCCGGAAAGGTCAGCGACCTTTCGAACCAGAACGAGAAAGAGCTCGTGTGGCTGGGCCCGTGGTCTGAGGTGGAATAGGTCAGGGCGAGGCTCGCGTATGCCCTCGGATCGTGCGCCGGCAGGGCCATGTTGTTCGCCTGTATCGCATATTCGAGGGCGGTCCCGCCCAGCTTCTCAGCGGCGGCCTTGAGCCCGAGCGCGAGAAGGTCGCCGAAGCCTTCCCTGCCGGCAACCATCCGGATCAGCCTTTCCGCGCCTTGCGCGTCTCCCCACCGGAGATCGAAGCCCCCGAGATCTTCCTTTCCTATCAAGCCTTTTTCGAACAACTCCATGGAAAAGGCGATAACGGCGCCCGTTTCGATACTGTCAAGTCCGAGCCGGTTGACGAGCTCGTTCAATTTTACGACGGACGACAAATCGTCGATGGCGCAGTTGGAGCCGAGCATGGCGAGCGTTTCGTATTCCGGTCCGCCCGTCTCCTCGGGGGCCGGGTCGATCACGCCGCCTACGGTACGGCCGCAGCCGACCGGACAGCCCGCGCAGAAGAACTGTTTCTTCAGGTATTTTTCATTCATTTCCTGGCCGCTTAGCTTTTGCGCCCCTTCGGTCCATTTGCCCCTGCTCCAGTTTCGGATAGGCAGGTCTCCCATGGCTTCACAGGGAACTACGAGTCCGGGCGTCCCAAAAACGCTCATCCCTTTCAATCTCCCCGTCAAGGACGGTGTAAGCTCTTTTATGCGCTCCCGGAGCGAGCTAACATCGACAGCGGGCACCTCTCCATCACCGCGAACCACTACGGCCTTCACGTTCTTGGAGCCCAGAAGGGCCCCCAGTCCGCAACGCGCTGCTGCCCTCGCGTGGCTGCCGTCCGTAAAGACGCCGGCGAACCGCACCATTTTCTCCCCCGCAGGCCCGATGGAGCAGACCTGTACCTCCCTGCCCTGCTCCTCTTTGATAAGACTATCGGTTTCGAAGCAGTCTTTTCCCCACAGGTGCGCCGCATCCCTCACCTCGAGGCTGCCGTCGCGGATAGAAAGGTAGACCGGCCTTCGCGCCTTGCCGAGCAGGACCAGTCCGTCGAGACCTGCCCTGCGCAGCTCTCTGCCCCAGTGGCCGCCTACCGACGCCTCACCCCAGAAACCGGTGAGCGGCGATCTCCCTGCGACGCCGTGCCTGCCCGAGAGGACGACCGGGGTCCCGGTAAGAGGGCCCGCCATTATCATGAAGGGGCTCGCAGGGTCGAGGGGAGGCACGTCGCCTTTGACATACCGGGTGTACAGGTACGCGGCAAGCCCCGCGCCACCGATAAATCTCTTCAAGACCTCCTGCTCGACCTGCACAGTTCTCTGGCTTTCGCCCGTAAGGTCCACTATCAGGATCTTTCCGTATTCTCTGCTCACGGCTCCCCCCTTACAGCCCGCCTTTCGTCCCGGACCGGTTCGCGAGGCGTTTAGCGCTCCTTCAGGGCAGAGACTATTTCCCTGAGAAACGCCGGCAGATCGTCGGGCAGGCGAGACGTTATAAGATTCCCGTCTCTCACCACCTCCTGGTCCACATAATTCGCCCCCGCGTTGATCACGTCGTCCTTTATCGAGAAAAGACATGTCGCCGTCTTTCCCTTGAGTATGCCTGCCGATGAAAGCACCCAGCCGGCGTGGCAGATGGCAGCCACGATCTTTCCATCGTTGAAGCAATCGCGCACGAGCTTCAAAACGGCCGCGCTACGCCGAAGGTAGTCCGGGCAGAAGCCGCCGGGCACAATGACGGCGTCAAAATCTGCCGATGTCACCGAATCGGCCGAGGCAAGCTCCTGAACGCTCTTGAAAACGAGACCGCCGGGGGCCGGCACGCCGAGCAGGCTCGTGTACTCCTTGGCGCCCGTGCCGATGATAGTCACCTTTGCGCCCGCTTCCTTCATCCTGAAATACGGGTACCAGAATTCGAACTCTTGATATCTGTTTTCAATGAATATGCCCACCCGTTTTCCTTCAAGCTCCATCATCGTTGACCTCCTTTTTTTTTGTTCTCGCGATCAGATCGCGAGGTACTTCCTCTGGATCTCCTCGTCAGCCCTGACCTCTTCGGGCGTCCCCTCGAACTTGACGACGCCCTCATCCATCAGGTAGCACCTGTTCGATATCTCCAGGGCCATCTCAACGTTCTGTTCCACTAGAAATATAGTGACGCCCCGGTCGCGGATTTCCTTCAGGACCTCCCCGATCTTCTCGACCATGATTGGCATCAGCCCTTCGGAGGGCTCGTCGACCAGCATAAGGACGGGGTCCTGTACAATGGCCCTGGAGAGGGCGAGCATCTGCTGCTCCCCCCCGCTCAGGCTAGTCCCCTCCTGGTTCCATCTCTCCTTGAGGCGGGGGAAGATCTCGCAGACCTCTTCCAGGAGCTCCATGCTCCGCTCGCTATTCCTGTTCTTCAACGTGGCCAGCTTCAGGTTCTCGTGAACGGTCAGGCCCGGGATGATCCTGCGTCCTTCGGGGACCAGGCTTATCCCCTTTTGCGCGACAGCATGGACGGGCAGTCCGCTGATCCTTTCGCCCCGAAAAACGATTTCCCCATCTCTTGGCGGTACCAGCCCCAGAATACTCCTGATCGTGGTGGTTTTTCCTGCCCCGTTTCTTCCCGACAAAAGGACGATCTCTCCCTCGTTCACCCTCAGGGAGACGCCCTGCAGGATGTGGCTTTGATCGTAGTAGGTGTGAATATTGCGCACTTCGAGCATCACACCTTTACCCCTCCCAGATAGACTCTCCTGACGGTTGCGTCCTCTCTTATGCTGCCCGGGTCTCCCCTTGCTATCACCTGCCCCTCATGCAAGACGGTAATCTTGTCCGAGAGGTCCATGACCACTTTCATTTTGTGCTCGACCAATATTACGGACAGGCCTCTCGCGATCTGCCTGACCAGACCTGCCATCTCGTTCGTCTCGACCGGGCTGAGCCCGGAGGTCGGTTCGTCCATAAGCAACAGTATGGGCTCCGTGCCGAGGGCTATCGCTATTTCGAGACGCCTCTTGTCGCCGTAAGAAAGGTTCCCCGCAAGGACATCCTTCTTCCTGTGGAGACCGGTCGTTCTCAGTATGTCCCCGCCTTTCCCGTTGACCTTCGTGTCGCTCCCGGACTTCGACCAGAGGTTGTAGGCCGTTTTCCTCGATTGCACTGCCAGTCTGACGTTCTCGAACGTACTCAGCCTCGGGAAGATGTTGGTTATCTGGTATGTCGTGGCTATCCCCCTCAGGGAAACGGCGGTCTGATCCATCCCCGTAATATACTCGCCATTGAACCAGATCCTACCGCTCGAGGGCCGCATCTCGCCGTTGATCAGCCTGAAGAGCGTGCTTTTCCCCGCCCCGTTGGGGCCTATGATCGACTGGATCTCGTTTTTCTCCAGCGTCATGTCGACATCGAGGACCGCCGACAGACCCCCGAACCGCTTTGTCACTTTTTCCGTCCTGAGGATCTCCACTACCTATCCCTCTTCCAGGGGCGTTTTCCTGAGCCTTTCCAGAAAAAGCCGCACGGTGCCCCATACTCCTTGGGGGAAGAAGAGAACAGAGAGCACAAAAATAGGACCGAGCACGATCATCCAGTACCTAGTATAGCCGCTTATGATGTCCTCCAGATAGAGAAAGATGCCGGCGCCGACAAAGGGGCCGAAGAAGGTTCCGGGGCCGCCCAGCAGTATCATCATCAGGATCTTTCCCGACATTTCCCAGTAGAGCTCGTCGATCCCGACGAAGCCTATGTGCAATGTGTAGAGGGACCCCGCGAGGCCGGAGAATATACCCGATAAAACAAAAGAAAGCCATTTTATCCGGTTCGTGTTATACCCCAGCGCCTTTGCCCTATTTTCGTTCTCCCTGATCCCCTGGAGCACCCGGCCGAAGGGCGACTCGAGGATCCTGTTGAGCAGGATCAGGGCGATGACCGCAAAGGCGAGCACGAAGAAATAGAACCGTGTGGGGGCGTACACGTCGACCGAAAAGAGCCCCGGGATCGCGAGAGGCGGATGGGGGATGTTCCTCAAGCCGGCCTCGCCGCCGGTCAAGGATTCCCACATGTTGGCCGTGAAATAAAGCATCTGGGCGAAGGCGAGCGTCAGCAGGGCGAAGTAGATCCCCCTTCTGCGAAGGCACAGAAAACCGATGAGACACGCCCCGACAAACGCGACGAAGACCCCTGCGCCGATAGCGGTGAGAAGGGAGCAGTTCGTCCTTATCAGGATGATTCCCGTTGCGTATGCACCGAGGCCGAAGTAGGCCGCGTGACCGAAGGAGAGCAAACCTGTGTAGCCATACAGGATATTGTAGCCAAGCGCGAGCAGGCCGAGGATAACCATCTGCGTTGCCAGGGCCTTGTACGGGGAAATGAAGGGGACGATCACGAGGACGACCACGATCAGCGGGATCGGGTTTGCGGCCAGCCAACTCATGATCTTCCCGAAGTCGAATCCGTTCTTCTTCATTACCCTTCCATTACGCTATTCAAGCAGCCCCGATACGCCAAACAGCCCGCTCGGCCTGACGAGAAGCACGAAGGCCATCGCGATGAATATCACGATATTGGACATTGCCGGCGCAAACAGGCAGCTCAGGCTTACAACCTGGCCCAGGAGCAGCCCGCTGACTACCGCCCCCTTAAGGCTCCCCATTCCGCCTACCACGGTGACTACGAAACACTCTACGAGCATCGCGATCCCCATCTCCGGGTAGACGCCCCGCATTGGCGCGGCAAGGATGCCGGCAAGTCCCGCGAGGCCCGTCCCGATCCCGAACACAAGCAGCCATATTCTCGAGATGTCGATACCGAGGGCCTTGACCATTTCACTGTCGCGCGTCCCTCCGCGTATGATCAGCCCGATGTTGCTTTTCTCCAGAAAGAGCCAGAGGGAGGCTATTACGGCCGCTGTGACGGCGATGACGAAGATGCGGTAGGCAGGGAAGGAAAAGAGGTTAAAGAAGTTTATGCTCCCCTTGAGCAGGGCCGGGACGTTAAAAGGGTACCCGGTGGTTCCGAACAGCATGCGCACGAGCTCTATCATTATGAGAGAGAGTCCGAAGGTGAGGAGCAGGGGGTAATCCGGATTCAGGCCGTACACGCGCCTGATCAGCGCATATTCGACCACCATGCCGGCAATACCGAGCGCAACGGGTACGACGATCAGACCGATCCAGAAATTCCCGAAACAGCCGATGCACAGGAGGGCCGCATAGGCCCCCCACATATAAAAGGCCCCGTGCGCGAAATTGACCACGGTGAGGAGACCGAAGATGAGCGACAAACCGATGGCCAGGAGAATGAATATCGTTCCGAGCACGAGACCGGTGAAGACCTGAAAGACAAGGATGTTAAAGGGTATCCCCAGCACGTCGAATCCCATGTGGCTTCGCTTGC
>JBEKOT010000101.1:0-9926 GCA_049521495.1 Syntrophorhabdales bacterium | reverse complement strand
TGCCAGCACGATGAGCTTGAAGAGGCTCAGCTCCTCCTCCGACCGCTCGACCCGCAGCCTCCTGACGAGCCGGATGGTGGTGCTGAGCAAACCAGCCGCTAACCTGTCCGCCTCGATTTTTTGGCCCGCCGCCATAATTCGTTAACTTTAGCTTAGTATTTTCCGAATGTCAACCTAAAATAGGGGGGCAAGGAATTATAGAGACTTTTCCAGAAATAATTCCGGTTTGCTTCGAGGCTCCACCATATCCTTCGCTTGCTGGCGCTCTCGTCTCTCACCCGCCCTAGCGCCTCCCTTCCGCTGGCCTCGGAACTCGGGCCGGCCGCTGCCAGCGGCCTGGCCCTCAAACAGCCTCGGCCTGCGCGGCCCGCGCACCGCTTCTTCCGGCGCAAGTCGGGTACCCGAGAGACTTCCGCGATGCTGCGCTCAGGACATGGTTGCGCCTCTCGAATCGATACTTAATTTTGCAAATTGCCTAGATGTGCTAGGGAGGGGCCGAGGCGGGCCGTAGTCTTGATTGTTGTGAGCCGGGAGATAAGGGGGTCCGAGGGGGGCCTGGGCTATTTTCGACGGGGCACCCGCGCCGAAGGCGTGGGTCGTTCACGTGATCGAGGGGCCGGCCGGCGTCAAATAGTTGCATTAGACAGGGGCCGAGGCGATTTTTGATGCAGAGCGCGAAGTCGGGGAGGCGCCCACCGGAGCATACTCTTGCAGTATGTGAGGATGGCGCGCCGAACCCGACGACAAAGCTATGCGCAAAAAGCGCCCGGCCCCTCCTCGCACGACGGCATATAGTCCTTTGCGGGGATCACCTGGTTGTCGGCGGAAATCAGAAAGTCCGGGTACTTGGGGTCCTTCTTCGTCACGCCCCAGTACATGGGGAGCTCCAGCTGGTGGTCGCACGCCCGTATCGTCAAGGGACCTACCGGGCTGTCCAGCGTCATGCCTTCGAGCGCCTTGACCAGCGCCTCCTTGTCCATCTTCCCGGCCTTCTTGAACCCCTCCGCTATAAACTGGGCCGTCATGTAGCCGTAGAGGGCCCCAATGCGGGGATACCTGTTGTAGGCCTTGCGGAATTCGGCTACGAAGGCCCTGTTGGCAGGCATATCCGGGTAATAGAAAAGGTAATTCGCCGTGCCGAAGACCCCTTCGGGAGCGTTGGGACCCTGCGGCGCGAGCGTAGAATGCTCGTTGGCCGTGTGCTGGTAGAAAGGTATCTTCTGGCTCAGACCCGTCGCCTTCGCGGCCTTCTGGAAATTGACCATGCCCGATCCCCCCGTCGCTACGATGACAAAATCGGGTTTAGCGGCGAGGATCTGCGTTATGTAGGGCGTAAAGTCGGCCTCGCCCAACTTCCACCAGGACTGGCCGATGAGCTGGACGTTCGGCTTCAGCTTCTTCAGGTTATTCCAGACGCCTTCGGCGATGGCATGGCCGTACTCATAATCGTCACCCGCTATCCAGTACCTTATGTAAGGCTTTTTCGCGAGGACGACGGCGGCGGCCCTCCCCGCCATCAGCGTGTTTTCGTTCATGTTGAAGACGTACTTGTGCCCCTGCTCGCCGATGATCTTATCGCTCTTCGAAAAGGTCACGAAGAAGGGCATTTTCTCCTTCTTGGCGAAGTCGGAAACTGCCAGTGCGGTAGCGCTGTTGATGGTCCCCATGAGCAGGTCCACCCTCTCCTTCATGACCAGCTCCTTCGCCATGGCGAGGCCGATATCGGGCTTGAACTTCTCGTCCCTGGTGAAATACTCGATCTTCTTGCCCAGCACCCCGCCTTTGGCATTGATCTTTTCAACGGCGAGCTTGAACCCGTCGAGAACATCGGTGGTGAACGAAGTGGCAGGGCCGGAATAAGTGTCCACAATCCCGACCTTTATGTTGTCTGCGGCAAAAGAGAGCGGACCGATCGAAAAAAAGCCGACCAACACCCCCATAAGAAGCGCCGATAACAGGTTCCTTCGCATGATATTCCCCCTTCTCGCGCCGCGCTCGACTGCTCTGCGGCAAACGCTTTTTGCTATTTTAGCCCATATGCCCTCAACTGTCCAGAAAAGATTGGACGGCAGGGTACAGCCGCGGGCTAGGCAGCCCCCGCCCACTCCCCCTTTCCCCTCGGCAGGAGGAGGGCGAAGGGAATCGCGGCTAAAAGGGCGAGACCGCAAGACACGAAAGTAAGGGTAAAGCCTTTTTCCGGTGTCCTGCTCAGGTGAAGGATGAGGGTGATGAGGGAGACCCCGAGTGCCCCGCCGATAGTCCTCAAGGTGTTGCGCAGGGCAACGATGGTCGCTACCTTCTGCGGCATCAACTCGATACAGGCATTGTTGGCAGCCGGAAACATGAGGCCCATGCCGACCCCCGGAATAAGGAGCAGCATCGAGAGCATCCCTGCGCCCCCCAAAGGTATGCCCTTTCCCCAAAAGGGCAGTCCGGGCGCAAGGATGACCGTCCCGAGGGCCATCAGGACCAGCCCCCAGATCATTGGCCGCCGGTAGCCCCATCTGCGCAGCGAAAAGCTTGTGACGGCGGAAGCGGCGATGGTCCCCACGGACCTGGGGGTCAGTATTACGCCGCTCATGAGCGTTGAAAGCCCGTGGATGGAGATCGCATAGAGGGGTATGAAGGAGAATATGCCCAGCACGCCCATACCTATGGCGAAATTGAGCACGTTCGCGGCAAGGAAAGGTGTGGAGCGGAGCAGCACGACATCGAAAATCGGGTTCGCCGTCCTTGTCTCGTGCCTCAAGAACAGGAAGATCAGAAGGAGACCGGCCAGGATGAGGACCGGGGAAGCAAAGAGCACCGACGTGCTGGAGGAACCCTCCCCGACCAGACTCAGGGCGAACATGATGAAGAGGATGCCGCCTCCCATCAGGCCGGCGCCGCCTACGTCCACATGGGGACGGGAAAGGGTGCGGGTGTCCCTCAGAAGGATGGAGGCAAGCACCATGAGGGCTACGCCGGCAGGTATGTTGATGTAGAATATGGCGCGCCAGGAGAACCGGCTCACGATCCACCCCCCCAGGTTGGGACCAATGATGCCGCCTATCGGAAAAATACTCGTGAAGAGCCCTATCGCCTTTTCACGGCTCTCCG
The DNA here is from genome assembly GCA_049521495.1 of Syntrophorhabdales bacterium. Lineage (GTDB taxonomy): Bacteria > Desulfobacterota > Syntrophorhabdia > Syntrophorhabdales > WCHB1-27 > CAWEPK01. The sequence goes on along the minus strand of JBEKOT010000101.1, from coordinate 6,827 downwards.
GAAAGTAGTCGGCCACTATGCCCGACGCGGTGGGGAGGAAGCTCGCCCCGCCTGCGCCCTGGAGGAACCTGAAGGCGATGAGGGTCTGGATGTTGGGCGCAAGGCCGCAGAAGAGAGAGCTGACGGTGAAAAACCCCAGCGACACGAGGAATACCTTCTTGCGGCCGAAGCTGTCGCTCAGGCTGCCTGCGATGGGCATGGTCATGGTGACGCCGATGAAGAAAACCGAGATGGTCCACGCGGCCCAGAGAACGCCGGCGCCTAGCTCCCTCGTAAAGGAGGGAAAGGCAACCGCCACCACGGTGCCGTCGATGGAGTACATGAGAAGACCTATGGAGACGCTGGCAAAAATGAGGTACCGTCGCATACAGTCGTAGAGTGTACACAGTGGGAGGACGTGGGTCAAGCCCCCATGTGGGGTCCGGCGCGACGGTCCCTTTGCTATCTTATTGAACGGCCCCCTTTTTATTTGGTAATGTGTAGGTTGATGGGACGGACGGCGGTCGTTGAACAGTCGAAGGGCGTCCCCCATCGATCACTCGTCGGAAGGAAGGAGGGACCATGGCCGTACGCATAGTGAGGCTCGGGAGTGAAAGAGAGAAGAGCGAAGGCACTCGCATCGGGACCGTACGCCGCCCGCCGAGGGGCGTACCCAAGGAAGAATTTGCTTCACGGAATTGGTACGATGTGTGGTTTCCGAACCTGGCGCCGAGCATCGAAACGATGAAGCTCGGCCAAGGGGCGACAACGCCCGGTCAATGGGCCGCATTCACCAGGAAGTACCGCGCCGAGATGGCGACGCCGGAGAAGGCCCGTACCCTTGAGCTGCTCGCCGCGCTCTCTCACCAAACAGACTTCTCGGTCGGCTGCTATTGCGAGGATGAATCACATTGCCATCGCTCGATACTGAGGGCTTTGCTCGCGGAGAAAGGCGCCAAGGTGAAATAGGACCTCTTGCCGCTCCCGGGCGGCGGTAATCCCCTTGCTTTCAGGAGGGCAGGACCGAGGGGCGCTCGACCCCTCGATCCTTTTTGCTTTTGAGAAGTCCGCGCTACTTCCCGCCCCTCAGCTTCATGATCTCTTCGCAGCTCGGGAGGTAGTCCTTTCCCGAAATAGTCACAAAGTCGGAGCCGACCAGGAACGGATAGGCCTTCGTTTTCTTCGTCACGCCGAAGTACATGGGGAGAATGAGCTGATGGTCGCAGGCGCGCATCTGGATCTTCCCGATAGGGCTGTCGACGGTAAGGCCTTCCATGGCGTCTATGAAGCGCTCGGTGTCGATCTTTCCGGCCTTCTGATAGGCCTTGGCTATGAGCTGGCCCGCCACATAGCCGTAGAAGGCCGTCGAGCCGGGATACCTTTTGTATACCTTCATGAACTCGTCGCTGAAGGCCTTATTGTCCGGCGTATTCGGGTAGTAGAAATGATAGCTCGAGCTGCCCATCACCCCCTCCGGCGCGTCCATGCCCAAAGGGCGGAGGGCGAGCAGGTCGGTAGCGTAGTGCTGGTAAATGGCGATCTTCTTCTCGAGGCCCGTCGCCTTGATCGCCTTCAGGAAGTTGACTACGCCGCCCCCTCCCGCGGCGCTGATGATGCAGTCGGGCTTGGCGTTCATGGCGGGTGTGATGTACGGGGCAAGGTCGGTCTCGCCTACTTTCCTCCACGACTGGCCCAGAAGCTGCACATCGGGCCTGAGCTTCTTGAGGTTGCTCCATATCTCGTCCGCGCAGGCGTGGCCGAACTCGTAGTCCTCCCCCATGATCCAGTATTTTACCCAGGGCTTCTTCGACAGCATCAGCGCCGTCGCCCTCCCGATCATCGCCGTGTTCTCGTTCGTATTGAAAACGTACCGGTGGCCCCGTTCACCCGTGATCTTGTCGCTCTTGGCATCGGTGACTATGAAAGGGATCTTTTCCTTCCGGGCGAACTCGGACATGGCGAGGGCCCCTCCGGAGTTCGTCGAGCCCATGAGGATATCGACCTTCTCCCTCATGACGAGGTCTTTCGTCATCTCGAGGGCGATGTCAGGCTTGAACTTGTCGTCCCTGCGGGTGAACTCGATCTTCCTTCCCAGGACGCCGCCCTTCGCGTTGATCTGGTTCACCGCCAGCTTGAACCCGTCCAGCACGTCCTCAGTATAGGTCGTTGCGGGACCCGTGTAAGTATCGACTATTCCGACTTTGATAGCGGCCTGCCCGTGAACGGGGCCGGCGCTCGCCAAAAAGCAGGCGCAAACTACGGATAAGGCTATAACGGACATCAAAGTTCTCATGAAGCCTCCTCTTATTCGCTCACTTTCCGCAAAAAGCCCGTCTCTCTTCCTATGCGGGGGCCGGCTGTGCTTTCCCACGGGGCCGGTGGGCCCGTTTCTTCTTCTGGGGGCAGACAAAGAGGCAGACCCCGCAGTTGACGCAGATACCTTCATCCCGTTTCACTTTCCCTAGCTCCTCGTCGAAGATGAGACCAGGACAGTCGAAGAGCTTGACGCAATGCTTGCACCCGTTGCAGCCGGCGGCGAGGTCGAGGTCGTCCGAGTACATCTTCTTCCCGGCCTTCGCAAAGAGGAGGCAGGGGTGTCTCGCGACGATCACGGCCGGCCCTTTCCCTTCTTTCGTCAAATGGGCTTTCGCCTCTTTCAGGGCCTTTATCATTACCGGTATCTCGTAGGGATCGATGGTCTTGACGAACTCCACCCCCAGGCCCTTCACCACCTCTTCTATCGGGATCGCATAGTCGCTCGCGCCCTCGGCTCTCATCCCGCTCTGGGGCGTAGGCTGCATGCCGGTCATCGCGGTCGTGCCGTTGTCCACGATGACCGCGACATACCGTTTGCCCTTGGCGGCCGCATCGTAAAGAAGGGGAAGGGCAGCGTGAAAGAAAGTGGAGTCGCCTATGGACGCCAGGATGGGTACGTCCGGCCCCCCGTCCTGGCGAAAGGTCTCGAAGAACCCGGAGGCGAGGCCGATGCTGCCGCCCATGTCTACGCAGGTATCGACTGCACCTTGCGACGTCCCCAGGGTGTAGCAGCCGATGTCTCCGGGGAAGACGGCTTTTGGGAAAGCCTGCTTCATCGCATAGAAAGAAGCCCTATGGGGACAGCCGGCGCAGAGCTTGGGCGGCCTGGGCGGGAAGGAAATGCTGCTGACCGCTTCCTCTATGGCCGCATCCGGCGAAAAAGGCCTCGTCGCGAGGCCGGTTGCTTCCGCCAGGGCCTGAACTATCCCCCGCACAACGTCGTAGGTAAGCTCGCCCTGGCGAGGGACGTGGCCCGTGCTCCTGCCGAAAACCCTGGTCGCGCCGCTAACGAGGGCCTCCAGCACTTCGTCCGTCTCTTCGAGGACGAGGAGGTTCTCCATGGAACCGGCGAACCGGAGGAGCTCCGGGGGGCAGGGAAAAATCTGCGCCGCCTTGTAAAGGGAGACCGCGTTCTCCAGCCCAAGCTCGCCTAAAACGTCGGTGACTACGTTGAAGCCCATGCCGGATGAAACGATGCCCAGCCGGCGTCCGTTGGAAAGCTTCAGGCCTTCATCGATTGCGCCGCCCTGGCCGGGGGTCTCGAGGGAGACGGCCTCCCTCGCATGGCTGACCCTGTGCGTGGACCTCAGCAGCACGGGTCTTTTGATCCTCGAAGAATAGGAGAGCGCATGGGCGGCGAGCAGCCGCGCGTCCTCGGGGGATGACACGTCGAAGACGGGGAAACTGAAAAGCGCCGCTATAAGCCTCGAATCCTGCTCCGTCTGGGAGGACTGCGGTCCGGGGTCGTCGCAGGAGATGACGACGAGCGCGCCTTCGATGGGAACTTCCCTTCCCTTGATGAAAGGGACGAAGGCCACGTTCAGCCCCACCTGCTTCATCATGCAGGCGGCCTTTTTGCCGGCCATTGCCGCGCCGAAGGCAACCTCCATGGCGACGCGCTCGTTGACCGACCACTCGATATGGATATCCTTCCCGAGTCTTCTCTTGAAATCGATCACGGCGGGCAGTATCTCGGAGCTCGGGGTGCCCGGATAGGCCGCTGCGACCTCCAGCCCCGCCTGGACAAGCCCGAGGGCTATTGCCTGGTTCCCTATCATGACCTCTGTGCCGTTCAAGGCCGTACCTCCGATGCGAGCCTGCCTCCTGCCTCTATTCTGCCCGCCTCGCACACGGCCCTGTTCATCTCGAAAAACTTCGGCGCGACCTTGCGGCCGATGGCCGACAGGATATTCCCGAAGGTGTAAGGACCGACCGCGAAGTGTGAAAAAAAGCCGAGCATCGCCATATTGGAGGCCTGGACGGAGCCGTTCCGGTTTGCGATCGCGTCGGCGTCGAAGAGATGGCAGGCGATCCGCCTATCCGCGAGCAACCCGCGGACAGGCCCGGGGACCTCCTTTCCTGCGGAATTGACGATGGCCAGGCCGCCCGCCTTGAGGAAGGTCAGGTTCCTGTAGAACTCGCTCTCCTCGAAGGAGAGGATGACATCGGCGTTCTCCCTGCCCACAAAGGGGCTTCGGAAAGAGCCGACCTTGACCATGGAGACGACGGAGCCGCCCCTCTGGCTCATGCCGAGCTCGTCGGAGGCCATGGCATGGTATCCCGCAGACGTCGCCGTCTCGATCAGGACTGCCGATGCGAGGAGCACTCCCCTCCCGCCGATCCCCGTGCAGACGATCTCCCACTTCATAGGTCGCCTTCGCAGAAAAGCACCGTAAGCTCTCCCCCGTCCGCGTACCGCGCCAGGTCGGCCGCTCCTTTCATACGGAAAAAGCGGTTGAACCCCAACCCTCGCAGGGCACGGCCTATCTTTTCCCATTTTTCCGCCCTCTCTATCACGAGGACGTAAGCCGACCCGTTATAGAGGGTGTTGACAAAAGCGGGAAGGCCCGAGTGGAAAAAGGCTTCCCCGGAGGTCAAGGCGAGTATCTTTTTTGCCCCCCCTCCCTTCACCATGCCGTGGGCCAGGTTTATAGCAGAGGCCGGCCCCAGGCGGTCTCTCACGACCGTAAAGCCGAATAGCTCCTCCCGGCCGGCCGGCGAGGCGATGCCTTTCCCCGTGGACCCACCCTTCCTAAAGGTCCAGTCTATTCTGTCCGTCCCCCGTATCTGCACTTCGATGGCAGGCACATCCCCCTCGACAATCCGCACCTCTTCCATGTCGTCGATGAAGGCCGCGACAAGGCGGTCAGGGAGGGGGAAAATCGTCCCTAAGGCCAGCACGCTTGCCCCCGGCGCCATACCGTCCCGGCAGGCCCGGTGGGTTATGACGCCTTTTGCGCCTCCCGGAATGCGCACGTTCCCCCCGTAGGTCTCGAACTCATCGCGAATCCGATCTATTTTCTCGTTGAGGGCTTTGTGGAGCTTGAACCTGAATTTCGGTATGGCGGCCCAGCGGGAGGGGTCCTTCACAAAAGCGGAGAGCCCGTCCGGCGCCTTTCCGCCGGCCGGCGAGGGCCTGCCCTTCAGGGGCAGGGTCTCCACGATGCAGGGCATCTCGTACCGCTCGGAAAGATCGAAGGCCGAAAAGAGGGCGGCGGCCAGATCGTCGGGTGCGCCGTCGGATGCAAGGACGGGCAGTTTGGAAAAGGGGCCGAGGGGCGCAACGTCTAGCGGCCCTTCCTTGACGCACACCACGACGAACCCTCCCTTCACTCCTATGTAGGCTGAGCTCATGAGGGGGTCCAGGGCCTCGTAGACGCCCTCTACGGAAAAAAGGCAGGCCGTCCTTTTCGACGCCCAGGCGCCGGCAAGCGCCATCTCGTAGGCTGCCTTCTCGTTGACGCAAGACTCGAAATGGACGCCCCGGGGCGTGCCTTCCGGCGCAACTCCGCCCGTTTCCTCCAGCCTTGCCGTATAGACCAGCCTCGGGCCGCACGAAAGGATAAGCTCGTAGACGTCACGGTATACAGTATCCATTGCAGCTTCCTCACTATACCACAACCCTCAATACAAAATCTCCGTTTTTCGACAGGGGGGAAGGAGGTGCTTTCAGCGCGTCGGGCAGACCGGGCGGCCTAATTTGACAAAGAACACGCCCCATCCGGCGCACGCCCGTCGTGACTTCCTTGCCGGTCCCCTGTCGGACCATTACACTAGATTCTGTTGCATGCTCTTCCGGTTCGAAAATTGCGGACCGCTTCCAGCCGGGAGCAAGGGGGGGTGCCATGGCAAGACGCGTGAAGGTATTGGTCGCCGATGACGACCCGAACGTACTCTTGATGACCAGCATGATCCTCGAAAGCGGGGGCTACCGGGTTCTCGAAGCTGCGACCGGAAAGGAATGCCTGGAGTCCGTCCGCCTCCACCGGCCGGACATCGTCCTTCTGGACGTGATATTGCCCGACATGTCGGGCGTCGACGTATGCTGCCGCATCAAGCATGACGAGGCTTCCCGCCGGACCCTCGTCATGCTCGTGTCCGGCGTCAGGGTCTCGCCGGAATACCAGGCGGAAGGATTGGACGGGGGGGCGGACGCCTATATCGTCAAGCCTTTGACCAGCAGGGAGCTTCTTGCCCGGGTGCAGTCGATGGTGCGTATCAAGCTGGCGGAGGACAAGCTGCTGCAAAAGGAGAAAGAGCAGGAGAAGCTGATCGAGAAGCTCCGGGAGGCACTGGCGGAGGTCAAGACCCTTAAGGGCCTTATTCCTATCTGCGCCTGGTGTAAGAACATTCGTGACGACAAAGGCTACTGGGAGCGGTTGGAGGCCTACATCTCGAAGCATACCGATGCCGTTTTCACCCACAGCATATGCCCGACCTGCCTTGAAAAACATCAGGAGGAGATAAGGCAGTTGCTGGTCGAGGACTTCCAGCGATAGCAGCGCCTTTTATCGCCGCGAATTAGGACACTA
>JBEKOT010000100.1:0-12262 GCA_049521495.1 Syntrophorhabdales bacterium | reverse complement strand
GTGCACGAGGGCGCCGACCCTGTCGCCTTTCTCAAGTCCCAATCCCAGGAGGGCGTTGGCCAGGCCGTTCACCCGCTCGTTCAGCGTGCGGAAGGTCTCGCTGAGCTCCTCGAAGACAACGGCCCGCTTATCCGGAAATTTGTTCGCGTTTCTGACAAGCAGCCCGCCGATCGTCATGCACCCTCCTTGTGTTGTTCCTCTCTCCCATCCCTAAGTGCGCGAAACCGGCCCGCGCCGGCTATCGACAGCGCCAATCGAGCCTCCTATCCCATGAGCAGGTTCGGCAGGTAAAGCACGATCTGGGGGAAGATAAAGGAGAGAATCACCACCAGAACGAGGGAGATCAAAAACGGGTATACACCGCTGTAGATGATGCCCATGGGTACTTTCGTAATGTTCTTGACGACAAAGACGCAGATGGCCACGGGGGGGATCACCGAGCCTATGCAGATGGTCAGGGCCACCAGGATCCCGCACAGCAAGGGATCGTAACCCAGCTTGGTCATGATGGGAAAGAAGATCGGCGTCGCCAGTATCATGAAAGCGAGGTCGTCGATAAAGGAGCCGCCGAGGAGGTAGACGAGGAAGATAAGGATCATTACGGCAAAGGCGGGCATCTTGAGACCCACGACCCACTCGCCCAGAAAATTGGGGATATTCGTCACAGCGATGAAATGGCCGAGCATGTTGGACGTAGCGATCAGAAGGAGCACCATGCAGGCCGTTCGCAAAGATTCCTTCACCGACTTCACATAGCCTTGGAAATTGATGTTTCTCTTGAAGAGGCACAGGAGCAGCACTGCGAATGCCCCGATGCTGCCCGCCTCGGTCGGTGTGAACATGCCCTTCATGAGGCCGATGATGATGACGAAAAAGATGACGATGGGCCACACTATCTCGGGAAGGGTCTTCATTCTCTCATTCCAGCCGAACCTTTCGCTCTTGGGACCGAGGGCCGGGTTTATCCTGCACCACCCGAAAATTACCACCACGAAAAAGAACGCGATGAGAAGACCCGGTATGATCCCCGCCAGGAATAGCTTTCCTATGGAGAGCTGGGTGATAATGCCGAAGACGATGAGGACCACGCTCGGCGGTATGAGGACGCCGAGGGTGCCGACGGTCGCCACGATCCCTGTCGACAATTTCCTGTCGTACCCGTATTTCGACATCTCCGGGACGGCAACGCTCGCAAAGGTCGCCGCCGTGGCCGCGACGGAGCCGCATATCGCCTTGAAGGCGGTGGCGCCGGCAACGGTCGCCATAGCCAGCCCTCCCGGTATATGGCCGAGGAACTTGTGGGCACAGTCGTAGAGGCGCTTGGCGATCCCCGCGTTGAAGGCTATCTGGCCCATCAGTATGAAGAGGGGGATGACCGTCAGGCCGTAAGAGGCAAGGGCATCGAAAAAATCGTTTGCCATGAGGCCCATAGCGGCCTTCACGTCAACGACGTAAGCAAACCCGGCAATGCCAATGATGCCCATGGCGAAGGCAAGCTCTATGCCCGTCAGGAAAAAGGCGAGCAATATGAGCAGCGCAATAACTCCGATAGTGATCTCATTCATGGCTTGCCTCGCTTATGGTCATTACCATGTCCGACAAAAGCACAAAGCACTCCACGAACGCGCAGACGGCCAGCACGTAGGCCACCGGGTAAATCGGGACGTGGAGGGTAAGAGAAACTTCTTCTTTGGTGTAAAGCTGAGTGCCGAGGGCGAGGAGGTTCCATCCGAGCAGGAAGAAGAAGGCGATCCCGAACAGTCTTGTGAAGGCCATGATCACCTTTCTGGTGGTCCTGTTAAAGCTCATCAACACGAAATCGACGTTGACGTGCCCCCCTTCCCAGGAAGTCCTCGGAATCGCGCACCCGACCACAATGGCGCCTCCGAGGAAGACCAGCTCGTATGTCCCGGTAATCGGCTTCCCCGCGAAGCGAAGGATGACGTCAGTCACGGTGATGAGCATCATGAAGGTGAGCACTATCCCGCCGAGGAGGTCCATAAACTTTGCCATTTTGAGGACCAGACCGTGAAAGCCTTTCATCGTGGGCTCCTTGTTTCGGCGGCGCTACTTCTTGCTGTACGTCTTCAGGTAGTCCCTCACGAACTTGAGCGCCTCGACTCCCGGGAGCCCCTTGTCCTTCATCCTCTTCACGTAATCGTCATAGACGGGCTGGGCCCTCTCGACCCACCTTGCTTCCTCTTCTTTTGAGAGGGATATGATCTTCGTGCCCCTCTTGACCATGTATTCCTTGCCGTGCCTCTCGATGCCGTCCCACATGGCCGCGTATTTTCCCTGGTATTCCCGGCTCATCTCGTCGATCGTCTTCTGGACGTCCGGGGGCAGCGAGTTCCATTTGTTCTTGTTCATGGCAACGACGAAACAAGCCGTATAGGCGGTCCCGTAGTTCTCGGTTGTGAATTTTATCTGCTCGCCCGTCCTGAAGCCTTCCAGCGCCTCGTAGGAGCACATCAAGCCGTCCGCCACACCTCTCGAAAGGGCGTCATAGACGTCGGTCATCGGCATTGCCACGGGCACGCCGCCGAGAAGGGCCATGAATTTCGCATTCGAGCCGTAGGTCCTCATTTTCAGGCCTTTCAGGTCGTCGAGATTATTGATGGGTTTGGACTTCGTATGGACGAGTCCCGGGCCCTGGGAGTGAAACCAGAGGATCTTAACGTCGTCGAATTCCTTTGGCTTGAACTTGGCGTAAAATGCGTTCGCCAGCCTGGTCGGCACTATCCCGTCCGGGTAGCCGTGGGGCAGGTCGATTACCTCGCTCAAGGGAAATCTGCCCACGGTGTAGCCGAGGACGTGGTTGCCGACGTCGGAGATGCCCTTCGTGACCGCGTCATAGGCTTGGGCGGCGGGGACGAGGGTTCCGCCCGGGTAGTAATTGGCCTTCACTTTGCCGTTTGTCCTCTTTTCAAGGTCCTTACACCAGGCCTCGAGGAGAACGCTTTGTTGGTGCGTGATCGGGAACCAGTTGGCCACTTTGAGCGTGACGGCCTTATCGGCCGCGTAGCATGCCGGAAGGGCGAACAGAGATGCGACCAGGACCAATGCCAGCGCGCTTGCAATGCTTCCCCTTTTCAGCCGCCCCTCTATAAGACCCGCACGTTGTGCCGGGATGGCTCAAAATGACTCATCTGTAAAATTTTGATACAATGAAGAAAGACAAAACTCTCTTCCCGTGCCTTCCGTCTAGCCGGGACGGCCGTTCCTGCCCTTTGCGAGCTTGTTGTAAAGAGTCTTCCTGCTGATGCCGAGGAGGTGGGCCGCCTTGCTCTTGTTGCCCCTGGCGGCCCGGAGCGCCTTTTCAATATGCTCCTCCTCGAGCTGCGCCAGCTCGAAAGTGCTGCCCTGCTTCCGCTCGCCGTCTCCCCCTGCGCTCGCCGCCTGCATGCTTTCGGGAAAATCGTCGACGACGATCTTGTCGCGGGCGCCGCTCAAAAGAAGGGACCTCTCGATCACGTTCGCCAGCTCTCTCACGTTCCCGGGCCATTCGTACGCGACGAGCCATTCCGCCGCCTCCGGGGAGAGCCGTTTTCTTTTTCCGCCCCTGGCGAACTTGTCGAGAAAGTATTCGGCCAGAAGAGGAATGTCGCTCTTTCTCTCCCGAAGAGGGGGAAGGTTGATGATGAAACCGTTGATCCTGAAGAAAAGGTCTTTCCTGAAAAGGCCCTCTGCTATCCTGCTCTTGAGTTCCTTGTTCGTGGCGAATATGAAGCGGGTGTCCACCTTTGTCTCTTTAGTGTCGCCCAGCTTCATGAAGGCGCTCGTCTCGAGCACCCTGAGTATCTTAGCTTGTATGGCCATGCCCATGTCGCCGACTTCGTCTATGAAGAAAGTGCCGTTGTGGGCGATCTCGATGAGCCCCAGCTTGTTGCTGTGGGCGCCGGTGAAGGCCCCTCTTTTGTACCCGAAGAGCTCGCTCTCCAGGATGGTCTCCTGGAGCGCGCTCGCATTGATGGTGACAAAAGGGTTTCCCGCCCGTCCGGAGAGGTCGTGGATGGCCCTCGCTGCAACCTCTTTGCCCGCGCCCGTTTCACCGACGATAAGCACGGGGGTGCCGGAGGCGGCCACCACCGATATGAGCTCCTTCACTTTCATGATCTCTCTGCTCCGGCCGATGAAATCGTCGTGGGCCCCGATCCGGTGGAGATGCTCCTCGAGGACGATGTTCTTTTCCTTCAGGCTTTTGTTCTCGTGCGCTTTGAGTATCACCTTCTCCAGCTCGGCGATCTTGCACGGTTTCGTCAGGTAGTCGTAGGCACCAAGCTTCATGGAACGGATCGCAGTATCTACGGAGGCGTAGCCCGTCAACATTACCACTTCGACGGTCGGCTCCGCCTGCTTCATCCTGAGGAGGAGCTCGACGCCGTCGAGGTCGGGCAGCTTGATGTCGAGGACGGCAACGTCGAAGGTCTGTTCTTTGAGGAGGGAGAGGGTGTCTTTCGCGCAGGTGGCTGTGACCACTGAAAGCCCGTCCTCGGTGAGCTGCTTCTTGAAGGCCTTGATGAGCTGGACCTCGTCGTCCACTATGAGGACCCTTGTCATGGGTGCTTTACCTCCCCGTAGCCGGCCGGACTTGCCCTTAGGGTGACCACGAAGGTGGACCCCCTTCCCGGCCTGCTCTCGGCCCTCACGCTGCCCCCCGCGTGGGCCAGGAACTCGCGGCACAGCGACAGGCCCAGGCCCACCCCCTTCTTTGATTCCTTCGTGGTGAAAAAGGGCTCGAATATTTTTTTCAAAATCGGGGCGGGTATGCCGATCCCATTGTCCTCGACGGCAACGAGCACCTGGTTGTCTTTTGAAGCGGTCTTTATCCATATGGTCGGGTCCATCCTTCCTTCGACCGCGTCGCACGCGTTGCTTACGAGGTTCAGGAAGACCTGCCGGAGGGAGCTATCATTACCCCTCACCGGAGGGAGGGGCGAAAACTCCCTGACGATCCGCACCCCGGACTTGCCGGCGTCCGTGAATTCGATTACGTTGTCGAGAAGTCCGTTAACATCGATCTCCGTGATCTCAAGCCCCTCTTTCCAAGGCAGGCTGAGGATGCTGCCCGTCACGTTCTTGCAGCGGAACGCCTGGGCCTCGATAATGGCGAGATAGTCCCTGAGCTCGTCAAGGCAGGCCCTGGAGGACGGCGATTTTTTGAGGGACTTGAGGCAATTTCCCGCGAGCTCCACGTGGGCGACGAGTGTGGCCAGAGGGTTGTTCAGCTCATGGGCGATTCCCGCAGCCAGCCTCCCTACGGCGGACTTGCGCGCCTCCTGCATGAGGAGCGCCCTCGTCTCCACCCGGTCCGTCGTCTCTTCGATAATGCAAAGGAGACCCTCGATCGCGCCGTCTTTTGCCTTCAGGGGGACGCCCTTGAAGTCTAGGAAGACGTTCCTGTCGCCCGCATAGGCAATGAAAGGGAAATCCCAGAGCTGAAACGGTTCGCCCTGCAAGCCCCTTTCGATATATGCGGCCAGGCCCGATTTTATCGTGTATGGGTTCTTCAGCCAGTTGAAGCCGATCAACTTCTTGCCGGCCTTGGGACCCAGGCCGGAGAGCGCCCCCAGCGCGGGATTGACGCTGGTGAAGACGCCGTTCCTGTCGAGGGTGAAGATGGCGACGGGGGCGTTGCCGATAATGGCTTTGTTGAACTCGCTCAGGCGGAGGAATTCATCCTCCCCCTTCTTCTGCCGGGTCCCCTTTCGGCCGGCTGCCCTGTACGACGAGGCCGGCCTTCGCAAGGTCCTCTTCGGCCGGGACAGGATCTTTTTTCCTTTACCGTTCATCCGATAAGTGTAAGTATTACACAAGTCGCGATATAGTTCCACAGGTTTTACTACAAGGGGTCAGGCGCCCGTGAAGGGTACGGTTTTTGCTTGTTATATCGGCGGGGGATTACGGTTAAAGATATGATCCGTTCGATATTTGACCGGGAGGCCGCCGGTTAGATCTTCCGGGGGTTCTTTTGCGGCCTTCCGCGGTCGCATGTCAAGAAGGAGGGTTCGATAATGCCATTTTTTCAGGAGAGCAGGGAGCACAGCGATTTCAGAAAGGTAGTGAAGAAGTTTGTGGCAAAGGAGATTACACCCCACCGGGAGGAATGGGACCGCGCGGGGATCGTCCCCAGGAACCTCTGGCTGAAGATGGGCAAACAGGGTTTCCTGTGCCCGTGGCTGCCCGAGGAATACGGCGGAATGGACGTCGATGTGCGGTATTCCCTGGTTATAGTCAATGAAGAGCTGGCATGGGGAGACGGTTTCAACGTGGGCGCGCCCCTTCACAGTGATGTGGCGGCGCCCTACGTTTATTCTTACGGCAAGGAAGATCTGAAGAAAAGGCTCCTTCCGAGGACAACGACAGGCGAGGCCATATGCGCCGTCGGCCTAACGGAGCCGGACACGGGCTCCGACCTCGCCTCCATCCGCACGAGGGCCGTGAGGGACGGCGACTATTACATCATCAACGGGCAAAAGACGTTCATTACCAACGGCATGTCGGCAGACATCATAGTAACTGCCTGCAAGGTCGTATCCGGCACGGGGCAGAAAGGGATAAGCCTGATCGCCGTTGAAGGGGACACGCCCGGCCTTACGCGCCGGAAGCTCCACAAGATGGGGCAGGACGGCCAGGATACGGCGGAGCTGGCCTTCGAGGACTGCCGGGTGCCTGCGGGCAACCTTCTGGGCGAGGAGGGGCAGGGCTTCAAGTATATGATGGAGAAGCTCGCCCGCGAGAGGCTCGAGGTATGCGTCAAGTGCCAGGCAATGGCGGAAGAGGCCTTCAGGCTGGCCCTCGAATACTCCAAGGTGAGGGAGGCCTTCGGCCGGCCCATCGGGGACTTCCAGCACAACTCCTTTAAGCTCGCAGAGATCGCCACGGAGGTCGAGATAGGCAGGAACTTCCTGGAGACGCTCGTCGCCGAGTATATAAAGGGCGAGAACATCAACCAGAGGGTCTCCATGGCAAAGGCTTGGCTGGGAGAGATGGTCAACCGGGTGGCCTATCACGCGGTGCAGCTCCACGGCGGATACGGGTTCATGGAGGAATACAGGGTGAGCCGGCTTTACCGTGATGTGCGTGCGCTCTCTATCCTCGCGGGGACAACGGAGATCATGAAGCTCATCGTCGCCCGCGGCCTCGGGCTGAAGCCGTAAACCGCCTATTGCGGCACACCCACCCCTTGTTGCACCGGGTCGGCCCCTGCGCCGGTCGTCCCCTCCGTCCTTTCCTTCGGATGGCTTTGCTTCGAGAAGCATACTGTATAGTTATTACCCAGGGGCCGGCCACTTGGGCGGCAAAGACCCCGAAAGGGCTTTTTATTGCAGCCGCGACGTGCAAGCGGCCGGTATGGTACGAAACTTGCTCTGTTTGCCTGATCGACGTAAATAAGGATATAAGGGAGGAGGGGATAGATGTTCGAGCTTACCGCAGAGCAGAGGGATATTAAACAGGCGGCCCGGGAGTTCGCCGAAAAGGAATTCAAGGACGTTGCCCGTGACTTCGACGATAACGAGAGGTTTGACGACGCGGTCTGGAAGAAGACGGCAGAAAACGGGTTTCTCGGCGTCTTCATCCCGGAGGAATATGGCGGGGCCGGCCTGGGCCACTTCGAGCAGTGCCTCATCATAGAAGAGTTTGCGCGGATCGACGGGGGGATTGCCCAGAGCATGGTGGCATGCTATTTCGGGACCCAGATGATAAAGCTCTTCGGGACGGAAGAGCAGAAAACAAAATACCTGCCGCCTATCTGCTCGGGGCAGTGGCGGGCGGGCATGGCGTCGACGGAGCCCGATGCCGGGAGCGACGTGGCTGCGATCGCCACAACAGCCGTCAGCGACGGGGACGACTACGTGATATCCGGAAGCAAGATGTTTATCACGAATGCGAACATCGGGAACTACCTGGTCGTCCTCTGCGTGACCGACCCCGGAAACCCTAAAAAGCACGACAGGCTCTCCACTATTATCGTGGAGACGGACAGGCCCGGCTACGAGGCGAGTAAACTGCACGGGAAGCTGTCGATCAGGTGCTCCGATACGGGAGAGGTCGCCTTCAAAGAGGTGCGGGTGCCTAAAGGGAACCTCGTTGGGAAGGAAGGAAAGGGCTTCTACCAGCTCATGGAGTTCTTCAACCGCGCCCGCCTCGACGGCGGGGGCGCCCTTGCCATAGGCACGGCCCAGGGGGCCCTGGACAAAGCAATAGGCCACGTAAAGAAGAGGAAGGCCTTTGGCGGCCCTCTGGCAGGGCTTCAGCTAGTTCAGGCGAAGATCGCGGAAATGGCCACCATGGTAGAGGCGGGCAGGAGTCTCCTTTACAGGGTCGCCATGGGCGTAGACAGGGGCGAGATCGACCCCGCCCTCATCGCCATGGCGAAGTGGTACACTTGTGAGATTGCAGTAAAGGTCTCCGACGAGGCCATTCAGCTCCATGGCGGGTATGGCATACTTAAGGAGTACGATGTCGAGCACTACTGGCGGGACGCGAAGGTCTTCGAGATCTTCGAGGGGACGAAAGAGGTGGAGAAGGTGCTTATCGGGAGGAAGCTCCTGGGGAGAACATAGATTCTTATGGGTGGAGTACGGAAGGCAGAGCATGGTCCGGGGGAGGTGCTGATGCGAGGTGGAGGCGAATGGAAAGCTTGAGCCCTGATAGGCTTTTTACCTGCATCCAGTGCGGCCGGTGCACGGGCAGCTGCCCGGAAGCGGGCCGGACGGCCTTCAACATAAGGATGATGGTCAGAAAAAGGCAGTTCCAACGGGACGTGGAAGCGTCACTCCCCTGGTATTGCACGTCGTGCGGGGCGTGCACCTTGCGGTGCCCGAGGGACGTCAAGCCGTCGGAGGTGGTTATCGACGTGAGGTCTGCCCTCGTGGAAGAAGGGCGGATACCGCTCTCGATCCAGAAGGCGCTTGAGAACACTTTCGTGCAGAAGAACCCCTGGGGCCGTTCCCGGGCAAAAAGGGGGGAGTGGGTCGAAAAGTGCGGTTTCGAGGTGCCCCACGTGGGCGATACGGCCTCGAAGGTGCTGCTCTTTACGTGCTGCATCCAGGCCTATGACCCGCGCTGCATGGTGATTCCCGTGAACGTGGCGACCCTGCTCAGAAGGGGGGGCCTGGAGTTCGGCGTCCTCGGTGAAGAGGAGGCTTGCTGCGGCAACGAGATCAGGAGGATAGGGGAGACGGGCCTTTTCGAAGAGCTTTTGGAAGAGAACGCGGCTTCCCTGAAGGAGTACGGTGTGCGGGAGATAATCGCCCTCTCGCCCCATTGTATGAATGCCCTCAAAAAAGAATACGGCAACCTGGGGATCAAGGTCTCCCATTATACGGAGGTCCTGGCGGGGTTGCTCGCTGCCGGCGCCTTGAGACTCAATGGGAAGTACGAGGGCAAGGCGGCCTACCACGACCCCTGTTTCCTCGGCAGGCAGAACGGTGTTTTCGACCCGCCCCGCAAGCTGCTGCGCTCCGTCGAAGGCCTCGATCTTCTCGAGTTTGCAAGGTCCCGCGAGACTTCCCTGTGCTGCGAGGGAGGGGGAGGGAGGATGTTCTTCGAGGTGGAGGACGCGGGCCTGACGAGAAACGCGGAGGTCCGAGCGGCCGAGGCGGCGGAAATGGGGGCCGATCTCATTGCGACGGCCTGTCCTTTCTGCCTCATGACCCTTGAAGACGCAGCCAAAGAAAAGGGGCAGACCGTCAAAGAGCTTTCAGAAATACTCATGGAGGTAATATAAAGATGAATCTCTTGGTATTTACGAAGAGGGTCCCTGCCACACAGGAGGAGGAGCTTCGGATAGTGGATGACGGACGCCGGGTAGACCTCTCGAAGGTGCCCTTCAAGATAAACGACTGGGACAACTACGCGGTCGAGGCGGCGATCAGGATCGCCGAGAGCGCGGGAGGGGCGGTAACTGCCATCTCCATGGGCGATGGGGAGTCGGACGAAGTCCTGAGGAGGGCGATAGCCAT
Organism: Syntrophorhabdales bacterium; assembly: GCA_049521495.1. Lineage (GTDB taxonomy): Bacteria > Desulfobacterota > Syntrophorhabdia > Syntrophorhabdales > WCHB1-27 > CAWEPK01. The sequence continues at coordinate 2,294 of JBEKOT010000100.1, read as the reverse complement.
GGGTGCAAAGGACGGATTCCTCGTCCGGATGGAGAGTGCTATAGAAGACCCCATGGCGCGGGCAACCATCGCGTACAACTTCCTGAGAAAAGAGTCCGTCCCCTTCGATGCCATCTTCACGGGCGTCCAGTCGGAGGACGATCAGTTTGCTTCGGTAGGTGGGATCTTGGCCGCGAAGCTGGGGCTTCCCTATGCGTCCATGGTAGTCGGCATAGACGCATTCGAGCAAGACCATGCGATCATACGCCGGGAGCTCGAAGGCGGCCTTCAGGAACGCGTGAGAATTTTGCTGCCCTGCGTCCTGGCCATACAGAGCGGAATCAACGAGCCCCGGTACGTCTCGATCATGGGCATCAGGAAAGCCTCGAAGGTGGAGCGGAGGGTATTCGGGGCGGACGCGTATCAGGAGGGCAGCCGGACCATGATCGACCTCGTCAGATGGGTCTATCCCCCGAAAAAGGGCGGGGCCTCGATGCTCGAAGGGGACCTCGAGGCCGTGGGCAAAGGCATTTTGGGCATACTAAGGGAGAAGGGGGTGTATCAATGAGCTACACGCTGGTAGTCGCCGAGGTAAGGCGCGGTCTTTTCGAGGAAAGGAACCTTGACACCCTGGGCCTTGCGCACCTTTTGGGTAAGGAGATACGCCTGCTTGCGCCGGCCGGTGCTCCCGGGGAAGGCGAGAAGTTCTGCAACGCGGTCATAAAGGTGGAGGCTTCGGAGACGGATTTCCAGAACCCCCTCACCATGGTCCGCGTCCTGGAGAAGGTCATCGAAGGCGGCGGGAGGCCGGGCGCCATTCTCTTCACAAGCTCCTCGTCGGGCATCGAGCTTGCGTCCTACGCTGCTGGCGTTCTCGATCTGCCGCTCATCACGGACGTTAGCGGGTTCGACATGGAAAGGGCTGTTTTTCTGAAGAGCTATTATTCGGACAAGATCTTCGGCGAGTTCAGGCCGGGGGAGGGGACCTTCGCGGTAACGGTGCGAAGCGGGAGCTTCAAGGACTACGCGACGGAAAAGGGTGGGGCCGCCTCGGTCGGCACAATAGACGGTATTGCAACCGATCCTGCCAGGACCTTTATAGAATACGTGGAGGAAGAGAAGGGTGCCATAGACATCACGAAGGCCGACTTTCTCCTCTCCGTGGGCCGCGGGATCGGGAGCAAGGACGAGATAGCGGGCTACGAGGAGCTTGCCGGCCTCCTCAAAGCCGTGCTTTCGGGATCGAGGCCGGTCATCGACAAGATGTGGCTCCCTAAGCCGCGCCAGGTGGGCACGTCCGGCAAGACGGTCAAGCCGAAGGTTTACCTGGCCATGGGGATTTCGGGCGCCTTCCAGCACATAGCGGGCATGAAAGACTCCGATTGCATCATAGCGGTCAACAAAGACCCCGAGGCTCCCATCTTCCAGTATGCCCATTTCGGCTTCGTCGGGGACGCAAACAAGCTTCGGGACAAGTTGAAAGACATAGCAAAAGGATGATTGGCGAAGGGGCAGGCAGGGATAAGCACGTGCTCGTAGTAGGCGGCGGCATCGGGGGGATTACTGCGGCCCTGGAGCTCGCCTCCTGCGGCGTGCGCGTGACTATGGTCGAGGCTGGACCGTCCATCGGCGGCAGGATGATTCAGCTCGACAAGACTTTCCCTACCCTCGACTGTTCCACGTGCACCCTCTCGCCCAAGATGGTGGAGGTGGCGCTCAATCGGAACATAGACCTTCTCTCATGGTCGAGGCCGGTGGCGATAAAAAGGGAGGCGGCCGGTTTCAAGGTCGCGGTCCTGAAGAAGTCGCGCTTCGTGGACGTCAAGAAATGCACGGCCTGCGGCGCCTGCCTTTCCTTTTGCCCGGTAGTCATGAAGAGCGAGTTCAACATGGGGACGGGCGTTAGGAGGGCCGCGTATATCCCCTTCCCCCAGGCCATTCCCAACAAGGCCAGCATCGATAAGCGGACGGCCAGGCAGTGCAAGGCCGCGTGCATAGCCGCGTGTCCGGTCCACACGAACGTACCCGGCTACCTGAAGCACGCGAGCGAGGGGAGGTTCGAGGACGCCTACCTCCTCATCAGGCGGACGAACCCTTTCCCTTCCGTGTGCGGAAGGGTTTGCTACGCGCCCTGCGAAGAGGCGTGCAACAGAGGGCAGATCGACGAACCCATAGCCATCCGTGACATCAAGCGGGCAGTCGTCCCCCTCTCCGCTGCCCCCCTTTCGCCCCAGGCCGGGAAGACGGGTAAGAAGGCAGCGGTCATAGGGGCAGGCCCCGCAGGTCTCACCTGCGCTTTCGACCTCGCCCTTTGC
>JBEKOT010000099.1:0-9224 GCA_049521495.1 Syntrophorhabdales bacterium | reverse complement strand
GTACGGGGTGCCCGGATGGTCTACTGAAGGGCAAGGCCACTGGATCCCGCCTTCGCTAAGGCGGTCATAGGTGATGCCTCCGTAAGACGGCGTGAGCGAGGCTATCTCGGCCATGATCGCCTCGGGCGAACGATAGGCCATGGAGAGACCGAGCCTTGATGCGAGATCTACGAGGATCTGCCAGTCGGGTCGCGCCTCGCCGACGGCCTTTATGGCCGCCCTGACCCGCTGCACCCGCCTCTCCGTGTTCGTAAAGGTGCCGTCCTTCTCGGCGAAGCTCGCGCCGGGCAGGACGACGTGGGCGAGCTCTGCCGTCTCGGTGAGAAAGATGTCCTGAACCACGAGAAGGTCGAGATGAGAAAGCTCCCGGCGAACCTTAGCCGAGTCGGGATCGGTAAGGAGCGGGTTCTCGCCCAGAATGAAGAGCGCCTTTATGCGCCCCTCGCCTATGGCGTTCATCATCTCCATGAGCGTAAGGCCGGGACGGGCGGGAAGAGGCCCGCCCCATGCTTTTTCGAACTTCGCCCTCGCTGCCTCGTCTTCGACCCTCTGGTAACCCGTGAAAACATTGGGTAGCCCACCCATGTCGCAGGCGCCCTGCACGTTGTTTTGCCCCCTTAGGGGGTTGACGCCGGAGGCGGGCTTGCCTATCTGGCCGGTCACCATGGAAAGGTTGGCAAGGGCCAGGACATTATTCGTGCCTGATGTGTGCTGGGTAATACCCATCGAATAGACGATCGAAGCGTTGGGTGACTTGGCAAAGAGGCGTGCCGCCTCTGCGATATCGGCTGCCTTCACCCCCGTGATGGCCTCGGCTATCTGGGGGGTGAATTCTTTAACGGATTCGGCGAGCGCCGCGAACCCCTCGGTCCGCTCCGCCACAAAGTCCTTGTTGACGAGGTCGCCGGCTAAGATGGCGTTGATCATGCCGTTGACGAGTGCCACGTCCGTTCCCGGTTTTTGGGCAAGCCAAAGGTGCGCGTAATCGACGAGGTCGATTCTCCTCGGATCGGCGACGATCAGCTTGGCCCCGTTCTTCCTAACGGCTTTCTTTATCTCGAGGGCTATGACGGGGTGGTTCTCGGTCGTGTTGGAGCCGATCACGAAGATCGTCTCGGCGTTCGCTATCTCGCTTATGGAGTTCGTCATTGCGCCGCTACCGAAGGCCATCGCCAGACCGGCGACGGTTGAGCTGTGTCAGAGACGGGCGCAGTGATCGATGTTGTTGGTGCCGATGGCGAGCCTGGCGATCTTCTGGAGGAGGTAGTTCTCCTCATTCGTGCACTTTGCCGATACGAGGAAGCCTATGGCGTCGGGTCCGTAGGCGTCCTTCACCTTTTTCAGACCGGCCGCGGCCGCTTCGAGGGCCTCGTCCCATCCGGCCTTGCGCAAGCTGCCATTCTCCCTTACCAGCGGGGCCGTGAGACGGTCCGGGCTGTGGACATAATCGAAGCCGAACCTGCCCTTCACACAAGTCCACCCCCTGTTCATGCCGACTTCTCTGTCGGAGGTCACCTTGACGACTTTTTCGTCCTTCACGTTGAGGACGATGGTGCACCCGACGCCGCAGTAGGAGCAGGTAGTGGGGACCTTTTTCATTTCCCAGTCCCGCCCCTGGAAGCGGCCCGCTTTCACTGTCAGGGCCCCCGTCGGGCAGACGCTCACGCAGTTTCCGCAGAAGACGCAAGGCGTCTCCTTCATCGACTTATCGCTGAAGGCGGCCACCTTAGTGCCGAACCCCCTTTTCGTCAGGTCGACCGCCCCGCAGTACTGCACCTCGTGACAGACCGTTACGCACCTGCCGCACAGGATGCACTTGTTGTAGTCCCTTTCGAAAAACGGGTTGCTGTCACGAACGGGATAAGCGTGCTTTTCGCCTTCGAAGCGCGTCTTCCGAATACCGAACTCATAGGCGTATTTCTCCAAAGCGCACGTCCCGCTCTTCTCGCAAGTCATGCAATCGGCGGGATGGTCGGAGAGCAGGAATTCGAGCACCATGCGCCTGGCGGCCAGAACGCGGGGCGTCGCCGTCCCGACGACCATGTTGTTCGACACGGGGAGCGAGCAGGAGGCCGAGAGGTTTCGAGCCCCCTGCACCTCCACGACGCAGAGCCTGCACGCGCTCGTAGGGTTGAGCCCTTCGCTGTAACACAGGTGCGGTATCTCGATGCCGGCCTTTTTTGCGGCCCAGAAGACGGTCGTGCCTGCCTGGACCTCTACGTTGATGTCATCTATTGTCAGGTTGACGGTACCCATGCTATCCCCTCCTCTTTTCCAGATCGCACCGCAGGCAGCGCTTCGCCTCCAGAACGGCCGTCTCCTCGTCGAAGCCCAGGTTGACCTCGGAAAAGCCCCTTACACGGTATCCCACGCCCAGGTACGGCATCTGGTAGCGCTCCTTCTCGGCGCCGCTTTCGGCCTCGCTCTCCGCCCGCATCACGTCCGCCCTTCTCAAAGGTCGGTAGACGCGGTCCTCAGCGGGGTCCTGCCCCTTCAGGTACCTGTCAATCGATACGGCCGCCCGGTATCCCCCGGCCATCGCCTCGACTATCGTAGAGGGGCCCGTGACGACGTCGCCTCCGGCGAAGACACCGGGTACGTCGGTAGCGAGCGTAAGGGGGTCGACGGCGAGCGTGCCGTTCCTGTTTATGGAAAAGGCATCGCCGTCTTTCAGGCAGGTGAGCTGGGGCACGTAGCCGATCTCCGGTATGACCGTGTCGACGGGAAGCAGGATCTCCGAGTCGGGGATGGGAACAGGCCTTGCCCTTCCACTCGCGTCGTACTCGCCCAGCTTCATCTTCTGGCACTCGATCCCCGTCACCCTGCCGTCCTCGGTAACGATCCTCGTAGGGGAAAGCAGATAGAGGAAGGTGATCTTCTCGTCTTCAGCCTCCTCGATCTCCTCGATGTTCGCAGGCATCTCTTCCCGCGTCCTCCTGTAGATGATCGTCACGCTCTTCGCGCCAAAGCGAAGGACCATGCGTGCCGCGTCCATGGCTACGTTGCCTCCGCCGATTATCGCAACCCTCTGGCCGATGGCGACTTTCTCCCCGAGGTTCGCCCGCCTCAGGAACTCGACGCCCCTCAGCACGCCCTGGGCATCCTCACCCGGGATATTCAGCTTCTGGTCGAGATGGGCGCCCATGGCGAGGAAGACCGCCTTGTAGCCTTCGGCGAGGAGCTCCCGTACCGTGAAATCCCTGCCGAGCTCCCTGCCCGTGACGATCTCCACGTTGTGCTGGCAGATAAAGGCGATGTCGTGCTCGAGAACCTGCCGGGGCAGCCGGAAACTGGGAATGCCGACGGCAAGCATGCCGCCCGCAAGAGGCAGGGCCTCGAATATTGTCACCTTATAGCCCCGTCTGCCGAGCTGGTATGCGGCGTTGAGGCCCGCGGGGCCGGAGCCGACGACGGCCACCCTTGCATCTTTCGCCTTCTCGAGAAAAGTGGGCGGGGCCATTCTCCCCTGCTTTATCTCCCAGTCTGCCGCGAACCGCTTTAGGGCCGATATGGCGACCGGGTCGTCGATCTCGCCCCTCTTGCAGACCTTCTCGCACGGATGGTTGCAGACCCTGCCGCAGATGCCGGGCAGGGGCATGTTCAGCCTTATCAGGTCGAGGGCCTCCTCGTACCTGCCCGCAGCAACGAGGGAGACATAACCGACAGCGTCGCAGCGGACCGGGCAGGTGTTCTCGCACGGTGCGAAGACCAGTGCGTCGCAGACGCCGGCCGGACAGCGCTTGTGCTTGATGTGGGCCTCGTATTCCTCCCTGAAGTGGCGGATAGTCGAAAGAACGGGGTTGGGGCTCGTCTGGCCGAGGCCGCAGAGGCTCGCGTCCTTGACCGACTTACCCACCTCCTCGAGCAGCTCAATGTCCCCTTCCCGGCCTTCACCCTTCGTTATTCTCGTAAGGATTTCGAGCATCCGCTTCGTGCCCAGGCGGCAGGGGACGCACTTTCCGCAGGACTCGCTCTGAGTGAAACTGAGGAAGAAGCGGGCGACATCGACCATGCACGTGTTCTGGTCCATGACGACCATGCCGCCCGACCCCATGATCGCCCCCACCGACTCGAGTGAGCCGTAATCGATGGGCAGGTTGAGGTGCTTCATGGGGACGCATCCACCCGAAGGACCGCCCATCTGGACCGCCTTGAACTGGCGCTCCCTGGGGATGCCTCCCCCCACCCTGAAGACGACCTCGTGGAGGGGCACGCCTATCGGTACCTCGACGAGGCCCGTGTTGTTGATGCGGCCGGCCAGCGAGAATATCTTCGTCCCCTTGCTCGACTCCGTCCCCATTGACGCGTACCAGTCAGCGCCCTTCAGGATGATCGGCGCGATGTTGGCGAAGGTCTCGACGTTGTTGATGTTAGTCGGCTTTCCCCAGAGGCCCGACTGGGCCGGAAAGGGGGGACGGGGCCTCGGCGTGCCGCGCCGGCCCTCTATGGAGGCGATGAGGGCCGTCTCCTCGCCGCAGACGAAAGCGCCTGCCCCCTCCTTGATCGTAAGATCGAAGGAGAGGCCGGAGCCAAGGATATTCTCACCTAGGAGCCCTAACTGCCTCGCCTGGCCCGTGGCGATTTTCAGGTGCTCGACGGCGATGGGGTACTCTGCGCGGACGTAAACGTAGCCGTGCGTCGCGCCCGTGGCGTATGCCGCTATGAGCATCCCCTCCATAACGCTGTGGGGGTCGCCTTCCAGGACTGCCCTGTCCATGAACGCTCCGGGGTCGCCCTCGTCGGCGTTGCATATGAGGTATTTCGTGTCACCCGAGGCTGCAGCGAAGAACGACCACTTGACACCCGTCGGAAATCCGGCGCCGCCCCGGCCTCGGAGACCAGACCTTTTAACCTCCTCCACGACCGCCTCGGGCTTCATTGTGAGCACCCGCCCAAGGGCCGCGTAGCCGTCCCGCGCGATGTACTGCTCGATGCTCCTGGGGTCTATCTTCCCGCAGTTACGCAGGACGATCTGCGTCTGCCCCTTGTAGAAGGGTATCTCCGACCTGTGGGCTATGCGCTCCTCCGTCAGAGGCTCGGGGTAGGTAAGGCGATCGATGATCGTCCCCCTCTCGATCGTCTGGGAGACGATCTCGGGCACGTCGTCGGCAGAGAACTGCTGGTAAAATATGTCGAGGGGGTCTATGGCAGCCACGGGCGCACGGGCGCAAAAGCCGTGACACCCCGTCTCCCGTATCTCGACCTTCTGCTCCAGGCCCCGGCGCCTGATCTCGCGAACGAAAGCGTCCCTCGCCTCCTCCGCACCATAAGCCCTGCACCCGGTCATGCAGATGCGGACGACCATCCTGTTCGGGTCGCTCTCCTCCCTCAACCTTGCGCGGAATGCTTCGAGGTCGGACGTCGATCTCAGCCTATTCACGTTGCCCCCCCTTCTTTTCCCTGTACTGGTCGAGGATGGCGCCCACCTTGAGGCCGACAAGCTTGCCGTAGTAGCTCCTGTCGACCATCATGACGGGCGCAAGAAAGCAGGTGCCGAGGCAGGCAACAGTCTCCAGGGAGAAGGCAAAGTCCGGCGTCGTCTCCCCATCTTCTATCCCGAGGAAATCCTGGACCGTGTTCAGGACCGATTTCCCGCCCCGCACGTGGCAGGCCGTCCCCCTGCAGACCCGGACCGTGTGGCGCCCCCGGCGCGTGAGGTAGAACTGGGCATAGAACGTTACAACCCCGTAAACCCTGCTGAGAGGGACGTCGAGCCCCCTGCTGACATGCGCGAGGGCCTCCTCCGGCAGGTAGCCGTATACAGCCTGGACCTCCTGAAGGACCGGGATTAGCGAACCTTCCTCCCTGGGGTGCCCCTTAAGGACCTCCTCGACCTGAGCCAAATCATTATTTTCTGCCATATTTCCCCCGAAGATTCAAAGTGGAAACAGTATATAACGTTTCATTAGCCGGGACAAGGTACATAAAAAGCCTGCAACCAGGCGGCCATCCGCGTGCGCGTTGCGTACAGCATACGTCCTGCTCTTCGCGACCGCCGAGACCCTTGCGCAACGGCGCAACAGTTCACAGCCGGCAGTTCCGGTTGATCGTAGATGCAAAAACCAAGCCGGGGGCAAGGTTCCCCGAAAATGGGGAGCCTTCGGGGATGAGGACTGGGGGATATGACGGATGCTTCCGGGAAATATGCCAGAACCGTGCAACACCCGCGATATACGGCGGAAAGGCCTTCTTTGCCTGCCCCTTCCCTTTGCGGCAGCTTTTCATTATAGTGATAATCATGAAGGTGCTCCTCGTACAGCCGCCCGTCGAGGATTTCTACGATACCTCGATCAGGACCTATCCTCTCGGCCTGCTGTATCTCGCGGCAGCCGTGAGGGAGGTCGCGGACGCAGTCGTCCTCGACGCGAGGACCGGATACAGAGCGGAGCGCCTAGAGCATGGCTTTCCCGAGCTCGAGCCTTTCTACAGGGAAAAGACCTTCACCCCTTTCTCGTTATTCACCCGGTACGGCAGGTTCGGGCTCCACCTTGCCGCTACAAGGGAAATCATCGAGAAGGAAAGGCCGGACGTGGTGGCCGTCTCGTCCATGTGCAGCGCTTACGAGCGGCAGGCGCTGGAAATGGCGGCTGCGGCCAAAGAGGTGAACCGGGAGATCCGTACAGTCATGGGAGGCGTACACCCTACCGTCTTCCCGGAGCGTATCCTTGCCTGCCGAGACGTCGACTATTGCATAAGGGGGGAGGGTGAAACGCCGCTTTTCAAGCTCCTTTCGGCGCTCTCTTCAGGGCGGGTCCCGGAGGCGGAAAATATCGCCGGCCTCTGCTTCAGGGAGGAAGGGCGTCCGAGCATCAGGCTTCCCGCCGTCGAGTCCGACATGGAGCTCCTTCCCGCCCGGCAGTTAATCGATCCGGACCGCTATCGCATTGGCGGGAAAAGGTATGCCTTTTTCCTCACGTCGAGGGGGTGTCCCTTCTCGTGCGGCTTTTGCGGCAAACCTCCCGTACCATACAGGCGAAGGAGAATCGAAAGCATTGAAGAAGAGATAGACGCCTGCGCCGGCCTGGGCATACGGGCCATCGACTTCGAGGATGATATGCTCAACCTCGACAGGCAATTCTTTCGCGCCGTCCTGGGCCTTTTTTTCGACAGGGGAATGACGCTATCCGCAATGAACGGGATCTATCCGGCCCACGTAGACATCCCCACGCTGAAGCTCATGCACCGTGCCGGCTTTCGGCGTCTCAACTTTTCCCTCGTCGATCTCTCGGAGCCGGTCGTTGCGGCCCAAGGCAGGAACTCCCAGAGGTCTTTCGTGCGCCTTCTTCCCTGGCTCGATGGGTCTCCCTTTCTCGTGGAGGTCCACTTCATCGTGGGGATGCCGGGGCAGCGCCCGACGCACGTCCTGGAAACGCTCTGTTTTCTCATGGGGCAAAGGGTACTCCTCGGGCCCAGCATCTTCTACTTCTCGCCGGGCAGCCCCATGGCGGCGACCCTCGCGCCGACCGCGGACGTCCCGCTCCCGTCGATGCGCTCAAGCGTCATGCTGCCCCTTAACCCTCTCTTTCCGAGGGAAGTCACCTATACCTTCGTAAAGCTCGCGAGGTTCATCAATTACACCAAGCGGCTTATAGATGGGCAAGCCGGGCTTGCGGGGGTGAGGGACCTGCCGGCGCACCTGGCTGCGGATGAAAGAACGCGGACTATATTGGCGCGCCTGCTCGCAGAAAAAAGGTTCGTCTGCTACGATACCGGCACGGGACGCTTCCGCGACGAGCCCGTCGAGCCGGGCCTCGTGGCTGCCTTCTTCGAGAGGGCCAAGGGGCTGCGAATCAAGGGGTACAGAACGAGCAAGAGTCTAATTGTGGACGTTTAATGTCTGAAGGTTCCATTCTTACAGGGCGAACTCGGCCGCGAGCAACGCCGCCATCGCCTGCGAGGTTCCGATTTTCGTTGGCCGGCGCTTGGCGAGACTATGGTCTTTTGTACCCCACCCCGGTGATCGAGACCCGACCGGGTGAGCCTACCCCACCCCTGACTAGGATAGTTGCGTCGAGAAACCTGCTGATAATGTCGAGGTTCGTTAGAAGATGGGCCGTTATCCTGGTTGTCGTGAAGGTGGAGCTGCCTTCGGCCAGGGCCAGATAGAGGACTATCTGATCCGACAAGTGGGGCTCAAGACAGCCGTCGCTCAACATATGGGCAAGGAGGGCTTCCGCTGCCTCGCTACCGACCGATTCCGCCGGCTTCCCGCGCACCCCTACGGCTGAAAATCCGGCCCGGCATGCATCGTCTCCCGTCTTGAGGAAAATGAACGTACCCCGGCCTGGGGAGGGCAGGTCTTCGAGCTCGATATTCGTCCGTGAATTCAGTCTCCTCAGGACGGAAAGGGCAGAGTCCCTCTGACGTTCCGCTATGGAAAGAGGCAGGTTTGCCACGGCCGATCTCCCGCTGATCGGCGACAATGGTTTCCAGTCCGGAAAGGAGGGCGCGTCAAGGGGCTCCCGGGAGGGAGGCCGAATATGGGCCTCCATCTGCCCGCCGCCCCTGGGATAGAAGCCATAGGTTTCGACGGAGCAGGCCACCCTGGCGCCAAGAGGCGCAAGTAAAGGAATGAAGACCTCCTTTATGAAATCGAAAGGCGGGCTGATGGGCACGTGGGTGCCGCCCGTAAGGAGGAGGTGCGACTCCCCATGGGCGAAAAGGAGGGGCGGCAGGAGCGCCTGAAAAACGAGCGATACGGCGCCGGCTGTCCCTATGTCGAACCTGTACGATCCGGCCTTCAGGGCCGAGGGACGAAAGACGAGATCACGGGAGCCTATGCTGGCCCCTTCGACGAAGGCCCCGCTGACCTCCGCAAGGGCGCGCACCGCCGCCAGGTGTTGGGCCCGCAGGCCGGGCTTCGGACGGTTTGCCCGTATATTGCCCACGCGAAAGGGAATCCCGGTGAGGGCCGACAGGCTCAAGGCCGTCCTCACTATCTGGCCGCCCCCTTCGCCCGATCCGCCGTCGATCTCTAGCACGGTAGCCCCTCCGGGGGCCGGTTGCATACGGTGGAAAGCAATGGCTTCCTCTTCCTCCAATTATTGTATGCATTTACAATTTTTTTTAAAAGGCATATACTATGTAGCGTCGCATCACTCCTATGGCACACGTAATGATCATCGACGACGACGTGGTCATGTGCGACATGTTGTCGAGCATGGTGCACAGGACGGGCCACGAGGCTGTCTCCGCCCATACCCTCTCCGAGGGGATGAGGGAGA
>JBEKOT010000098.1:0-9242 GCA_049521495.1 Syntrophorhabdales bacterium | reverse complement strand
TGACGATGCGGTTTACGTTCACCTTGTTGGCCGCTACCAAATCCTTGACCTCGCCGCTTGCCGCCCTCAGGTTGGAAAGCCCCGCTTTGAAGTCCTCCTTCGATTTCTCGTCGAGGACGCCCTTGAATTGTCCCACGGTCTCCCCGATATTCTTTGCGGCGGAGCTCACGGTCTGAAAAATCTCGTCGAAATCCACGTAAGTAGCCACGTTCGTCATCTCCTGGCCGGCCCTGGCGTAAGTTTGCGACTGGCCCGGCGCGATCTCTACGTACTTGTCGCCGAGGATGCCGAACGATTTTATGGCGACTTTGCTGTCAACCGGTATCTTCACGCCCTCTTTTATGAGAAGCTCCGTCTTCGCCAGGTTTCCATCGAGGGTAATCTTGTAGACCCGGCCTACCTCCACGCCGGCTATCTCGACGGGCGACTTGGTATCGAGACCGGAGATGTTCTTGAAGTGGGCGGTGATTATGTAGCCCCGGCCCTCGGTCAGGCTGCCGAACTTCCCTATCCTGAAGGACATGTAGAAAAGGATCGCGATGCCCAAAAGGACGACGATTCCGACCTTAAACTCCGTTGTCATTGTGTCCCTCCGCAAAACCCGGTATTCTTGTTGCCCTCAAGAACTCCTTCACCGCCGGCAGATCGCTCTTGCGCACTTCGGAAGGGGCGCCGAAAGCGACGATTCGCCCCTCGTAAAGCATGGCCACCCTGTCGGCGATCCTGAACATTCCAAGTATGTCGTGGCTTATCACTACATAGGTCTTTTTAAGCTTCATCTGGGTCTCTTTGATGAGGTCCTCTATAGTCAGGGCGATCACCGGATCGAGGGCGCTCGTCGGCTCGTCGAAAAGGACGATATCTGGGTCGAGGGCCAGGGCCCTTGCAAGGCCTACCCTTTTTTTCATGCCTCCCGACAGCTCGGACGGCATCTTGTCGCCGAAACCGAGAAGGCCGACCTGCCGGAGCTTTTCCTCCACTATGCCGCCGATCTCACTCTCGGACAGGCGCGTATGCTCCCTCAACGGGAAGGCGATGTTGTCCGCCACGGTCATGGAGTCAAAAAGGGCGGCCTCCTGGAAGAGCATCCCGAATTTCTTCCTCACCTCGTTCAACTCGGTCTCGGACAGGCGGGCGATATCGACCCCGTCGACCCATATCTCACCACTGTCGGGCTTCAAGAGACCGATGAGGTGCTTCATGAGAACGGTCTTCCCGCTTCCACTCTTGCCTATTATGACGGTGATCCCGCCGTGCTCTATTGCAAGGTCGATCCCGTCCAGGACCTTCTGGCTCCCGAAGCTCTTGTGGATGTCTCTTACCATTATGGCGATGTTTTCCATGGTCAGAACATGAGGGAGGTGAGGATGAAGTCGGCGACCAGGATGGTGATGCTCGATGCGACGACCGCCTCTGTCGTCGCCCTTCCCACTCCTTCCGCTCCCCCCTTTGTATAAAAACCCTTGTAACAGCACACGATTGCCAGGATTATGCCGAAGCACGCAGACTTCGCCAGTCCGTTATAGATGTCTTCAAGATCGACGTACTTTATGATCCTGCTGATAAAGATCCCTTCGTTAATGCCGAGCAGCTTGACTCCCACGAAATACCCCCCCGCGATGCCGGTGAAATCGGCTATGACGGTAAGGATGGGGAGCATGAGAAGCGATGCGATGACCCGCGGCACCACGAGATACTTCACCGGGTTCAGGGCCATGACGGTGAGCGCGTCGATCTGCTCGGTGACGCGCATGGTGCCGAGCTCCGCCGCTATCGCGGAGCCGGCCCTCCCCGTCACCATGAGGCCCGTCAGAACGGGCCCCAGCTCCCTCGTCATGCTCAGGGCCACCGTCGTTCCCACAAGGGCCTCGGAGCTGAACCTCCGGAAGCCGTAATAGGTCTGAAGGGCGAGGACCATGCCCGTGAAGGCGCCCGTGACGATCACTACCCAAAGGGACCTGACGCCGATAAACTCCATCTGCTTGAAAATCAGGTCCAGCTTCACGGGCCTCCTGAACGCCCACTGCACCACGGTCATGAACATGATCCAAACGCCCCCGAACTCCGAGGCAAACCTTTTCAGGGGCTGGAAGGACCGCTTCGCGGAGTCTCTAATGGACATGGCGCCTCTTTATCTGCTTGGATACGCCGCAGAGGATCTCGTAAGGGATAGTCCCGACGTCTCCCGCTATCTCATCGGCCGTGATCTTTGCGCCCTTTGCGCTGCCCAAAAGGACAACCTCCTCGCCGGGGACCGCCTCCGGGACGCCGGTGACATCGACAAAACTCCAATCCATGCAGACCGCCCCGACGATGCCGCACCGCCTGCCTGCTACAAGGACGCTCCCCCGGTTCGACAGCGCCCTGGGGTATCCGTGGCTGTAGCCGACGGGAACATAGGCTACCCTGGTATCCCTTTCCGTCACGTAAGTGCCGCCGTAACTGAGGGCCGTGCCGGCCGGAAAAGTCCGGACGAACGAGATCGACGCCGTCCAGGTAAGGACGGGCGTCAGCTCGACCGCGTCGCACAGGGCCTTGCCCGGATAGCTGCCGTAGAGCATGATCCCCGGTCTCACCATGTTGAACCGGGCCTCGGGGTAGTTGCACAAGCCCGCGCTGTTAGCCATATGGATCAACCTCGGCTCTATGCCTTTCTCCTTGAAGCGCCCTACCGCCTCGGCGAAAAGGGCAACCTGCCCCAACCCGTAATCGTCCCGCCTCTCGGACCTGGAAAAATGGCTCATTATCCCCTCTATCTCCACACCTTGGAGGCGGGTAAGCTCAGAGAGCAGCCCGGGTATCTCGCCGGTGCCGAAGCCGAGGCGCCCCATGCCGGTATCGATCTTAACGTGGAGCTTCAGGGGCTTCCCGCCGCGGAACCCGTCGATCCTGTCCAACAGCTCGAAGTTGCCGACGGCGACGGCCAGGTCGTATTCTATGAAAAGCTCCGGCCCCTCCCATGGCATCGCCCCGCCGAGGACAAGGACCGGAGACCGGATTCCTGCTTCCCGGAGCTCTTTCGCCTCGTCGATCGTCGCAACGCCGAAGTATGCAGCGCCGAGAGATTCGAGCCGGCGGCCCACCTCGACGGCGCCGTGGCCGTAGGCATCGGCCTTTATCACGCACATCATACCGACTTGCGGCCCAAGAAGGCGCCCGATGGCCCGGTAGTTCTCTTCCAGAGCGCGAAGGTCGATCCATACCGAGGTCCTCAGCCTCACGGTGCCGTCTTCGCTGTAGGTCCCTTTCACAGTTTCTTCATCTTTCTGAACACCCGCCGGTAGATCTCAACAGTCCTTTCGAGGACCGCCGATGTGTGGGCGGTCGTAAGGAAGGCCGCCTCATACTGGCTGGGCGCGAAAAAAACGCCCTGATCGAGCATTGCCTTGAAAAACGCCGCGTAAAGACGCCGGTCCGAGGAAGCGGCGGTTTCGTAATCGACTACGTCCCGGTCGCTGAAAAACCCGGTGAACATGGAGGTAAGGCCGTTTATCTTGTAGGCGATCCCCTCTTCCCGGCTGACGCGGCTAACCTCTGCCCCGAAGCCCGCAAGGGCGGCCGCCATGCCCTCGTAGGGCATTTCTTCCTTGAGGCGGCCGAGGGTGTAAAGACCGGCCCTGACAGCTACCGGGTTGCCCGAAAGGGTTCCGGCCTGGTAGACGCCGCCTGCGGGAGCCAGCCTTTCCATCAGGTCCCGCCTGCCGCCGAAGGCGCCGATGGGGAAGCCGCCCCCTATGACCTTCCCCAGGCACGTCAGGTCCGCCTTTATGCCGTACACCTCCTGCGCGCCGCCGTAAGCGATCCTGAAGCCGGTGATCACCTCGTCGAAGACGAGTATGATGCCGTGGACGGAGCAAATGTCCCGGACGTCTTCAAGGAAGTTCCTTTCAGGAAGGACGACGCCCATGTTGCCCATGACGGGCTCGAGTATCAGACAGGCAATATCCTTCTCCTCGCCCACGATCTTCTTTACGCTGTCGATGTCGTTGAACTCTGCCACGAAGGTGTGCTTCGCCAGGTCCGCCGGCACGCCCTCGCTGTCGGGCACCCCGTAAGTGGCCAGACCCGAGCCCGCTTTCACGAGGAGACTGTCCACATGTCCGTGATAGCAACCCCTGAGCTTGATTATGCCCGTCCTCCCCGTAGCGCCCCTGGCGAGCCTGACGGCGCTCATGGTCGCTTCCGTCCCCGAGTTCGTGAGACGCATCATCTCTATGGAAGGGAAAGCTTCGGCGATCATGGCGGCAAGGGCCGGCTCGTAAGGGTGGCACGCGCCGTAGCTTGTCCCGTCCTCCACGGCAGCCTGCACTTCCGCAGTCAGGCCGGCGTCGCAGTGGCCGAGGATGACCGCGCCCCATGAGGAAACGAAATCGATATACCGGTTTCCATCGACATCGAACAGGTAAGGACCCTCCGCCCGGTCCACATAGAACGGCTTGGCCCCGACGGAAAGGAAGGCCCTGACCGGGCTGTTCACGCCGCAGGGAAGCAAAGAAACAGCCTTGTCGTAAAGCTCCTCCGACCTCTTCCTCTCCATAGCTAATTTTACGCCGAGCCGGCCCGGCCCTTCAAGAGAAATCTCGTAAACAAGGCCCTGGCGCCTTTTCCCGCCCGCGTATGCTGCGGCGGCGCCTCCCGGACCCTGTAAGAAAAGGGAGATAAAGCTTGCTTTACACCCGGCCGCGCGCTAAGATATCTCAAGGCGCTCGTATCTTTCAGGCCTTTTTTCACATACACAATTGAAGGGAGTTTTCTTTGGCAAGGGAGGCTTGCCGGGGTGAATCGTGGAGCTGAGGGGACTGCGCGGACCGGCGTGGGTCCGGGCGTGCCCTTGCGGCCTCCTTCTGGCCCTTGTCCTCTTTCAATGGGCCTGCACGAAGGTGGGCCCCGATTATGTCCGGCCGGCCCCGCCGGTAGCGCCGGCCTGGCATGAGGCGGACGGCCGCCGGGTGACGGACGGCCCCGCCGACTATCGCGCCTGGTGGCGGGTCTTTGAAGACCCTGTCCTCGACCGGCTCATCGATACGGCTTATAGCCAGAACCTACAGCTCCGCGCCGCGGGTATCAGGGTGCTCGAGGCCAGGGCCCAGCTCGGCATCGCCATCGGAAATATTTATCCCCAGTCGCAAAGTGCGAGCGGCTCGCTCCAGTATAACCGCCTGAGCAACCATTCGACTTTCAGCTCTTTCTCCAGCGCCCTCAGCAACTACGCCCAGGACCAGATCGGCTTCGGGGGCAACTGGGAGATCGATTTCTGGGGCAAGTTCAGGCGGGCCGTCGAATCTGCCGACGCTGCACTGCTCGCGAGCGTCGCGGACTACGACAGCACGCTCGTGAGCCTGACTGCGGACGTGGCAACCAACTACATCTCCATAAGGACGCTCGAAAAAAGGATAGAGATCGCGAGGGAGAACGTCGAAGCCCAGAGGGAAAACCTCAAGATAGCAGAGGCTAAGCTCACTTACGGCACGGCCTCGGAAAGGGACGTAGCCCAGGCGACGACGATCCTCAACGATACCGAGGCCTCCGTGCCGTCCCTGCAAATCCAGCTCCAGCAGACAAAGCACGCCCTGAGCATATTGCTGGGCATGCCGCCCTCCGATCTGGCCGAGGCGCTGGCCGGCTCCTCCGGCATACCCGTCCCCCCGCCCCGGGTGGCCGTAGGCATCCCGGCGGACCTTCTAAGACGGCGGCCGGACGTGCGGGCCGCCGAGTACCGGGCTATGGCGCAAGCCAGCCAGATCGGGGTAGCCAAGGCCTATCTTTTCCCCGCTTTCTCTCTTTCCGGCACCTTCGGCTTTCTCTCCACCGATCTCGGCAGGTCCGACCTCGGGGAAATCCTCCAGTGGGGCAGCCGGACCTATGTAGCAGGTCCCGCCCTCCAGTGGAACCTCTTCAACTACGGCCAGCTCACGAACAACGTGCGGCTCCAGGACGCGCGCTTTCAGGAGCTGCTCGTAGCATACCAGAACGCGGTCCTGACGGCCCAGCAGAACGTGGAAGACGCGATCGTTGCTTTCCAGAAGTCGCAGGAAAGGGCTGAATCTCTCTCCCGGAGCACCGGCTCGGCAAAGCAATCCCTCGGCCTGGCTACCGAGCAGTACCGGGGAGGCATCACCGACTTTACTACGGTGATTGTCAGCGAGCAGTCCCTCCTCTCCGAGCAGGACAACTTCGTCGTTACCCTGGGCAATGTATCGAGCGGCCTTGTAGCCATATACAGGGCGCTGGGGGGCGGATGGGAGATCAGGGAGGGAAAAGACCTGGTGTCGGCGCAGGACCGGCAGGCCATGGCGGAAAGGACGAACTGGGGGCACCTGCTGGACCGTGCGAGCTATATGCCCCTTCCGCCGGAGGAACGAAGCACCCTCGTCAGGCCGCCGGACTGGTGAAAAGGGGGGACCATGGGACGAGCAGGACCTGAGAGGCTATGGGAATGAAAGAACCGGAAGAAATAGAAAGGAGGTTAAGACCCGTGGCCGGGCGGACCCTGGCGTGGTTCCTGGCGGCTCTGCTCCTCGCGCCCTTCCTGTTCTCGTGCAAGGAAAAGCCGAGGCAGGCCCCGCCTCCGCCTCCGGTTACCGTCGTCCGGCCCCTCGCCCGTCAGGTTACCGATTATCTGGAGCTTACTGGCAACACGCAGGCTATCATGACGGTGCAGCTTCGAGCGAGGGTCGCCGGCTATTTGGATAAGGTCTTCTTCCAGGACGGCCAGTTCGTCAAGCGGGACCAACTCCTCTTCCTGATACAGCAAAACACCTACCAGGATGCCTTGAGACAGGCGGAGGCCGCGGTACTGATGCAGAAAGCCCAACTCGAATACGCCTCGGCCCAATTCGCCCGCTATTCGGAGCTCCTGGCGCGCAAAGCGGCTGCCCAGTCGGATGTGGACAACTGGAGGTACCAGAGGGACGCAGCGAAGGCCAACCTGATGAACGCAGAGGCCAGCCGCGACCTTGCCACCCTGAACCTGGACTACACCGAGGTAAGGGCCCCCTTCGATGGCCGCATAGACCGGAGGCTGGTAGATCCGGGGAACCTGGTGGGCTCGGGTGAGACCACGGTCCTGGCCGCAGTCAATCAGACGAACCCCCTGTACACCTACTTCACGATCAGCGAATCGGACCTCGCCCGCCTGACCGGAGAGGCCCGCTGGGAGCCCGGGAAAAGCCGCTCACAAAAATGGCCCGTCTTCATGGGCGTCCTCAACGAGCAAGGATATCCCCACGAGGGCTTGCTCGACTTTGCCTCCATCAGCGTCACGCCCACGGCGGGCACCTTGCAGATGAGGGGCGTCTTCCGGAATGAAGACGGGAAAGTGATGCCGGGGGTCTACGCCAGGGTCCGCGTGCCGGTGAAGCAGAGAAAGGCGCTGCTCGTCCCGCAGGAGGCCCTCGGCTTCGACCAGCGCGGCTCTTTCGTCCTCGTTGTAAACAGGGAAGGCGCGGTGGAGCGGCGCGCGGTAAAGACCGGCGTAACGGTAGACGGCATGCGGGCGATAGATGAAGGGCTGTCCCTCCAGGAATGGGTGGTGGCAAGGGGTACCTTAAAGGCGATACCCGGACGCAAAGTCACTCCGGTGACCGAGGGCGGGACGCAACAGTGATCTCCACTTTCTTCATCGACCGGCCCATCCTCGCAAACGTGCTCGCAGTCATCACTATCATTATCGGCATCATCAGCTATGTGCGCCTGCCTGTCGAGGAGTACCCGCCCATCTCACCCCCTACGATCCAGGTGACTACCAGGTACCCCGGCGCCAGCGCCGCCGTTGTCGCGGAGACGATAGGCGTGCCCCTGGAACAGGCGGTAAACGGCGTCGAGCGTGCCCTTTACATGTCCTCCACGAGCGGCAGCGACGGCACTTACCAGCTCACCATCACCTTCGACGTGGGGACCGACCTCGACAAGTCCCTTACCCTGGTCCAGAACCAGGTGAACAGCGCGCTGGCCCAGCTCCCCGGGGGCGCGCAAGTGCAGGGAGTCGTAGTCAGGAAGGTTTCCACCAACATCCTGCTGGTGGTGAGCCTTTACTCGGACGACGACAGGTTCGACCCCGCCTTTCTCTCCAACTACGGAATGATCAACATGCAATACCCCCTGGCCCGCCTGCCGGGCGTAGGCCAGGTCAGGGTCTTCGGGGCCGGTCAATACAGCATGCGCGTCTGGCTCGACCCGAACAGGCTGAAGCAATTCAATCTCTCGGCCGCCGACGTCATGGCCGCAGTCTCGGACCAGAACGTACAGGTCACCGCCGGCCAGCTCGGCGGGCCGCCGACCGCCAGCGACCAGGCCTTCCAGTTCACGATCAACAGCCTCGGCAGGCTCTCCGACGCCGAGCAATTCGAGAACATAATCGTCAAGAGCGACGTAACGGGCGCCAGCCCGCAGATCGTACGCATGCGGGACGTCGGGTACGTGGAGCTGGGGCAGCAGACCTATTCCCTTTACAGCATCAGCCGCGGGCACAATTCGGCGGAGATCGTCATCTTCGCGCTGCCCGAGGCAAACGCCATTGCGGTCGCCGACAGGGTCTATAAGATCGTGGGCACCATGAGCAGGGACTTCCCCGAGGGCATGAAGTACGCCACGCACTTCGACACCACGAGGTTCGTCCGCGAGGCGGTATCCAAGGTATATGAGACTCTCTTCCTCGCGGCCATCCTCGTCCTCGTCGTCATCATGGTCTTTCTCCAGAATTTCAGGGCCCTCCTCGTCCCGGCCACTACCGTGCCGGTGACCATCATAGGCGCCTTCGCGGCCATGATCGCCATGGGCTTCACGATCAACCTCATGACGCTCTTCGCCCTGGTGCTGGCCATAGGCATCGTCGTGGACGACGCCATCGTGATCGTCGAGAACAGCTCCTACTACATCGAGAGGGGCCTGTCGCCCAGGGATGCGGCCGTGAGGGCCATGAGCGAGCTTACGGGCCCGGTCATGGGCATCACCATGGCCCTGGTGTCCGTCTTCCTTCCGGCTGCATTCCTGCCCGGCATCACGGGCCAGATCTTCAGGCAGTTCGCCCTCGTCATCGCGGCGACTTCAGTGATCAGCGCCATCAATGCCCTCACGCTCAAACCCGCCCAGTGCGCCCTTTGGCTCCGCCAACGGAAGGATAAGCAGCCGAACCGGTTCTACCGGGGCTTCAACAGGGTGTACGAGTCCGTGAAGCGGCCGTACATGGGCATGGTCGGCCGTATGGTGAGCCATCCCTGGATCACCCTTGTCATCTTCTTCCT
>JBEKOT010000097.1:0-9326 GCA_049521495.1 Syntrophorhabdales bacterium | reverse complement strand
CCGCGGAGACAAGAGAATTCAAAACAGAGATCAAGCAGCTTCTTGATCTCATGATACACTCGCTCTACTCTCACAAAGAGGTATTCCTGAGGGAGCTTATCTCCAACGCGTCTGACGCCATCGACCGGGCCAGGTACGAGTCGCTCACGAATGCGGAGATCCAGGAGAAGGATAAGGAGTGGACGATCCGAATCACGGTTGACAAGGAGAAGGGCACGCTGACGGTCAGCGACAACGGCATCGGTATGACGAAGGATGAGGCGGTAGAGGCGCTGGGGACTATTGCGCGCTCCGGGACGAGGGAGTTCCTCGAGGCGCTCCAAAGCAAGAAGATCAAAGACAATCCCGAACTGATAGGCCAGTTCGGCGTCGGCTTCTATTCTTCTTTTATGGTTGCCGACAGGATCACGGTTCTTTCGAGAAGGGCCGGTTCTCCCGGCTTGGGAGTAAAATGGGAATCGAAGGGCGACGGGACATTCACTTTCGAGGAGATAGAGAAGAAGGGAAAAGGAACGGACGTAGTCCTTCATCTCAGGGATGAGGAGAAGCAGTACCTGGAGGAATGGGAGATACGGGATGTAGTCCACCGCTATTCCGATTTTATCGAGCACCCCGTCCTGATGGAGGTGGAGAGGGAGAAACAGAGCGAGCTCGACAAGTCCAGGACCGTGAAGCTAAAGGAAGAGATAACGCTCAATTCGCGGAAAGCTGTCTGGCTCAGGGACAAAGACGAGATTACCCTCGATGAGTACAACCAGTTCTACAAGCACATATCCCGCGATACGGAAGATCCACTTAAGGTGATACACTACAAGGCCGAGGGCACATCGGAGTTTACCGGTCTCCTCTACATTCCTTCGAGGCCGCCCACGGACATATTCTGGAAGGACTACAAAATGGGGCCCACGCTTTACGTGAAACGGGTCAGGATCATGGAGCACTGCGAGGAGCTCTTGCCGCCCTATTTGCGTTTTGTCAAGGGCGTCGTAGATTCTTCGGATCTTCCCCTCAATATATCCAGGGAGATGCTCCAGAACAACAGGCAGGTCGAGATCATCAAGAACAGCATAGTCAAGAAGGTGCTCGACACGCTGGAGGAGATCAGGAAAGAGGAGCCCGAGAAGTACCTCAAGTTCTACAGGCAGTTCGGCGCCGTGCTGAAAGAGGGCCTCTATTATGACTTTACGAAGAGGGAGACCATCGCAGACCTGCTCCTCTTTGCGTCGACGAAGGCCGAAAAGGACGAGCCGAGAACGCTCCAGGACTACGTGGACGGGATGAAGGAAGACCAGCAGTTCATCTACTATATGCCTGCGTCCTCCTTCGAGGAGGCGGTGAAGTCTCCCTACCTTGAGGCCTTCCGCGCCAAGGACATTGAGGTCCTGATCATGCTGGACGAGGTCGACGACTTCGTCATGACCGGCTTTTCGTACAAGAACAAGGCGCTCAAGTCGATCGTGGCGGGAGACGTCGATTTGGATAAATCAGAGAAAGGGGAAAAAGAAAAGACCCGGAAGAAGTACCGGAAGCTGATAGACCTCATCAAGGAAGAGCTGGCGGACGAGGTAAAGGACGTGCGTCTCTCGGGAAGGCTCAGGGACTCGGCATGCCTCCTCGTCGGAGACGAGGGCGGCATCAACCCGCAGATGGAGAAGGTCCTCAGGGCCATGGGGCAAAACGTGCCCGACAACAAGAGGATTCTGGAGATCAACGGCGACCATCCGCTCTTTGAGGCGATGAACGGGCTCTTCGAGAAAGACAAGGCAAGCCCCGTCCTGCGGCAGTATGCGAGGCTTCTCTACGATCAGGCGCTCCTCCTTGAAGGATCGAGACCGAAAGACCCCGCTGCCTTCGCGAAGGCTGTTGCCTCATTGATGACGGAGGGCCTTAAGACAGCCTGAAAGGAGGCCCCCCGAAGGGCCGACTTTAAGGACCAGGTACGGCAGATCGGGTCGCATCGGAGGGTCCATGGGCTACGATTACGACCTCGTGGTGATCGGAGGCGGCGCTGCCGGGCTCGTGGCGTCGAAATTCGGTGCAGGCATCGGCAAGAAAGTTGCCATCGTCGAGAAGTCCAGGCTTGGCGGAGAGTGCACCCTTTACGGTTGCGTGCCGAGCAAGACACTCATAAAGACTGCAAGGGTCTTCCGGCAGATCACCGATCCGCGCGGCGTGGGTCTCCGGCCTGCCGGGAACACCCCTGTTATAACGGATGTCTTTTCCCATGTCCGAAGTATCGTAGAGAAGGTCTACGAAGGACACAGGCCGGAAGTGCTCGAAAGGCTTGGGATAAGGGTCGTCATCGGACAGCCGCGCTTCCTGGACAACCACCGCATCGAAGTCAACGGCGCAAGTGTCTCAAGCCGCAGCTTCATAGTCTGCACCGGTTCAAGGCCGCTCGTGCCGCCCATGCCGGGCATAGGCGATGTCCCTTTCCTGACGAACGAAACCCTCTTCGACCTCGACCGGCTGCCCGCATCTCTCATCATCCTCGGAGGCGGTCCCATCGGCATAGAGATGGCCCAGGCTTTCAATTACCTCGGAACAAAGGTAACTGTCGTCGAGATGGGCCGGCAGATACTGCCCAGGGAGGACGGGGAGCTTGCGGCAATGCTTTCGGATCGTCTCGCAAGCCAGGGTGTCGTGCTGCGGACGGGGTCGAAGGCGGTGGCTATTGCGAAAAAAGACGACAGTCTGGAGCTGACTGTAGAAGACCAGGAAGGCAGGCTGACCATTTTGGCGGCCCGGGAGTTCCTCGTGGCTGTCGGCAGAAAGGCTAATGTGGAAGACCTCGGCCTTCAAGCTGCGGGGGTGGAGTACACGGATAAGGGCATCAAGGCCGACAGGGCTTTACGGACAACCGCCGGAAACATTTACACATGCGGGGACGTGACCGGACCCTACCAATTCTCCCACATGGCCGAATACCAGGCGAGGATCGCCGCCCGCAACGCCCTTATACCCCTGAAGGGGCGGGCCGATTACGGCAACTACGTCTGGTGCACCTTTACAGACCCGGAGTTTGCCCATGCCGGGTTGACAGAAGACGAGGCCCGCCTGCGACATGGCACGATCAGGGTCTACCGTTGGCGCTTCGCCGATACGGACCGCGGCCGGACGGAGGCGGAGGAATTCGGGATGGCCAAGTTCATCTGCGACCGTTCGGGCAGGCTCCTCGGGGCTCACATCCTCGGCGCCCGGGCGGGCGAGTTGATCCATGAGGCGCAGATCGTAAAGACCCTGGGCATCCCCTTTTACAGGCTCGACTCGGTCATACACGTTTACCCGACCCTGTCCGACGTCGTAAAGCAGCCGGCAAAAATGAGCCATATCGACAGGCTGAAAGAGAGCCTTCTCGTCAGGATGGCACGGAGGCTCTTCGCCGGAAAGGGCGGAAAGCGCTTTTAGGGTTCTTCCTGGGTGTGTCCGCCCGCGGCCTTCCCCCAGAGTTCCCTCAGCCGCTCGTCCCGTCCGCACTTCCAGCGATAGAACTTGTATCGCACCGGGTTTTTCTTGTAGTAACCCTGATGGTATTCCTCGGCAGGGTAAAACTGGGAGGCGGGTACGATCTCCGTATATATGGGGCCGTTAAAGCGTTTCGACTCCTCGAGGGCCTTTTTCGAGGCCTCGGCCTTCCGCCTCTGCTCTCCGTTATGATAAAAGATCGCGCTCTTGTACTGGCGGCCTACGTCGCAGAACTGCCTGTCCTTTACAGTAGGATCTATGTTATGCCAGAAGACGGAGAGCAGTTCTTCGTAGCTCACTTTCGAAGGGTCGTATAGGACCTCAACGGACTCCGCGTGGCCCGTTGTGCCCGAAGAGACTTCTTCGTAGGTCGGGTCCTTTTTTGTCCCGCCGGTGTAGCCCGCGGTCACAGAAACGACGCCTTCGACATGGTCGAAGGCCGGCTCCATGCACCAGAAACAGCCCCCCGCAAAGGTCGCCTTCTCGAGTCCCCGGACCCCGGCCTCACCGGCGCCGTTTGCCATCCCGGTGAGCACCGCAAAGAAGCTCAGGGCCATCGCCGCCGCCAGCACCGCTTCGACCTTCATGGACCCCTCCCCGTAACGAAGTCTACTTTGAATGCATAGAGGAATTATAGTGGCCGGAGAGACGCCCCGCCACATATCTTCAGATGTTGGCTTGCTTATCCGACCGGCGGCGGAAGGAAAAAAGGAAGCGGAAGGTTTCGGGGAGCCAAAGGAGGCGACGGACCTCCTTGTCCTCGACATACCGGCACCCGCGAAAAGGGAGGAGGGCTTAAAGTTCAGTGACCTGTATAACCGGCGTTTACTGGCCCGCGATCTTCGCCCATGAGTCTCGAAGCGGCACGATCCTGTTAAAAACGGGCCTGCCTTTCGATCCGTCCTTAGAATCGACGCAGAAATAGCCGGTCCTCTCGAACTGGTACCTGTCCCCGGGCGCCACTGCGGCAAGGCCCGGCTCAACACGGCAGGACCGGAGCACCTCTAATGAACCCGGGTTGAGGTAATCGAGAACGTCGCCCCTCTGGCCCGCCGGCTCGGCAACAGTAAAGAGTCTGTCGTACAACCGGACCTCCGCCGGGGCCGAGTGCTCTGCCGACACCCAGTGGATTACCCCCTCGACCCTTCGGCCGTCCGAGGTCGGGCCGTTTCTCGTCTCCGGGTCATAGGTGCAATGGACCTCCTTCACCTCGCCGGTATTCTCGTCTTTTACCAGCCCTGCGTATCTTATGACATAGGCGTTCCTGAGCCTCACCTCGCGGCCCGGCGATAATCGCTTGTACTTCTTCGGCGGATTCTCGTCAAAATCCTCCCTTTCGATGAACAAGACCCTGGAAAAGGGCACGCGGCGGGAGCCCATCTCCGGTTTCTGGGGGTGGTTGGAGCACTCGATGTCCTCCACGAGCTCTTCCGGGTAATTGTCGATGACCAGCCGCAAGGGATGAAGCACGGCCATGGCCCTTGGCGCCCGTTCGTTCAGGTCCTCACGGACGCAATGCTCGAGAAGGCCGATGTCGACGATATTCTCGTTCTTGGCAACGCCTATCTTTGCGCAAAAAGTCCTGATGGCCTCCGGCGTATAGCCCCGCCTCCTCATTCCTGCCACGGTGGGCATGCGCGGGTCGTCCCAGCCGGTCACGCAGCCTTTTTCAACCAGCTCGATGAGCCTGCGCTTGCTGAGGATAGTGTAGCTGACGTTTAGGCGGGCAAACTCGATCTGCCGCGGGCGTTCACCCCGGACAAGCTGGTCCAGGACCCAGTCGTAGAGCGGCCTGTTGTTCTCGAACTCGAGGGTGCATATCGAATGGGTAATGCCCTCTATGTAGTCGGAAAGACAATGGGCAAAATCGTACATGGGGTAAACGACCCAATCCGCCCCGGTGCGGTAATGGGCGACCCGCTTGATGCGGTAGATGACCGGATCCCTCATTACGACGTTTGGCGAAGCCATGTCTATCTTTGCCCGAAGCACGCGGCTCCCGTCCTCGAATTCTCCCGCCCGCATCCGTTTGAAAAGGTCAAGGTTTTCCTCAACCGACCTTGTCCGATAGGGACTCTCCTTTCCTGGCTCCGTAAGGGTACCTCTGTAGGCGCGAATCTCGTCCGGCTTCAGGTCGCATACGTAGGCCTTTCCCGCCTTGATCAAGGCAACGGCGCACTCGTACAGCCGCTCGTAGTAGTCAGAGGCGTAGAACAGCCGGTCATCCCAGTCGAAGCCGAGCCAGCGGACGTCGGTGATGATGGACTCCACGAATTCGAGGGATTCGCCGCTGGGGTCCGTATCGTCCATCCTCAGGTTGCAGGTTCCTCTATACTGCGCTGCAATGCCGAAATTGAGGCAGACAGACTTGGCGTGCCCGATATGGAGGTAGCCGTTCGGCTCCGGCGGGAACCTGGTAGCGACACGGTCATGACTCTTTGCTCTGAGCTCATCATCAATGATCTCCCGGATGAAATCCGTCGGCGGGGAACCAGCAGGCATCGACTCACCTCGATTAAAAAAGTTGCGAACAGTATACATCAGTTTGCCCCTCTTTTCTCCTGATATTTGGGTGAGTAACCGGCATGATGGCTACGGGCGCCTTCCACAAAGTGTGCTTTTGTGTTATATTTGTATGGATAGTAAATCCTACGGAGGTTCACCAAGACTTATTTGGAAGAGAAAACGGAAGAAGAGGTAGTGCAGCTTTCCTTTGACGACACGCACCTCGCCCGCAACCTGTTCGGCCCGCGAGACGAAAACATAAAATACCTTAAGAAATATTTCGATGTCCGGACGAGCGTGCGCGGAAACCATCTCACCTTGGTAGGAAAGAAAAAAGAGGTGGAAAATACCAGCAAGGTGATACACGAACTTGCAGGTATCGTCAAGAAGGGCTTTCCAATAAACCCGTCGGACATCGATCACGCAGTCCGCTATATAGCTCACACGCAGAAAGGGATCGACGAGCTGTACGGCGACCAGATCTATATCCCTCCCTCCAGGAAAGTCGTTATTCCCAAGACTCCGAACCAGAAAGTTTACGTTGAGGCCATACGGAGACACGACATCGTCATAGGCATAGGCCCGGCGGGAACAGGCAAGACATACCTGGCCATGGCAATGGCCCTTTCCGCCTATTTCAACAAGGAAGTTTCAAGGATAATACTGACGAGGCCTGCCGTAGAGGCGGGCGAGAAACTGGGGTTCCTTCCCGGTACGATGTACGAGAAAGTAAACCCCTACCTGAGACCGCTTCATGACGCCCTCTACGACATGGTCGATATGGACAGAGCCGGCCGCCTCATCGAGAGGGGGGTCCTCGAGATAGCGCCCCTTGCGTTCATGCGGGGCAGAACGCTGAACGATGCCTTCGTGATCCTGGACGAGGCTCAGAACACCGCCTCAGAACAGATGAAAATGTTTCTCACCCGCCTCGGGTTCTCGTCCAAGACGGTAGTCACGGGCGACGTGACGCAGATAGACCTCCCCGAAAAGCGGTCTTCCGGGCTCGTAGAGGTACAGGCCATCTTGAAGGGCATCAAGGGGATAAAGTTCGTCTATTTCACAGAGAAGGACGTGGTGAGGCACCCCCTCGTGCAGAAGATCATCAAGGCCTACGAAAAGAGAGCCGTGACGGGAGGAGCAAGGAATAATGAAGAGCGAAAAGGATAAGCCCCCTTCCAGTCTCCTGACGCGAATCCTCATTATCACCATTTTCTCCCTGATCCTGGCCGCTCTCGTCAATTTAAGGCTTCCCGTTCAGACCGATCAATACAGGGTCGGCGATATCGCAACGAGGACAATACGGTCAAGGGCCGATTACGTGGTGCCCGGATCGGGAGCCAGCGTCAAGAAGGGAGAGGTAATTGTCAGAGAAGGCCAAAAAATAGGCCGGGACGACCAGGAAAAGCTTGCCGCGCTGAGGGGCCTGGCAAAGGGAAGGGCGCCGGTCACCCGCCATTTGCTCTTCCTTTTCCTGATATTCTTCTCCTTCATCACCATCGTTTTCGAGTTCGCATACAGAAACATCAAGAAATTCCGCCTATCGGAAAAAGACTTCTTATTCTCGGCATCCTTGACCGTCTTTACGATCTTTCTGATAAAGATCTCGCTCATTGTCTTCGAGCGGTTTGCCCCCGATCTTTCATCGGTGCTGTTCTATATATTCCCTCTCTTCCTTTTCGGCATAATTATGAGGATCATCCTTTTTTCGGAAGCCGTTCTGGTGTTTTCCACGATCCTCGCCGTTGCGGTAGCGTTTACCGTGGAAAACGGCCTTTCCGTATTTGTCTACGCCTTCCTCGGCAACCTCGTGGCATCATACTTCTCGGGCCAGGTAGAAAAGAGGGCCACCATGCTCGGCGCGGGCTTCTTCTCCGCCCTGGCCATGTCCTTCGTGATGCTCCTCTTCCACCTCCTCCTCGGGTACCCTCTCGGCGAGCTGCCGCTGAAGGTCACCCTCATCCTTCTGGGCGGCGTAGGCAGCAGCCTTATGACGGCAGGTCTCCTTCCTCTTATAGAGCACACCTTTGATTACACCACCAATTTCAAGCTCCTCGAGCTAGCGAACCTCGAGCACCCCTTGCTCGAGCAGATGATGGTCTCTGCCCCAGGCACTTACCATCACAGCATACTTGTGGGCAACCTGTGCAAGGTTGCGGCGGAAAGCATCGGCGCCCATCCCATCCTAACCAGGGTTGCCGCATACTACCACGACGTCGGGAAGATGAAGATGCCCCATTATTTCATAGAGAACAGGACGGATCAAGACGCACACCGGAAACTATCGCCCAGCATGAGCAGCCTCATCATCCTCTCCCACGTGAAGGAAGGGGTGGAGCTGGCGCAGGAATACCGTCTGGGAAAGAACATCTATGAGATTATCCAACAGCACCACGGTACAAGCCTCGTAAGCTATTTTTACCAGAGGGCCAAGGATATGGAGGACCCGGACCTCCAGACGACGGATGAGAAGAATTTCAGGTATCCCGGGCCGAAGCCGCAGACGAAGGAGGCCGGTATAGTCATGCTGGCGGATGCCGTAGAAGCGGCTTCGAGGACCCTTGAGGACCCGAGCCCCAAGAGGATAGAGACCCACGTGCAGAACATCATCGAGCAGATATTCCTTGATGGCCAGCTGGAAGAGTGCGAGCTTACGCTCAAGGACCTCCACGCGATCCAGAAAAGCTTCATTACCATTCTCATAGGCATCTTCCACCAGCGCATAGAATATCCCGAGAGGACCGACGATGACGGTGCTAATAAAAGATTCCCAAGACTTGTTGAGGCTGGACAAAAAACTGCTAAGAAAAATCACAGAGGACTTGCTCGCCTGTTTAGGATTGCAGGATAGGGACCTGAGCATACTTTTCACCGATAACAAGGGGATTGCGGCACTCAACCGGCAGTCCTTTGGCAGGGACGCCCCGACGAACGTCATCTCCTTTTCCTATCCGGACGGGTTTCCCTTCGAGATACTCGGCGACCTCATCATTTCGGTAGAGCGGGCGCAGGAAGAGGCTCGCAGGGCGATGCTGCCCCTTTATGAAAGACTCTTTTCCCTCATCATCCACGGGCTCCTGCACGTGCTCGGCTTCGACCACGAAAAGGGCGGCGCAGAGGCCCGGCGGATGAGGTACAGGGAACACAAGCTATTGGCCTATGTCACGGGACTTCCTGCATACAAAGAAATCTCCCTATAGCCTTTCCGTCCTCTCGGGTCTGCTCCTTGTCTTCTGCCAGCCTCCCGTCTCCCAGTTCTACCTTGCCTACTTCGCTTTAACGCCCCTTTTATTTACGGTGGAGGCAGGCAGGGTCCGCCTCAATTTTTTGTCGGGCTTCATTGCCGGCATCGTCTC
>JBEKOT010000096.1:0-9730 GCA_049521495.1 Syntrophorhabdales bacterium | reverse complement strand
ATATGGAAAAGGCTCCGCCTTTACCACATTCCCACAGTACGGCGGCGGAAGGGTCATGAGCAGGGGATCGGTACTAGAAGAGAAACAGACGATAGACTACATACCGGACATTTCTACTTTGCTAAGAATAGGACATTTCTACTTTGCGTTGACACACATAGTTGTTGCGGGCCGGCCTTGATCGCCGCCCGCGCGGGTCGCGAGGCAGTGCCTATCTGAAGGGACGCGGGACGCGGCGGACTGGCGGCAAGCCCCTTAATCCAGCCTCTTTATCTCGCACTTGAAGAGCCTGTTCGGGTATCCGCCCGAAACGCGGTCCCAGACCTCATCGCTCGTCAGCAGGTTTATGGCCGCCTTTCCGTCCGTGAGGTTTCCCCACCCGAAGTCTATGGCGGCAAGGCCGGGCAGCGCTAATATGCCTTTCCCAATATTCTCTCCTTCATGCCGATGAACTCGGACATTGCCGGCGCGCCTTCATTTCCGCTCGGCCTATGATCTGCGTGCCGCTAACAAGTCGGTTAGGTATCGAGCACTCGTCGTATCGTTTCCGCCATTTCCCGTTTTGCTATCGGCTTCATGATGAAATCTCTGATACCCACCTTCTTTGCTTGCTCTGCTGAAACCATTTCGCTGTACCCGGTAAGGAGGATGATAGGCGCATCTTTTCTCACCGCCAACATCCGTTCGGCGAGATCTACACCTGTAAGATCAGGCATGGTCTGGTCGGTAATGATGAGATCGAAGGCATGAGGGTCTTTGGTGAAGATGTGCCATGCTTCGCTCCCGCTCTCTGCCGTAGTGACGTGATACCCGAGGCGCCGAAGCGTTGCTGAAGCAGCTTCGGTGATGGCCGGTTCATCGTCCACGAGAAGCAGCCGCTCGCTGCCTCCCGCGATCTCGCTCGCATCTTCTTTTTGGCCGGCCGCCTCTGCTTGTGCATAAGGCAAGAAGACAGTGAAGACGGAGCCTCTGCCCGGCTTGCTCTCCACGGTGATCGTCCCCTCATGGTTCTTCACGATCCCGTACACCACCGCAAGACCCATGCCTGTCCCCTGACCGGGCTTTTTGGTAGTAAAAAACGGTTCGAATATCCTTCGGCGTACTTTTTGGGTCATGCCGGTGCCTGTATCCTCCACCGCCAGCTTCAGGTACGCCCCCGGACGCAGATCTCCACCCGGTATCCGGTCGCTCTGCTTTACAACGACTTCTGAGAGGCGTATCGTCAGCACTCCCCCGTTCTCTCTCATCGCATATGCGGCGTTTGTCGACAAATTCATAAGCACCTGCTCCATCTGTGAAGGATCGGCGAGAACCGTGTCGGACTTGCTCTGAAGGTCGAGTTCCAGACGAATCGTGGTGGGAAGGGTGCCGCGCAGGAGCGTGAAGGTGTCCTTGATGAGGGGGGTCAGTGCAAGAGGGGTCTTCCCCCGTTCCGTTTTCCGGCTGAAGGCGAGAATCTGTTTGATCAACTGCCTCGCACGCTTCGATGCATCTATTATCTGGTTTATATTTCGTTCCGGGCCACTGTTGCCTTTCAGGTCCTCCAGGGCGAGCTCGGCGTTGCCGAGGACAATGGCAAGCACGTTATTAAAATCATGGGCAATGCCGCCGGCGAGCGTCCCCAATGCCTCCAGCTTCTGTGACTGGTGCAACTGCTCCTCGAGCCGCATCCGTTCGGCTTCCGCCCTTCTGGCTTCAGTCAGGTCGATCACGATACCCCGCAGGCCCACTACCTGGCCGTTGCGCTCAATGCGGGTTGCGTGTACGAAGGCGGGGAACTCGCTGCCATCCTTGCGCCTCACCGTGTATTCAGCGCCCGACCGCT
The DNA here is from genome assembly GCA_049521495.1 of Syntrophorhabdales bacterium. Taxonomy (GTDB): domain Bacteria; phylum Desulfobacterota; class Syntrophorhabdia; order Syntrophorhabdales; family WCHB1-27; genus CAWEPK01. The sequence continues at coordinate 7,905 of JBEKOT010000096.1, read as the reverse complement.
CTTCTCCATCGATGATCTTCTTTGCGTTCTCCATAACCCTGTGGTGGTCCTTCGGCGCCACTGCGTCGCGTATGTTGAAGCCGCGCTTGAGATCCTCGGATGTGAGGCCGAATATGTCGAGGGCCAGGCGGTTGGCGTAGGTGCGGTTGCCCTGAAGGTCGGTCTCGAACACCATCTCGGGGAGCAGATCAGCTAGCAAGCGGAACCTTTCGTGGGATTCTTCCAGCTCTGCGGTCCTCTCCTTGACGCGCCGCTCCAGCTCATCGCGTGATTTGCGAAGCTGTTCCTCCATCTGCTTGCGCTCGGTGACGTCATGTGAATAAACCACCATCCTGGTAACCTGTCCCGCTTCGTCGCAGACCGGGTAGACCACGCTGTCGAAATACCTTCCCATGCGTTCGTCCTTGAGAGCGATCGGTCTTCCCGTTCGGATCACCTCTTCGCCGGCTGCCTTTCGTGTCCGTGCAACATCGGCAGGCAAGAAGTCGTATATGCAGCGGCCGATCATTTGAAGCGGTCCTGCCCTGAGCCTGCGAGCAGCTGCTGTGTTGATCGCCAGAATGGTACCGGATGCATCGATAAGGAACATTGCTTCCTGTGTGGCGTTCAGTATGGCTTGGGCCGCCTCCTGACTGGAGCGCAGGGCTTCCTCCATCCGCTTGCGCTCGGTGATGTCCACAACCAAGCCGAGGATCGCCGGCTTCTTGTTGAATTCAATGCCGGTGACCCCGACCTGGGTAATCTTCTCTTCCCCTGATTTGGTTCTGATTTTCAGCTCATAGTGCTTTGGAGCGCTGTCCTGCCGCCGGGCGGCGGCGTTAGCTCTTATCTGGTCTCGCATCTCCGGGGATATGATGCTCCAGAACGGCACCGCTTGAAGGTCCTCAAGGGTGTAACCGCTGTTCTCTCTGAAGTTCTTATTTATATAGACAAACTTCTCTTCCCGTACGATGAAGATGGCTGCCGTAGAGTTGTCGGCAAGAGCCCGGAAGTTCGACTCGCTCTCTCGCAGAGCCTCTTCTGCCCGCTTTCGTTCCTCGATCTCCTTTTGCAGAAGCTCGTTCGCCCGCAGAAGCTCAGCCGTCCGCTCGGCAACCCTCTTTTCAAGCTCTTCGTTGGTTCTCCTCCGCTGCTCCTTGTCCTTTTTTTCAAGGGTGGTCGAATTATTGGGGCCGTTTTTGGCCATAACCCCTCACGGTCAGCGATGGCGGCCTTTTGACTGCGGAGTGGCTCACGTTGAATAGGTAGGGGCAGTCGAAGCAATTATAGCAGGGGGTGCTCGCGAAATAAAGCAGCAAATTACTTCGATGTACAGCAGCAGCAAGTTGCCTCATTTTCACTTAACCACGCTTAACAATCTTGTTTTTCGATAGTAATAATAGCGAAGCGGGATCACTATGACGAAAAAAGGTATCACATACATGGCGGCGACCAACGGCTCTACGGGGCCGAAAAATTCGGATGAAAAAACAATCACCAGCACGTTATTGAGATTACCCAGCATGACCGCACCGGCCAATTGACTCTCGACCGGTCCTTTGCGGAAGAATGATATGCCGACCACACAGTAAATAGCCGCCAGGACAAAGGCCACAATTGTCGCCATAATAATCACGGACGGTTCTTTTTTAAAAAAAGGCGAGTAGCGGTAGAAAACCCCCAGGTTGATCAGCGCGAACAGAAGAAGCGAGACGGGGAAATAGGTTTTTAGAATCGGCGCTACAAGCCTGGGCAGCAGGTATCGGATGATTTCAACAATGATAATGGGGATAAAAATCACCGTGGCCAACATCCGCAGCATGGACGGAAAGGAAATCGCCACCTCTTTTGCCACGACCAGCTTAATAACCGCCGGCAACGTAAAAGGCGCGAGCGCCGATGTAATCACCACGGCAACCAGGACCAGCGCGCTGTTACCCCTCACCATGTTCGAAATCATAGGTGCAACAACGCCCGCGGAAACTCCCGTCAAAAGCAGGGCGGAAAGGGCATAAGACGGCGCGATAAAATAGAAGGCAAAATAAAGGATGACGGGCAGAACGGCCAGTTTCATCACCATGAATACAAGAAGCTGTGCGCTGTGATCCTTAAGCGCTTTCAAGACGTCCGCAAGATCGATGGACAGGTAACTGAGAAAAAAAATGATCATCAGGCAATAAAAAGGCAGAACTTTAAATCGGGAACCGAAGTCGGGGAAAATAATGGCTATGGCCATGGAAGAGATCACCACAAAAACCAGCAGTATATTATTGAGAAGATTCATCTTATCAAGCACTTCACATTTGCACGTCATTAAATTAATGTCAAGTTTTGCTATGGAATAATTTATTGATTGCGAACTTAAATCTTAGGGGAGGCAACTTATACCCGGCGCATCTTTCACATTTGCACGTCATTGAATCAATTTCAATCGAGCGCCTCTCTCACGGCCGCTTCGATCTCATCGACGAGGCTGTCCCTGTTTGCCTTCGTGACCGTGTAGAGTCTCACATCGGCCCGGTTCTTGATACGGTCGATGATGCCTCCACCGTGAAGAGCGATAGTGGCAACGACCGGGACGGGCGCGTCGAGGAGACTGACCACCAGGCGGGTGAATTGTCCGGACAGGCACTCCATTCTGCCGATCTCGTCGATGACGACAAGGTCCGTGTGGGGCGAAAGGAAGGGCACCGTCTCCAGGTAGTGCTCGAACCCCGCTACGTCGACGCCGTACTTGCCTACCTTGTGTCGTCCCGACATGTCGACGTGGGAGAGAGGGGTTCGGGCCCCGCGAACGTCCACTATCTCGAAGCCCTTTCTCGTCCCTCCTGTCCGTATCTCTTCCGTGTAGAAGCCGGCAGCCTTTAGGTTCCCGAGCCTCTCGATAAGGCGCATGACCAGGGTGGTTTTCCCCGTGCCAGGTAGACCGGTTATGAGAAGATTACGGTGGTCCATTGCCCTATTGTACACTTTACCGCTGCAAGAGTTCAAAGGCGAGGGCACATCTGTTGGGATGGAAACGGAACTGCGCGGCCCCGAACCGCCCCGCGATCCTTAAAAGTTCTGTCTGTTGATCATGCCGGATACAAGGCCGTAACTAACGCGAAGTGACACAGAGAATTCAGGCCGCGGGCGTGAATTGCCGCAGATCGTAGATGCCCAACTCCTTCTCGATTGCGGCTACCCGGTCGACCATTTTCCCGAACCCTCCCTCGCCGAAGAGGCGGTCTTCCTCTCCCTCGAACACGTCCCCCATTTTCGCGAACTCCTTGCCTCGCCACACGGCGTGTAACTGGGGAAAGAGGACCGTATCCTCTCTGGCTGCATGGGGCTCATACATCCCGATGAACTGACCGAGGGCCGTGGAGAGGCGTTTCCGGTCCATTTGTTCCTTTCCCTGTTTTTTTGCGACCTCCGTGATCGTGTCGGTAAGCCTCCGGCCCGCCTGGTGCTGTTGCAGCAGAATGTCCACGAGGTCGACAAGCGTGCCGGCTTTGCGCATGGCAGGAAATACGTACTGTTCCTCCAGCTTTTCATGGTAGTCCTCGACAAAGGTGCGGATGAGGGTTGCCGAGTCCCCGACCCTCCCCCATGAGACCTCTGCCCCGGCATCCAGCTTTTGAATAAAATTCCGGTAGATGAGAAGGATCCTTCGGAGCACGCCGTGTTCCCGCATCAGGTCTTCGGGCGGATTGACTTCTTCCATCTCTTGCTTCTTGGCCTGGGCGGAAAAGGCAGCCCGGCCGGTAGCGAGCAAGGTAAGGAAAAGAGCCGCGCCTCTTACCAATTGCCGCCGTCCTATCGTTAGCTCCATGATCATTACCTCCTTTTATATCAATTGACTGGCAAGTAAATACCTCTACAGAAGACCGGTGGCGAGACCCAGCCCCACAACCACAAGGAGCACCGACACCAGTATCCGGACTATGCTGAAGGTCACCTTACCGATAATGCGGCTGCCGATTGCGGTACCTGCAAGGGCTGCCGCACACGCGACTATAAGAAGCAGCACATGGCCACCGGGACCGGCCAGAACGAAATGACGCACGTACACCGAGAGGCGGGACAGGTCGATGAGGATAGCCGCTGCCACGCCGGTAGCGACATACGATTCTTTTGAAAGGCCCGTCCGGATGAGAAACGCGGCTCTCGGCGCACCCTGATGTCCCGATAACCCGCCGAAGAAGCCGCTTACGATCCCACCCAGGGGGACATACCGCCTACCGAATGAAAGGTTCCTGAGACGCGGCACAACCTCGAATGCCGCGAACAGAAGGATGAGGAGACCTACTATGAGCTTCACTGCAGTTACTTCTGCGCTTACCCCGAACAGGTTGTAAACTTCGAGAGGATGGACTCTCGACAGGAGGCTGAGAAGTCTTGCCCCTCCATAGGCCCCCGCTGCAGCAGGAAGTCCGAAGGCAAGGGCAACTTTCACGTTTACGTAGCGGTATAAAAAGGCCATTTCAAAGAAGTTATTGAGGAAATGGATGATGGCAGTGAGGGCAATAGCAAGGGGGACGGGAAAGAAAAGGGCAAACACAGGCATGAGCAGCGTCCCGAGGCCGAACCCCGAGAGGAAGGTGAGAACCGCAGCCCCTAGGGCGGCGAGGGGGACCACCACATACTCTAAAGGCATATCTGTTCCCTTCCCCACCTCCTTCCATAATACCTGATATTCCTCGGATTTAACTTGAATCTATCCGCAATATGACCGATGAAGAATCTTGTCATGAAGTAATTATAAGCCTTCAACTAAGGTGGAAGCTCAAGTGGAAGATCATTCCATGGGAACGACCGGGGTGGTCTTCCCCGTACCAGGCAGACCGGTGATGAGGAGATTGCGGTGGTCGATCAATCCGCATCCCCCGGCGTGAGATTTTTCAACGGCCGCACCTGCGAGTTATAATAGAATGAAGACCCGTACGGCGTCTTGCAGACAAAACATGGGTTGTTACCATGGAAAGGGATAACCTCAACGAACGCATAGAAACACTGGCCAAGCTCATGTTCAAGGCCCGCTACCTTGTGGCGTTCACCGGTGCGGGGATCAGCACGGAATCGGGATTGCCGGACTTCCGGGGACCCGACGGTCTCTGGACGAGGCGCGACAAGGGGCTTCCTCCTCCGCCCACGGGCAGGCCGTGGCACCTGGTCGACCCGAACCCTGGACATTGCGCCATCGTTGAGCTGCAGAAGATAGGCAAGCTCAAGTTCTTGATCTCTCAGAACGTGGACAACCTTCATCTCAAGTCAGGCATCAGGCCGGAATTGCTCGCGGAGCTCCACGGCAACATTACCAGGCTGAGATGCACCGCGTGCGGCAGGACGTATGATCGCGGAAGCGGCTTACGGACCTGTCGGTGCGGGGGTGCACTTACGTCGAGTACGGTAGATTTCGGTCAACCTTTGCCGGAGCGGGACTTGGCGCTTGCCTTCGAGCATTCGGGGAAGAGCGATCTCTTTCTCGTGGTGGGTTCCAGCCTGGTCGTCACCCCTGCGGCGGATATGCCGGCCCAGGCGCTGCGCGCAGGGGCAAAGCTGGTCATTATCAACGAAGGCAAAACGCCCTTCGATCGATACGCGCACCTGAGGTTCTTCGAGCCGATCGGGGCCGTCGTGCCGAGGGCGGTGGAAAGGCTTAAGGTCCTGATGGGACAGCCACATTCATGACGTAGTAAAGACTTGCGGCCCTGCAGGAGGCTTCTCTCGGCCTTCCTGAAAGAGAATAATTCAAGTTTTTGCTTGCGCTTGAGAACTACGAATGGCAATCGGTGGATATAGGTTGGGCAACGGCGCTAATGAGAGACCAGATTGACGAGAGTCGTCCTTTCCCCCTTCAGGAACCGCCTCAGGTTTTCTTCAAAAACCGAGAGCGCCTGCTCCACATAGATGTCGCTCATCCCACCCACATGCGGGGTGACGATCACATTAGGCATCTCCCAGAAAGGATGATCAGGGGGCAGGGGCTCCTGATAGAAGGTGTCGAGGCCGGCGCCGGCGATGCGCCCGCTCTTGATGGCCTTGATGAGGGCCTCTTCGTCGACCAGCTCCCCTCGTGCGATATTGATAAGAAATGCAGTCGGCTTCATGGCCGAAAGCACTTCTTCGTTCACGATCCGGACTGTCTCCGGCGTGTTCGGCGCGACTACGATGAAGAAGTCGGCTTCGCCGGCCGCCTTCAATATATCGCCCGGCCCGAAGAAGTAATCGACTGCGTCCGTCTCTCTCCTGACAATGTCGATGCCGTAGACCGACATGCCGAAGGCCTTGGCCTTTCTCGCGATCTCCTCGCCGGCGACGCCTACGCCCAGAATGGCGACTTTCTTACGCCACAGGAGTCCAGAGGGCCATCGCTCCCAAACCTTGCGTGCCTGGTTAAGGACGATTTGCGGGAATTTTCTGGCGAGGGAGAGCATGAGGAGGAAGGCCATCTCCGACATCTGGGGGCCGTGAATGCCCCGGGTAGAGGCGACAAGCGTCTCCTTCCTCAGCGAGGGCCTGTTGACGATGTAATCGACGCCCGTCGCCAGGCTCTGGATCCACTGGAGTCTCACCGCCTTCTTGAGCAGATCGTCGGAGACCCTGAAGGCGAGGAGAATATCCATCTCTTCGGCGAAGCTGCCGAGTCCCGCCTCATCTGCGGCGGCCCGTATGGAGACGCCGGGAAACTTACTTTCCAGAGCCCTTTTGTAATCCTCTGCATATTCGTCGATAATGGCAATGTTCGTCATTGCGTCCTTCTCTGAGGGTTGGCCTGCCTACACCGCGAATATCTCCTGGGGGGCCTTGTGAAGCCGCTTGCTCACCCCTGTCTCCGCGACGAGGAAGTTGTCCCAGAGGCATACCCAAAGGCTTTCGGAAGCAACCGTGGGATGGACGGATATATTCATGTTCTGTCGCAGCTTCATCGGCTCGTCGTCCCTGATCGCAGGCCGCTCGACAAGGTCATACCCCTGGCCGTGGGCATAGAGCCTTGTCTCCGGCAGCCGACCCCGGCTCACGAGAAGCTCGTTGTTCGCATCCCATATCTCTTTCGGGTCTGCGCCCGGCTTCAGGCGCTCTGCGGTCTGCCGCTGTGCTTCCTTGACGAGCTCGTTGGCGTCGTACAACTCCGAGGGAACTTTGTTGCCCAGGAAGAAGCAGCGGCCCATTTCTCCGTACATACCGCCGGGGCCGTTCACCTCGACAAGCAGGCTGAACTGGTCTCCCTTCTGCACCATCCGGTTCTGAAAGTGGCGCGCCCGCAAGACGGCCGGTACGCCCAGGGGCGCAGAAGCGCCGAGCACGAGCTGTTCTTCGCTGCCTAATTCCGTCGCCTTCCTGATTACATCTGCGATGATCTCGAAATCCCACTCTTGATCGCCTTGATGTTGTCCACGAGGTCCGCCGCTTCGACGAACCGCGCATCGGGGAGATGTTTCCGTAAGTAATCATAGAAGGCGGCGCTGATCTGGGAGGCGTTGACGACGCCGATTACGCCCTTCCTCCATGGCTTGAGTGCCCCGACTGCAAGCTCCGCGTCGTAGGCGCCCGTATAATAGAGACTCGGAAAGTAGCCGATGCTCAGCCTGTTCTTTGCACCCCTGACGGCCCATGCGGGAGGGCCGGGGTCGCTCGGCGGCGTGCCTCCGGAAGTGATGCTGGTCATCTCAGCGTGCAGCGGGAAGATCACCGTCTGGGGGTAGGAGTTCCGGGCGGGGAAATCGGTAAACCACTGGACGTACCCGCCGAGAAACTGGTCCCGGTTCTGCATGACAAGCACATCGATCTTCTCCGCCTCCATGGCCACGCGCACGGCCCTCCAGCGTCTCTGAAACTCCGCATCGGACGGGGCCAGGGTCATGCTCTCTTTCGGATCGAACCTCATCAAATATTCCCCTTCAGGCCGTAACACTAAAACCGGCGCCTGCACATCGACCGGAT
>JBEKOT010000095.1:0-14696 GCA_049521495.1 Syntrophorhabdales bacterium | reverse complement strand
ACCGCCGCTGCGCATCCGCCGAAGGGGAAGTCTCCTCCGTCGGCCTTCGGGCCTTCCAGCGACGCGGCGATGGGGTCTCCCGTCGTTATCTGGATCCGGTCGTCCCTGAATTCAAGAAGGCGTCCGTATGTCTCCCGGACCTTCCCGGGACTGAGCATTTTCCCCGCCAGTCCCTTGCCCCTCCCGTAAGGGACGAGCCGGGAGAAGCCGACCCTCCGGACGCCCGCATCCAGGGCTATCGAAACGACCTCGTCGAGAGAGTCCACGTTGAGGGTCGAGAGGGTCATATTGAACGCTACGGGGATGTCCTGCCCGACGAGCCTGAGCGTCCCTTTCATCGCTTCGAGGAAGGCGCCTTTGCCCCGTATGGAATCGTGAAGCCCTTCCGGCCCCTCGATGCTTATCTGGACGCCGTCCACGAGCCCCGAGAGCCTCTTCGCCCTTTCCTCATCGACCAGGGTGCCGTTGGTAAGGAGATAGACCTGGAACCCCTCTCCTTTGAGCAGCCGGAGGACCTCGACGATATCGCCGAGCAGGAGGGGCTCCCCTCCGGTCACGTTGAAGCTGGGCGAAAAGGGGATGTCGTAATCCTCCGCCCAGTCCCCGACCATATCGGACACCTCGCCGGCCAGCCGCCGGATCGCAGCGAAATCAAGCTCCGGTCCGTGGCCGCCTTCCTGGTAGCAATGAGCACAGGCCAGGTTGCAGCGGCTTGTCAGGTGCCACTGGACGAAAAAGTCTTTTTTGCTTTTTTCTGTTGCCGAACCGGCAACATCTAGCCTTTTCAGCTCTTTCACTTGCGACAGACCCTGATCTCGGGCCTCGAGAGGGCGTTCTTCATCTTGCCCCAGAAAAGGGCCTCCCTGGCCAATAACTTCTTGCCGATCTTTTTTTTCATTGCTCCTCCTCTTTTTATGGCGAGGGGACCGGTCCCGGTCCCTTTTCTCCAGAATATAAGCATCACTCCGCAAGAAATCCGCTTCCTGAGTCGCTAGGAAATCTTATGGGCCTTTGCAGGCTATATAGAATTTTGCAAGATTATTAACTCACGATCGGCTTCGCCGCAGAGGCAACTTTTGCGGCATCGTCCATGAGCTGACCGAACCTACTTGTGTGTGTACTATTTCGATGGAAGGTTACAGATCTTGCTGCCGCTTTCACCCTCCTCATCACCGGTCAGACTGTAGCTTTCAAACTCCTTTCGCCATTTTCTGGGCCACTCAACAAAGTCTCTGGGAATTTCAGAATGTCCGGCCCGCAGCGAAATTTCCTCTACTTCGCGCATTTCTTTTGCCTCTTGCGCGAGGTTTTTGAGCTTCTGCCTGTAACTCTCATTATCTTCCATGGGGATTGTTTCTTCGGCGTAAGCTTCTATGGCGAATAAATGCTTCCTGACACACATCTCGCCGTCACTCTCGCAAGGGCACGATGGATCGCTTTGATGCTCCTGTAACAATAGAAGCTCTTTGATGATCTGCTCGTACTGCCATTTAAGGATCGGTTTCATGTGAACACCTCCTCAACGATATGAGAGATGGCCACCTTTTCATGAAGTCTCGTGTTTTTACAGAAATCGTGCCGGCCAAGCTGCTCTAACCGGGTGACCAGGCTTTTTTCATTCTCTCCCGGACAAACCGTGGCCGTTGCTAAGGCAGGCAGCTCATAGGAAGGAGCCGACAAAGACCCGATCACCATAACGGTAATGAGCGCCCCATAGAATATTTCCCCTGTTCATTCTCCTCAAATATTCTGATAGTTTTGAGAACCCCTGGGAGATTGCCTCTTGCCCTACAACATAGTCAATTATAAGACCTATATTAAGGAAAACAAGTGCAACAACGATACTCAAAGCCTTATCCGTGGCCGGAACGGGGAAATTGGTCTCCCCATCTTCTTGACCGCAACGTGCACGAGACATGAACCTTAAGTGAGTTCAGAGGCGTCATAAAGGGAGGCGATGGAGAGGCACAACCATGTCCTAGCGCCCCGGCCCGATGGGAATTCTCTCGGCAGCTTTTTCGCGGGTTGGACCGGCCGTGTCGGTCCTGTCAGGAAGAAGCAGGGTCCGATTGCGCGTGCCCGTCCCGGGCGCGCCTCAGGTCAGCGAGCAGCCTGTCGGTAAGCATGGGCCCGTCGCCAAGGCTGCCCTCCAGCCGGTCTTTGAAAATGGTTGTGCCGTTCTCTTCTCCGTAGAAGGCGCGCAGGACGACGCCTGTGCCCGAGACGCTGGCGTTGATGCCTAAAGGAACGCTGCAGCCGCCCCCGACGCCGGCCAGGAACCTGCGCTCGAGACCGACCTCGAAGGCCGTAACCTCGTGGTTCAGGGGCCGCACAAGCTCGGCCGCCTCGGCTGAAGACCTCGTTTCTATCCCTATTGCCCCCTGCCCGCAAGGAGGGACCATGACATCCAGGGGAAGGACCTCCCTTATGCGGTCGTGAAAGCCCATCCTCCTTACCCCGGCGCAGGCGAGTATGAGTGCGTCGAGGTCCTCTTCATCGAGCCTCCTTATGCGAGTGTCCACATTGCCCCGCAAAGGAACTACCTCGATGTCCGGTCTCGGGGCGAGGGCTTGCGCCTTCCGGCGCATGCTGCTTGTGCCTATCCTGGCGCCTTGCCGCACGTCGGTAAATCGGCCGGTCTTGGGGCAGATGAAGGCGTCCCTGGGGTCTTCCCTTTCGAGGATTGCGCTCAAGGCAAGCCCGGCAAAAAGCTCCGTAGGCAGATCTTTGATGCTGTGCACCGCCAGGTCGATGGCCCCGCCGGCCAGGGCCTCTTCGATCTCCTTTATGAAGAGCCCCTTCCGGCCGATCAGGTAAAGGGGTTTGTTCCAGATGGAATCACCCGTGGTCTTTATTTTTTTTACGGTAAACTCGAATTCGGGATAAAGGCGCGAGAGGGCCTCGACCACTATCCCCGTCTGAACGAGAGCGAGCTTACTCCCCCTCGTCCCTATTATCCATTTCCTTTTCATCATCTTCTCCGAGGAGCAGTTGTTTTATCAGCTCCAGCACGGCGGGACTGCCGTTCCCCTTGAGCATCACGAGGTGGGGATGGACTATCTTGTTGACGATCGATCTCGTGAGGAGGTCGAGCTGCCTGGCCGTCTCCTCGTCCGCGCCTTTCAGTTTCTGGAGAGTCTTTTTCAGCTCCCTGTCTCTCATGGTGTCTAGGTTTTCCCTTATCCGGGCGATAAGGGGGTTCATTTCCAGCCTGCCCATCCAGAGGCCGAACTTGCGCACCTCTTCGTCGACTATCTCGTGGGCCCTCCGTGACTCCTCGATCCTGTTCGAAAGATGGGCCTGGGAGAGTTCCTTGAGGTCGTCGATGTCGTAGAGGTAGATGTTCTGGATGTCGTTTACTTCGGGCGCTACGTCCCTCGGGACGGCTATGTCGATGAAAAAGAGGGGGCGCATCTTCCTCTTTTTCATTGCGCGGAGGACCATGGCCTTGTCGATGACCGGTTCCCCCGCGCCGGTAGACGAGAGCACCATATCGACCCGGGTGAGCAAGTCGCCCAGATCGTCGAAGGGGTAGGCAACGCCTATTGTCTCCTCGGCAAGCTGCTGCGCCTTTCCCAGGGTCCGGTTAGTGACGAGCACCTCCCCGAGGCCCTCCTTCCTGAAGTGCTTCAGGGCTATCTCGCACATCTCGCCGGCGCCCACGACGAGTATCTTTTTCTGGCTCAGCTCGCCGAAGATCTTTTTGGCGAGGTCGACCGCCATGGCGCTGATCGAAACCGGATTGTAGCCGATCTTGGTCTCGGTGCGCACCCTTTTGGCGACCTGGAAGGCCCGGTTGAACACCTTGTCGAGGAAAGGGCCTGCCGCGCCGCAGCCGCTTGCCAGCCTGTAAGCGTCCTTCACCTGGCCGAGTATCTGGGGCTCTCCTATGACCATCGAATCGAGGCCCGAAGCGACGAGGAAGAGGTGCCTGTATGCCTCCTCATCGCTCAGCAGATAGGTGTACTCGGAAAGGGACGGAGCGCCGAAACGCCGGGTCAGGGCGTGCATTGCGGCGCGGCCCGACGCCTCCCCGTCCGTGCTCGCGACGTAGACCTCCGTCCTGTTGCACGTGGAGATAACGGCCGCCTCGCCGGCGCATTCGGTCCTGAGATCGCCGAGCAGCTCCCCTGCGGCCTCTTCCGGGACGAAGAGTTTTTCCCTTATTTCGACGGGCGCTGTATTATGGTTGAGGCCGAGGACGATAAGACCAGTAGTCATTTCACATATAGGCGTGGAGACCGCCGATAAAGAGGTTGACGCCGATAAAGGTGACTATCACGGAGACGAAGCCTGCGATCATCATGTAGGCAGTCTTCCTCCCCCTCCACCCGATGGCCAACCGGTTGTGGATGAGTACGGCGTACATTATCCAAGTGATTAGCGACCACGTCTCTTTCGGGTCCCAGTTCCAGTAGGACCCCCAGGCGAGATCGGCCCAGATTGCCCCGGTGACTATCCCTATGGTGAGAAAAGGGAAGCCGTAGGACATACACTTGTAGTTGATCCGGTCGAGCGTCTCCAGGGACGGAAAGCGCGCGGAAATATCCCGCATCCTCTTTCTCTTTATGCCCCGTTCGATGCACAGATAGACGATGGAGACGAGGAAGCCCGAGAAGAAGACGGCGTTGCCTATAAAGGCGAAGGTCGTATGGACCGGCAGCCAATAGCTCCGCAAAACCGGCGGGAGGGGCCTGATATCGGCGGAGGCGGCCAGCGCCCCTATGAGCATGAGGGTCACGACTGGGGCGAAGATGCTGCCCAGCGACCCGACCCTGTAGATGCGCCTCAAAAAAATAAAAAAACCTGCCGTGCAAAGGGCGAAGAATGACAGCGACTCGTGAAGGTTTGTGATAGGCGTGTAGCCGGCAATGAAGTAGCGCAGGACGAGGGCGAAGAGATGGACGAGGAAACCGACGGCAAGAAAGAAGTGTCCCGCCCGCTCCGGTACGGTCCTGCCCGCCTTGACAGAACCCATGTAGCAAGAGGAGGAGACGATATAGAGCCCGAGGGCCGCGTACAGGACGTAGAGGACTATCATTGGCTATATTATACCTGACGGCGGTGGGATTTGCCATCCCACCGCCCGTGCGGTAATCAAATACCCGTGAACATTTCCCTGATCCTGGACAAGGGGGTCTTGCCCGTAGTCGCCATATAGGCGTAGGACGCGAAGGCCCCCGATAAAGCCTATGGCCTGCCTGAAGAGCAGGATGTCGCTGAAGAGGACGCCCGTAACGATGACGACCGGTGTGAATACGAGCTGGATGGAGATGTAGGCAAGCTTTTTGAGGGGGTTGAACTTTTCCCCTGCCGTCGTCGGGAACGGGTCTGTCTCCCCTTTGAATGTGCCAAGGGCATAGTAGCGGGCCTGCCGCGCGAGGCCCGAAAGGTCCCTCCTGCGGACCCCGTAGCACCTGGCCAGGCTCCCGTCCAAAACGGCGGCGACGAGCCAGAAGAGAAAACCGGCAATCATGGCGAACCCGAGGACCTTGTGGATGAGCACTGCCTTTTGGAAGGGGAAGATATGGAGGTCCGTAAACCCCAGCTCGAGGCCCGTGACTATGAGAAGGACTATGATGACGGTATTGGCCCAGTGCCATATCCTGAGCCAGAGGGGATGGAGCGGCTTCATCTTCTCACCGTGAGGCGCAGAACGATGTGGCAGCAGATGGCTGCGCCGGTAATCGCTATCAACCAAAAGCCGATGAAATCGATCCATTTGAACCCGATGTCCCTATCCGTGCGGAGGGGCTTCAGCAACAGGAAATCAATGATGTCCTTCCTTTTTAGCTTGTTTTTTGAGAGGAGGAAGAAATCGGTAGACGCGGCGATGGGGTAGGAGGCAAGGAGCGTGCCCTTCAGAGGTATGTACTCCGCCGACCCTTTCCCCGGGAGGACGAAGAACATGGACCCGTAGAACCGGGCCCGTCCGGAATGGCAGGCGACGCAGCGCCTTTCCTCGACCGGGTTCTCGGAATATTCGTGGAAAGGCTTCGTCACCACTACGGATGCATCGATCACGAGATTCTTGTCCCTCCTCGCGAGGACCCTGAAAAGCCTGCCGATTTGGTCATCCCGGCTGCCTTCCCTTATGAGACCCGCCGGGTCCGTCCCGTAGAGCCGGACGAGTTGGTCGTAAGGGAGCCTCACCTTGCCCTCGGGCGACTTCCTCGCAAAAAAAAAGACTATGCTTTTCTCCGACCGGCGACTGTGACAGGTCGCGCACTCGAGGTAGCCGAAGTGGAGTGCCGGGTAGGGGAGCCAGGCGTGTTTATTCAAGTAATCGCCGTGGCACCCGGCACAGACATTTATCCGCTCTTTCGTCCCCAGCTCCCTGTAAGGCCTGATCGCGTGCGGGTCATGGCAGTCGGTGCATCGAAGGGAACCTTTTTTCGCGTGCAGGGATGCGCTAAATGCCTCGTATGCGCTCCCGTGACACCCGGCGCAGACGCGGTTGCCCTTGTCTTTTTGGAGGAAGTGGACGTTGTGGCAGTCACGGCAGGCCAGGCCGCTCTTTTTATGGCCGCTCCCGGCGTAGGAAGCGACCGTCCCCTCGTGGCATCTCCGGCATGGCTGCGGCTGCTGCTTCCCCTCGTGGGGCACCGAGGCGCTTCCCGGGTGGCAGTCCAGGCACCCTGTGTTACCGTGGCGGGCGCCGACGTATGCCTCGTGGCATTCCAGACAGCCCTCCGCCCCGCCGGCGGCCTTTGCCGCTCCGAGAGGGAGAAGGGTAAGCATGAGGGCCGCAGCAAGAAGGCGCAAGGACAGAGCATAGGGGGCCGGGGCGATTTTTCTTAACGGACCGGCCCCCTCCACGCTACAGGATATCCCTTACATCGCTAACATTCAGCTCGAGCATCTTTGTGCTGGCGAGAAGGCGCACGAGGTTCTTCTTCACCGCCTCTATGTCTCCCCCCAGTTCCATGAGCTCCTCCGCCGTCTTTCGCAGGAGCTTTATTCGCTTATCCATTTCCTCTATCTTGTAATTGTCGCTCACGATCGCCTCCCCCTCCTTAGTGTTTCCTCAGATCCTTGAACCTCTTCGCCTTCACCTCGTACCTGGGAAGGCTACCGTGGGGATGGACCTCTATCTTGTAGCCGAGGTTCGTTTTCACCCTGAGCTCGTCCTTGAGCCTGGCAAGGATCGACTCCTGCCCGCCCTCGAAGCCCGGTTTGATCTCTATCTTGAGCGATATGTCGTCTATGTCGCCCTTCTTCGTCACGACTACCTCGTACTCGTCGGAAAGCTCGCTGAAGCTCCGTACTACCTCTTCGATTGCCGTCGGGGCGAGCAGCACTCCCTTGACTTTCGTGATGTCGTCCGCCCTTCCCACGACCCCTCCGTCGATGATGCGGAAGGTCCTGCCGCAATCGCAAGAATAGTCGGCCCAGCGGATGACGTCCTTCGAATCGAAGCGGATGCAGGGCTTTGCAATCCTGTCGAAGGCGGTGATGACCATTTTGCCGTTCCTGCCCGGCTCCTCGATTATCTCGCCCGTATCTACATCCTCTATCTCGACCAGGAAGAAGGCCTCGTTCACGTGGAGGCCCCTCGGCTGGAAGGTGCACATGTAGCTCCAAGCCCCTATCTCCGTGGCGCCGATGTGATCGTACACCTTTGCGCCCCACGTGTCCTCCATGCGCTGCCTGGTGGTAGGGATGCTCGCGCCCGGCTCCCCCGCGCAGGTGATGCGCCGGATGCCTATGCTCTTCGGGTCTATGCCTATCTTCCGGGCCGTGTCGGCAAGGCCGAGGACGTAAGTAGGGGTCGCGCCGAAGGCAGTGCAGCGGAGCTCCTTCATTTTCATGATCCTGGCTCCCGTGTCGAGCACCCCGCCCGGCACCACTTCGCAGCCCAGCTTTTCGGCTGCATAGTGACAGGCCCAGAAGGCGACGAAGATGTTGTAGCCGAAGGGCAGGAACATGCGGTCCGTGTCCCTGTAGCCTTGCGCGTACAGGATGTAGGCCCAGCTCTCGGCCCACCATTCCCAGTCCTGCCAGGTATCGGCCTGATAGACCGGCGTGCCCGTAGTGCCGCTCGTCTGGCGGAACTCGGTTACTTCGGAGAGCGGTACGGCGAGCATATCGCCGTAAGGAAAGGGCGGTCTGCTCTGCACGTCCCTGAGCATGCCCTTGTCTGTTTTCGGGACCTTTCTCACATCCGCAAGGGTCTTGATGTCGCCCGGCTCGATGCCAGCCTCCCGATAGAGCTTGCCGTAAAACGGGGACTTCTCGTAGGCCCACGTGAAGATGCGCTTGAACTTCTTCAGCTGGAGTTCCTGCAGCTTCTCCCTTGGCAGAGTTTCCGTGATCGGGTTCCAGTACAAACTCGCGTCTTTTGCCATGTCGGTCCTCCCTGACCCTGTCTCTTTACAGCCTAAGCCTTACGCACCCCTAACCCCCGGAACACATCATAAAACGGGGCGCCTCCAACACCAACACTTCCGTTTCCCCCTTCTGCATCCTACGGTAGAGCATGTTGAGGAGCTGCTGGAAGCTCGTTACCTGCCACCCGCTCACGATCCTCCAAATCTCCGGGTCGGCCCAATTCCAGTCCTTTGCTTCATCGAGGGTGTGGTAGCTCTCTTCGCCCGTTTCCCTGTTCAACACCTTCAGCCTGATCTTATAGGTGACCTTGCCTTCCTTTTCGCTCGCGGCCGGCGAGCCTTTACCGTCTTCCGCCATTTTTTTAACCTTCCTCTAGCATACACAATAACGACAGGCGACCTGCCGTGGCTTATTCAATACCCCGGATCGGATGATTCATCGTTTCCATAGGTGGCGCTCCCTTCACCCGTCAGACCTTTGATCCGGGGGCTCTCCCCGCAGAGGTCGCAGCTTGGGTGCCTCCCGATCTCGATAAAATTGGCGCCGAGGTGCAGGGCATTATAAATGTAGAACTTGCCGATCATGGGCGTCCCTATTCCAAGGATCAGCTTCACCGCCTCCGTGGCCTGGACCAGGCCGATCTGCCCGGGTACCATACCCAGGACCCCCACCTGGCTTCAGGTAGGCACCAGGTGCCGGGGCGGCGGGACAGGAAAGATGCATCTCAGGCAGGGCCCTCCTTTTTTCGGCCAGAAAACGCCTGCCTGCCCGTCAAAACCGACGGCGCCGCCGAAGATGCAGGGCTTGCCCGCAAAATAGCATGCGTCGTTGATAAGGAACTTGGTAGCTATATTGTCCGAAGCGTCTATCACTACGTCGAAGCCCTCCAGGATCTCCAGGGCGTTCCCGGGGACAAGGCGCTCGGGATAAAGGACCACCCTGACATCGGGGTTGATCCTCTCTATGGCAGACTTCGCGGAATCCACCTTGAGCCTGCCCACGTCGCCCGTCCCGTGGAGGACCTGCCTGTTCAGATTGGAGAGGGCTACCGTGTCGAAGTCCACAATGCCGACCGTCCCCACGCCGGAGGCGGCAAGGTAAAGGGCCGCGGAAGAGGCGAGACCGCCGGCGCCGACAAGAAGGACACTAGCGGACATCAGCTTGAGCTGGCCTTCCTCGCCCACCTCCTTAAGGAGCATATTCCGGCTGTAGCGGTCGAGCTGACGGCGGGTGAAAGCGCCGTCGGCAACGACGGCTTCCCCCGCCTCAAGCCATGCATTGTAGCCGGCTGCAATGGAGAGGGCTTTTTTGAAGCCCATATTCCTCAGCCGGGCGGCAGCCCGCAGGGAGACGGCGCCCGTGGAGCAGTAAAGGAGGACGGTCGTCTCTTTCCCTTCCGGAAGCTCCCCCAGGTTCTCTTCCAGGAGGCCGGGAGGCACCGCTCGGCTGCCTTCGATGCGGCCGAGACACATCTCCCCCTCGCCCCTTACGTCCAAGAGGATCGCCCGGCCGCTCCGCAGGATCTCCTTCGCCTCGTCGATGGTTATCTCAAGCTCCACGGGCTCCGTTGCAGCCTTCACCCGGTCTCTTCCTTCAAGCGCACCCTCTTGCGTTTTCATGGCTCAGCGTTCATGATAGTAAACTTATGTGCCTAAAAGTATATACTCTACCGAAGGACTAATCAATGGATTATGTGCTATTATGAGGTCCTTTACGGCAAACGCCGTCTATCCCCTTCGGGCCGGCCGTGGCTCTTGCCGCCCTCGATCGGGCCGGCCAATTCAGAATGGAGAATACCGAGGCTATTTCTTGTGACACTCCATGCCTTTCCACGGCGGCTTCAGCCCCTTTGCCGCCATCTCCCTGCGACAGGTAATCGGAACAATAGGGCTCTTATTTCGGCCGGTCCGGAGCGGGTGCGGGCCGGAGGCCCGTCCTGACGAAGGTAAAATAATCGGCTATGATCTCCCGGTGGTCGAAGGCCAGCGCGCCGGGCAGGGAATCGAGAGAGAACACCCCGGCGCTTTTCGCATCGTCGGAGGCCTTCAGGTCGCCCTGCCCCAGGGCGGTGTAGACGACGCTCACCGTGCTGCCCCTCGGGTCCCTTGACGGTTTCCCGTAGACGTAAAGGAGCTCCCGCAGCGTCACATCGAGCGACGTCTCCTCCCGGGCCTCCCTTACCGCCGCTTCCTCCAGAGGCTCGCCTTCGTCCACGAACCCGCCCGGCAGCGCCCAACCCGGCGGCTTGTTCCTCCGCTCGATGAGGACTATACCTTCCCCGTACTCGATGATGATATCTACGGCGATAAGAGGTGTAACCGGCCTTGCCATTCCTGTCTCAGTATATCATATTTGTGATCCTGCGGACCGAAGTCCCCTCAAAGCTTTCCGCCCTTTCAGGGGACAGGCCGTTCGGTGCAGCCTTTAAGCTTGCCGTTCCTCAACGAAAAGGTGTTATTTTTTTTCTTGCATATTGGCCCCCGCCGGCAGCAAAATGAACGGGAGGGCAAAGGGCCGCGGGAGGAGGGTAACGGTGGAAACGGGGCGGAGCGGGAGCCGATGAAGAGAAAAGACCACATCGACATTGCAGGATTCCTGGTCCTTGTCTGCCTTACCCTGCTCTGGGGACTAAACTATCCGGTCGTAAAGGTGACGAACCAGGGTCTCTCCCCGATCTTCAATTCGCTCCTCAGGTCCGTGATCGCCTCCATCTTAGGCATCTCCTACTGCCTCTTCATAAAACAGCCCCTTTTCCACAGGGATATCCGCCTCTTTCACGGCTTTATCGTCGGAATGCTTTTCGGCATGGAGTTCATCTGCATCTACGTCAGCCTGATTTACACCGATGCGGCCCGCAGCGTGATATTCGTCAACCTGTCCCCCTTTGTGGTTGCCGTGGGGGCCTATTTATTCGTAAAGGAAAGGATCGGCCCCTTGCAGGTCGCGGGACTGATCCTCGCCTTTCTCGGCGCTTATCTGGTCCTTCAGGGGAAGCCCCGGACATGGACCCCTGCCTTTCTCGCCGGCGACCTGATGGCCATCGCCGCCGCCTTCTTCTGGGGCGCGACGACCGTCTACATAAAGAAATATCTCGCCGAAAAGGTGCAGCCCATCCACACCTTTCTCTATCAACTCGTCTTCTCGGTGCCCATCATCCTCGTCTTCGCCCTCGCAACAGAGCCTGTATGGATAATCCGCCTTACCCCCGCCATCGTCGGCGGCGTGCTCTATTCGTCGGTAATCGTCGCCTTTGCCTCCTACCTCGTCTGGTTCCGGCTCATACACTCCTATCCGATCTCGCAACTGGCCGTCTTCACCTTTTTGATGCCCGTATTCGGCACGGCCGCGAGCGGCATTTTTCTCGGCGAGCAGATGACATGGGGGCTTATCGGCGGTCTCTGCCTGGTTTGCGCCGGCATATACGCGACGAACTACAGGAGGGGCGGCCTATCCGCAAAGGGTGGAAAGTCAGCCGAGCCCGAAGGAAAGGGCCAGATGGTAGGCTGCGACCCCTCCAAGGAATGAGACCGCCAGCATGAAGAGGAAGGAGGAGATGAACCACCTCCAGCTTCCCATCTCCTGCTTCATAACGGCGACCGTCGCGGCGCACGGGACGAAGAGCATGAGCACAACGAGAAAGGCAAGGGAGGAGGCAGGGCTCATGACCCTGGGCAGCACGCTCCGGAGACCTTCTTGACCCACCCCGTAGAGGACGGCAAGGGTGGCTATCGAGTTCTCCTTGGCCACGAGGCTCGAGACAAGGGCCACCATCTCCTTCCATCCCAGGCCCATGACCGCCCCCACGGGTGAAAGCAGCCTGCCCATCCAGGCGAGCACGCTCGTGTCGAGGCGTCCCCCGGGGATGTTGGCGAGAAGCCAGGTCGCTACGGAAGCAGCGAGGATCACGCTGCCGGCGCGCCTCACAAAGGAGACCGTCCTTGCCCACACCGCTATCGATATGGTATGCGGGTCGGGTTTGTGGTACAGGGGCAGCTCCATGATGAAGGGCATAGGCTCGCCCTTCATGAAGACCCTGCTGATAGCCATGCCCGTGACGCCGAGTACCGCGATATTGGTGGTAAGGAGCAGCCAGGAGACGAGGGCGGCCCTTTCCGCGAAGACGGCTGCGCTTACGAAGGTGAGCACGGCCAGCCGGGCCGTGCAGGGAACGAAGGGCGCCAGGAAGATAGTGAGGAGGCGCGCCTTTCTCGATTCCACTATCCGGGCCCCGATCACGGAGGGCACATTGCAGCCGAAACCGAGGCAAAGGGGCAGGAAGCTCTTGCCGTGGAGGCCGATGACGTGCATGAACCGGTCCATCACGAAGGCGCCCCTCGCCATGTAGCCCACGTCTTCGAGGAACGCCAGGCAGACAAAGAATATGATCAGTATGGGCAAGAAGGTGAGCACGGACCCGGCGCCGCCGATAACGCCTTTGATAACCAGTCCCGAGAGCCATTGCGGCGCCCCGGAGAGGGCGGTCTCCAGGAGGCGCGCAAAAGTTCCGAGGAGCCATTCAAGCTGGTGCTGCACCGGGAAGCCTACCTTGTAGGTGAGAGTAAAGACAAGGCCGAGTATTGCCAGAAACACCGGGATACCCAGGATGGGCTGAGTGAGCAGGTGGTCAATCCGGTCCGTCATAAGCACCTGCCCCCTCCTGAAGTGCGAGACGGCGATGCGCGTTACAGCCTCTATCCAGTCGTACCTGCCCCCCAGTACTGCCCGCAGCGCGTCCTCGTGCTCGATGAGGAGCCCCTGGATCTCGTTCCATCTGTCCTCCGGGACAAGCCCCTCCACCGCGCGGGACACCTCAGGGTCGCCCTCCATAAGCTTCGTTGCCACCCAGCGGTCCGTATAGGACCGCGGCATTCGGCCCTTCAGAAGCTCCAGGAGCCTCATGTAGATGGCCCTGTGGTCGTAGGAAACGTCGGGCAGGCGCGGGTTGAAGTCGACCATCCGGTTCGAGGCATCTACTATGAGGGGGACGAGCTCCCTTATGCCCTTGTTTTTCGTTGCTATAACCGAAACGGCGGGCAGGCCGAGCGACCTCTGGAGGGCGGCCACGTCCACGTGAATGCCCTGGCTCTCGGCGACATCCATCATGTTCACGGCCACGACGATGGGCACGTCGAGGAGGAGCAGCTCGGAGAGCAGGTACAAGCTCCTCTCGAGGGCGGAGGCGTTGGCAACGAGCACTATGACGTCCGGCCTTTCGTGGATGATGAACTCCCGGGCCGCCCTCTCTTCTTCCGAAAAAGACGTAAGGCTGTAAGTGCCCGGCAGGTCGACGATACGCATCCGGGCGCCGTCGCTTACGTGAACCCCTTCTTTCTTCTCCACGGTCTTCCCCGGCCAGTTTCCCACGTGCTGCGACAGACCGGTGAGGATGTTGAAAAGAGTCGATTTTCCCACGTTCGGCTGTCCGGCCAGGGCGACGAGCAGATGGGTCTTCTCCTCCTCGGAGGGGGCGATCTTTGAGACGAATATGCGCGAGGCCTCTATTCTGCCGAGGGCAAGGCGCGTGCCCGAGGCGAGGACGATCACCGAGCCGCCGCTGTTCGTGAGCATCCTGATCGTCGTCCCGAGGACTATTCCCATTGACGCGAGCCGGCTAGTAAGGCGCTCGCCGCCCCCTATGGAGCTGACTATGCCCTCCTCGCCCTCCCTCAGAGTCGTCACGGTGGAGACCACGTTTTCCACAGCGTTTTTTCCTTTCCGGAACTACGGATTAGCTCTGTTTATACCTGTATTCTTTTGAAATGTCAACGCCGCCGTAAAGGCGCAGGTGAAGGCGTAGCGGGTCCGTCCGGGTCGCATAGGTTACAGGCCACGGAACAAACGCCTCCTCGAGGGTGTCTAAGGTAGAAGATGGGTTGGAAGTTATTTACTTATTTACGCCCGTTAGTCGCCCCCGCCCCCAACGACCTGCGGCGAGGGGTCCGGGGACGAGGAAATATCTTGTCAAGCCCGAGACATTTTTGATAGCATTGTTAAGTCAACGAATCGGATCCCTGGGGTTGAATAAAGGGACGAGGAGGGAAAGGACATGAAGCGTCTTCCGGCAGTTCACGCAACGCTCTTTTTGTTGTTTGTCTGCTCTATCGCCCTTTTGGTTCCATCTCAGGGGCGGGCATTTACCGTCAGCGGAGCCACCTTCAATGACCTTCACCTGAGCGGCCACGGTGGAGGGGGAGGTGGTGGAGGCGGCGGAGGCGGTGGAGGGGGCGGCGATTACTACGACCCCGTAGCCGCCCAGCACAACGAGGGACACAACCTGAACGAGCAGGGTGTCGCCTACTACAACAACAAGAACTGGGACATGGCAGTCCAGTATTTCAGGGCGGCCCTCGAGAAATGGCCGGAGA